>DNMN01000004.1:0-13388 GCA_003489395.1 Candidatus Yonathbacteria bacterium | reverse complement strand
ACCGGTATCTTTTTCAGATGGTCATTGCCACCAAGAAGGAGGAGCACCACTTTTGGATTGTATTCATCTAGTTGGCTAATGCGCGCAAGACCGTCTGAGGTTGTGTCCCCAGCGTTCCCCAAATTTACAATTGACTCCCCGATTTTACGAGAAAGAAGCGACACGAAGTCGTTTCCATTTGTTGAGCCCAGCCCTTCCACCAAGCTGTCTCCAAACGCTATGATGTCTGTGCCACCTGAAGGGTAATTTGTGATTGTCTTTTCGTTGCGAGCAAAATAGTAAATGCCAATAGCGGTCAGCAAGATAATAATAACAACGAGTATTACAGCGCGGGGTCTCATTTATATATTGTACCATCTTGAACGCGCCAATGTATTCTGTCATAATCAAAGAATGTTCGGACTATCTCCAGAGGAACTTGCGATTTTTAAGGAGCTCACTACTCCGCATAAAATTCAGGACTACCTTGATACTATTCCTGCCAACTTGAGCAAGAGAGGTGACACGTGTTTTTCGCCACGTATGGTTTTGGAAAAAGGGAGAGCGCATTGTATTGAGGGCGCGCTTATTGCCGCTACTGCGCTCTGGATGCACGGAGAAAAACCACTTCTTCTAGATCTCAAAGCACTGGACATTGATTACGACCATGTGGTCGCGCTCTACAAGAAAAATGGCTACTGGGGAGCTATAAGCAAAACAAATCACCCGGTGCTTCGCTTTCGCGACCCTGTGTATAAAAGTCCACGAGAACTAGCTCTCTCATATTTTCACGAATACACATTTCCAAAAACTGGACAGAAAACTTTGCGAAGCTACTCTCGTCCATTTTCATTAAAAAAATTTGGTACGGATTGGATTACTTCTGAAAAACATTTGTGGGACATAGCGCTCGCTCTTGATGATTTCCCACACTACCCTATTGTTCCAAAAGGACAAGAAAAATTCATTCGTGATTTGTCTGACATTGAACTTACGGCAAGCAAACTTTCCGAATGGGAACGAAAAGACCCAAGAACTTAGACACTTGGAGACAGGCTCTAAAATCCTTCAATCGCAATCATTATAGAAAATACTACGAGTATTGCGATTGAGTAAACAAACATATTTCTAGACCAGAATTTATTGTTCGTGGAATAAAATCCACTTGCAGAGAGACCGAGCCAGCCAAGACCGAGGATGACCATTACTAAAAGATACTCGTATCCTGTATACCCAAACACTGCTAGCGCGAATGTCGCCATCACAAAAAGGGCAGTATAAATAAGCATATGTATCTTTGTGATAGCAATTCCTCTTTTAACTGGTAGAACGGGAATTCCTGCTTTCGTATAATCTTCCAACCTATATATTGCAATCGCAAAAGAGTGTGGCATTTGCCAAAGCGCGAGAATAAAAAACAAAATCACTGCGCCGAGGTCAATGCTTCCACTCACCGCCAAATAGCCGACTACTGGTGGCATAGCCCCAGAAATACTGCCGACGATTGTGCCGTGCGTTGAAGTACGTTTGAGCCACAGACTATAGACAACCACATACACAAAAAGCCCGAGAACCGCCATTGCGGTAGTTAAAAGATTTGTGTAAAAAGCCAGCACCCCCAAACCGAATATTGCGAGGACTTTTCCGTAAATGAGCGCAATCCTCGGAGTGATTGTTCCTATTACCAGCGCGCGGTCCTTTGTTCGCTCCATCATTCCATCTATGTCACGGTCAATATAGTTATTTATTACACACCCACCAGCAACAACGAGCGAGAGCCCGACGAGCGTCGCGAGCAAAAGCCACCAATCAACATCACCTCCTGAAGCAAGCAAAAACCCGGCAACAACCGTAATCGCGTTGCCACCTATAATCCCCGGCTTGGTGATTGAAAAATAATCTTTCATCAAATTCTTATTGAGGAATATATCCCTCATTTGAGTTGAATGGAGAGACATCGGTCATATTGTAGTTTAAGTTGTACATAACCCAAAGAGACCCAACAACTAAAATCGCAACAATCAAAACAGTAAAAATAAAAACGATTATGTTCCACTGCGGTTTGGACTTTTTGCTTAAATGAAGGAAAAATATTACTTGTACCAAAAGCTGTGTAACTCCGAATAAAACTACAGCCAAAACAAGAGATTGTTTCCCAAACATATGACTTACAACAATGATATACGGAATGAGTGTTAAAATAGCAGACAACACAAACCCAATCACATAAGACCGCATCGCAAGGCGACCTGCTTCGTATTGTTCATCAATTACTTTAAAATCGTTTGTGCTCATTTTATTAAATTAAATCGCGCCCATTAAATACACAAACGTGAAAATAAATATCCACACAATATCAAGGAAATGCCAGAATATTCCAAGATTTGATATTTTTCCTATCGTTCTCACTGTTAGCCCGTGCCGGAGCACTTGCGCGAGCAAACTCCCCATCCATATGAGCCCAGCCGTTACATGGAGTCCGTGCGTACCAACGAGGGTGAAGAAGCCCGACAAGAAACCACTCACCTGCCAACTGCTTCCACCTTGAAAAAGTTTCGCAAACTCGGATAACTCCATTCCTATAAATGTCGCGCCGAGCAAAAATGTTACAACCAACCATAGAACCACCTTGTCCTTTTCGTTGTGATGATGCGCGTAAAGTGAAGCGAGCCCGTATGTAAAACTGCTTGCTAGCAAAATGAGCGTTTCGGCAAGCACAAACGGCATACTGAATATGTCGCTCGCCGAAGGCCCGCCGAAAACATTGTTGTGAAGCACCGCGTATGTTGCAAAGATACTTCCAAACAAAAGCGCGTCACTCATAATATAAATCCAAAAACCAAAAATTGATTTTGCTTCTCTTGTGTTTAGAATATCTGTTGTCATAGTAATTGTAATTTTCTCTGCGCGGTTTTTACTTCTATTTTTGCAATCTCATCTGCACCCACAACATATTCGGTGTCATAATTAAATGAGCGAATAATCACGAGGGAAACGACGCTCACCGCTCCTGCTATCGCAAGCCACCAAATGTGCCACACCAAACCAAAGCCAAAAAGAAACGCTGACAAAGCAATGTACAAACCCATCGCGGTATTTTTTGGCATATGAATATCCTCGTAATGCGGAGTTTCTGCTTTTGCGCTATCGCCATGCTTCATGTCCCAAAACGGATGCCTTCCGTGCACTGTTGGAATAACCGCAAAGTTGTAAAAAGGCGGAGGTGAAGATGTAGACCATTCTAATGTCCTGCCATCCCACGGGTCGCCTGTTGTATCCATATTACTTCTTCGATCACGGATACTAATAATGAGCTGTAAAATCTGCAGAGCCACGCCGATACCGATAATCACAACGCCAATGCCTGCAACATAGAGAAGTGTTTGCCATCCTAGAGAGCCATCAATATGGCTCAAGCGTCTTGTCATTCCCATAAGACCAAGAATATAAAGTGGCACAAATGCGACAAAGAAACCGACTATCCAATGCCAGAATACTGCCTTGCCGAGACGCTCGTTCAACTTGAAACCAAAAATCTTTGGAAACCAATATGTGAGTCCGGCAAAATATCCAAACACAACCCCGCCAATAATCACATTATGAAAATGCGCTATCAAAAACAAACTATTGTGAAGCTGGAAATCGGCTCCGGGAACTGCAAGCAAAACTCCTGACATCCCACCTATAGTAAACGTAAAAATAAAACCTATTGTCCAAAGCATCGGCGACGCAAACACTATGCGTCCACGGAACATTGTGAAGAGCCAGTTGAAAACTTTTACTCCTGTCGGGATTGCGATAATCATTGTCATAATTCCAAAAAAGGCGTTTACGTTTGCGCCGGCTCCCATAGTAAAGAAGTGATGCACCCAAACCACAAACGACAAAAATGTAATTGCGATTGTTGCCCATATCATCGTGGTATAGCCAAAAAGTTTCTTGTGCGAAAAGGCGGAAACAACCTCGGAGAAAATACCGAATGCTGGCAAAACAAGAATGTACACTTCTGGGTGTCCCCACGCCCAAATCAGATTCACATACATCATCGCATTTCCACCAAAGTCAGACGTGAAAAAATGCATGCCGAGCAGACGGTCTAGCGAGAGCATTCCTAGAGTTGCGGTGAGAATTGGAAAAGAAATTATGACGAGCGTCATAGACGCAAACACTGTCCACACAAAAACTGGCATTCGCATCAGGGTCATCCCGGGGCAACGCATCATAAGTATAGTCACGAAGAAATTGATACCCGAGAGCAGGCTCCCCGCTCCAGCTATTTGCAGAGCCCAAATATAATAATCCACGCCAACGCCGGGACTGTATAATATTCCAGAAAGCGGAGGGTACGCGAGCCAGCCTGTTGCGGCAAATTCGCCAAGCACGAGCGATAGGTTCACAAGCACGGCTCCAACAACAGTGAACCATAAGGACAATGAGTTTAGAAAAGGAAATGCAACATCACGCGCGCCTATCTGGAGTGGTACCGCCAAGTTGATCAAGCCAAACATAAGAGGCATAGCAACAAAGAAAATCATTATCACTCCGTGCGCTGTAAATATTTGGTCGTAGTGTTCTGGTGGCAGATAGCCGAATGCGTCGCCAACAGAAAGAGCTTGTTGGAGACGCATCATTATTGCGTCGGAGAAACCACGAAGTAACATCACGAGCGCGAGAATTATGTACATCACGCCAATCTTTTTGTGATCTAGAGATGTGAGCCATTCAGTCCAGAGCCACTTCCAACGTTTAAAATAAAACAAAAGACTGATGATGGTTGCGCCTGCGACAGCCATAAAGATGCCGGCTCCGACTGTAATCGGTTCGTGAGGGAGCGCGGATAGTGTTAGATTTCCAAACATAATATTTATTGACTCATTCCGTGCATTTCTGACATATTCATCGGTGCCGGCGTTTCCATAGGCATCATATATTTCATTATTATTTTACCATACAGACCATCCTCGGCGGACGAATAGTACGCAACATCATTGTTTCTGCTTTTCTTTGCAAGTTTCTCATACTCCTCAGAGCTAAGCGCGTCTGGCGACTGTCGCACAGTTTCTATCCACAAATCAAACTCTTCTCGCGAAGTTGCCTTTGCAGTAAACTTCATTCCGGAAAATCCATAACCGCTGTAGTTTGATGATACCCCCATATACTCTCCAGATTCATCGGCCATTACATGGAGAGCTGTATCCATTCCTGCCATTGCGTATATCTGTCCCGCGAGTTGTGGAATCCAAAATGAATTCATTGGCGCGTCACCTGTGATTCTAAAATTGATTGGTGTATCCTCTGGGAACTGCACAAAATTTACCGTCGCGATATTTTGCTCTGGATAAATAAACAGCCACTTCCAATCTAGCGCCACAACTTGAATGGTAATCGGAGGAACATTTGAAACAATAGGCCTGAATGGATCCAGCTCGTGGCTAGACACCCATGTCATTCTTGCGATGAAAACAATAATAATTATCGGAATAGTCCACCAAATTATTTCTAGCACAATGTTACTATGCCAATCGGGAGTGTATTTTGCCTTCGTATTTCCTGCTCTGTATCTCCACGAAAAAACTCCGAGCATAATGAACACTGGAATAACCACAATGAGCATGAGAAGAGTGGTTTTCACAATGAGGTTCATTTCCGCAAGCGCGATGACCCCTTTGGGATTAAATACTCCCATATTGTGAGTGCCGATATAAACAGACAAAAATACCACAAACCCCAATATCGCAACCACCATAACAGCGCGCATAACTTTTTTCATTGTTGAATATATTTTAGCACATTCAGCAACCCATAAGCACGTGGTCTACAAGGTGGCTGCCAAAGTAACAATGAGGAATATTCCTGTGGAGTTTAGCATGAATGCCAACATGACGAACTGCCACGTCTTTATTTTTGAAAGTCCCATAAGCGCTATTCCAACCTCGTCTGGGAATGGAGACGCAATAATGATTGCTCCTGCTACAGGAACGAGCCAGGCGAAATATGGAGTGCGCGCGAGCGCGTCCAAATACGGACCCTTGAAACCAGCAAAAAATGGGCGAATCTCCTCAAATACGCCATCCTTTAGAAAACTAAAAATAATGAGGTCTCCAATTACAGCACCAGCTCCAGAGTAGAGCGCAATTAGTATCGGATTGAACTCCTCTGCCAAGTGGAAAAGCACGAGCGAGGATGGGGCTACTGTGAATGTTGAAACAAAAAATATTCCCGTCACAAACGCGCCAAAATATCCAAAGTTACCGATACTTTTGATGATAGAGTGCGCTATCTCGGTATCCATTAGAAAAAACAGCGCAATCAAACTAAGTATTAGGAGCGCAGTATTTTTGTATTTCCATTTGAGAGCTCTGTCAATCATTTTTTATTATTTTAGCACACCACTGTGACAGTCGCATACAAAAGCACCGAGCGCCAGTCACTGGCGCTCGGTGCTTTTGTGTACTGCTGCGAGACCTGGATTCGAACCAAGATACTCGCCTCCAGAGGGCGATGTCCTACCATTAGACGATCTCGCAATTACAGTGCCGTTTAGCAATGTAGGGTCACAATACCCCAAATTCGACTGTTTTTCAAGAGCATTTCAAGTAACCACCACGCGCCACGGATACGAGGCGCGTGCATATCGTTTTTTTGAGGCGTACTACTGCTACGGTGAAAGAAAACTATATGCACGCAACAAAGTAGGCGGGGATGTGTGGTGGTTACTTTTTCAACACATACATATCCTGAGAGAAACCCCCTACCCCTACAAATTCTACGAGTGGGTTGCCGCTGAGAATAAACTCGTAAGGGCGACAGTTGTTGCAACCATTTTCTTTTGTCTCTAGATTGTACGCACCCTGTGGGCAGACGAAAGTTTTTTCAAAGCCATCTCGCTTAGCAGTGTCGCGCGCTTCTTTTACTTTCATCGCGACGGCGAGCACGTCCTCGCGAGCCTTATCCAAATGCGGAAGTTCCTTTTCTACCACTTTGTCGCTTTCCAAATACCAATAGCTCGCCTTTGTCACTTTGCGTTTTTTATGAAGCGCGTCGCAAAGCAGTAAATATATTGGAAGTTGAAGTGAGCCATCTTTTTCTTCGACCTTGCCTGTTTTAAAGTCTACTATGTGAAGAGAGTCAGTCTCAGGTAAATATTCAATCCAATCAACAAGCCCATTCAAAATAATATTGTGCTCTTCGCTCAAATAAAAGTTGCATGGCATTTTATCTTGTGGAAGCTTTATACATTTGTTTACGAGAAAACGCGGGTCGCTCGCAACTTTTTCAAGCATCACAATGCCACGCGCCTTGAACTCCGCCTCTTCTTCCTCACTCGTAAAACCGCCTTTTTTGCCGGTAACTTTTTTCCACCCTGCTTCATAGAGCGCGAGAAGGTCTCTGTTCATTCTTTCATCAGCAGGAAAATCCGCGAGTCCCTCCAACACCTCGTGCACCGCAACACCGAGCGACATATGCGGGTTCACGATAGAGACTTTGTGCCCCGTTTTCGGATCCTTGTACATATTGTGCAGATAGTACGAACGAGGGCATTTTAGAAAATCCCCCATAGAAGAATGCGACACCCACACTGCTGAATATTTGTCTGGCATGAATATTTTTTAGTTGCCTTGAATCACTACTGGTATCTCTAGCGCATCGTCATGTTCTGGAAGACCCGAAGGATTATCTTTACGCAAGATGAGCGCGCCTCTGTTGCTATACACATTTTTATCAACAGGAAATGTGAGTGTCGCCTCAAACGGCACAAAGTTCGTTGTCATCCACTCACTTTTTGCTTGTGCGATACCTTGAGCAATGATTAGCCCATCCCAGTTGGCAAGCACCACAGGAAAGCTCGCCTCAAAAAACCACGTGCCACGGGCTTCACCGGTGATTGTGAGCGGACTTTTTATAACTTGATTTGGACGAGGATTGGAAATACGAATGAGATCAACTTTTTCAAGCTCGTTGCCGATTCCCTCAACAAATGTTTGATTATCATATCGACACTGGCGTGGATAACTCTCCATCACCGGACTTCCAGTCGTTACACACTCTTCAAAGTTTGTGACAACGATTGGTATCGGGTTGTTCGTCAACTTCCACGTCACGCTAAAACCCAGGATTATTATAGTCGCTAAAATAATAGAGTATTTTTTGTTCATATTTGTTCAAAAAAGGTTTAACCTTTTTGAGATTGTTATTTGCCTTTTCCGCGAACTATTGCAGCCTTAATAAACGCCGTAAAAATTGGATGCGGGCTAAGTGGACGCGCTTCAAACTCTGGGTGGAACTGCGTGCCGAGGAAAAATGGATGAGCGCTTGTTGGGAGCTCGGCTATTTCCATAAGCTTGCCATCTGGTGACTTGCCAGAAAAGACGAGGCCTTTTTCTTCAAGCGCCTCCACATATTCTGGATTAACCTCAAAGCGGTGTCGATGGCGTTCAACTATTTTATCCTCACCATATGCTGTGCGAGCAATGCTTCCCTTTCCAAGTACAGCAGGATACGCGCCGAGACGCATACTTCCACCCATATTTCCTTTTTCCATATTCTCCTTTTGCCCCTCCATAATATCTATGATGAGATGCTTTGATTTTGGATCAATCTCGCGCGACGTCGCGTCTTTGTATCCCAATACATTTCGCGCGTACTCAATAACCGCAAGTTGCATACCATAACAAATTCCAAAATACGGAATCTTGTGCTCGCGCGCATAGCGTATGACATTTAGCTTGCCCTCTACTCCGCGTGAACCAAAACCCCCAGGCACGAGAATGCCGTCAAAACCAATTAGTTCAGAAAGAGGTGGATTTTTGCCTTCAAATGTCGTCGCGGAAAGCCATACAAGTTTTGCTTTTTTGCCCTGCGAAATCGCCGAGTATTTGAGAGCTTCAATAATAGAGAGGTACGAGTCCGCAAGAACGTAATCTCCCGTATCAAAATATTTTCCCACGACCGCAATTCGCACCTCGTCTTTTGCACTGTGCGATTTGCGAACAAAGCCTTCCCATTCACGCCATGCTTCTGAAGTACCGCGTGACTTCAATTTCAATCGTTTCAAAATCTTGTCGCCAAGTTTGTCTTTCTCAAAATTTCCAGGCACATCATAAATACTCTCTACATCTGGAGCTGAGATAACACTTTCTGGAGTTACGTTGCAAAATAGCGCGAGTTTTTCCTTTCGCTTTTCATCGAGCGCTGTATTACTGCGAGCAATAATAAAATCTGGCTGAATGCCCGTGCTGTTTAATGCGCGTACCGCGTGTTGAGTTGGTTTTGTCTTCATCTCGCCAACGGTGTTTGGTGTTGGGAGATACGACACTATCGCAAAAAGCACATCGTCAGGATTTTTAATCTTCAACATTCTCGCGGTTTCAAGAAAGAGAATGTTCTCGTATTCCCCCACGGTGCCACCAACCTCTATAACCACAATCTCTGCTCCGGCCTTGTCTACTGCATGGTTAATACGGTCAATAACCTCATATGGAATGTGCGGTACAACCTGCACGCATTTACCTTTGTACGCAAGAGCGCGCTCCTTCTCAATGACAGAAAGATAAACACGTCCAGTCGTCATATAGTTGTCGCGAGAAAGTGATGTGCCAAGAAAACGCTCGTAGTTGCCCATGTCCTGATCTGTCTCGTCACCGTCTTTTAGCACAAACACCTCGCCATGCTCTGTGGGATTCATCGTTCCTGCATCCACATTCACATACGGGTCAATCTTCATAGCAGTCACCTTGTACCCGTGCGACTGCAAAATCTTTCCAATTGAAGAAGTAGTTATTCCCTTGCCGACTCCAGAAATCACGCCACCAACTACAAAAATATATTTGCGTGTTTTCTTTTTCATATTGAGCTAGCGTGATGTTAAATATTTGCGAACCGCCAGATAACTGGACACAGCGCCGAGGGCAATACCTGACAAAACAACGACTAGAAAAATCTGCACAAAGTTTGCTACAAAGTACTGGAGCAAATCCACGCCCCCATAAAATACCTGCGTTGTGTTTTTGAGCCAATATGTAATCGGATAAAACAAAATGAGCGTGAGAAACGCCGCTACGAGCCCGTATAGAATTCCCTCCACGACAAACGGCCCGCGAACATACTCGTTGCTTCCGCCCACGAGGCGCATTACGCCAATCTCGTCGCGCGCAATAAAGATAGCGAGACGAATTGTGTTAAACGTAATCAAAATAGAAATACCAATCATCACCGCCGTAATGATACTGCCGAGCTTCTTTACCCCAGCGATGAGCCTAGAAAGACGCTCAATTGCGACTTTGTTGTCGTTATAGTTCACCTTGCTAATTATAGAAATCATACTGCCTTCAGAAAGCTCGGATTTGTTTGAAAGAAAGTTTGCGATGCCTTGATACTGCGATGGTTCCTTTGCTTTTACGGTGAGCGCGGCTGGAAGAGGGTTGTCGCCTATTTCGTCCAAAGCCTGAATGATACGGTGGTCATTTTCGTGGCGAGCGCGGAACGCTGTCAATGCATCCTCTCGTGAAATATATGTAACTTTATCAACCTCTGGAATAGTTTCAATTTGTTTTTGCAGGCTAATAATCTGCTCCTCACTTGCCTTAGCATCTACATAAATATTGATATCAATTTTGTCTTGAAGGTCTTCTAGCGCAGTACCCAAAAACGCTGTGATGAGCAGTGTTGAAGCGATCATAAAGAGCGCCACAATCATCACAAATACAGCAGAGAGCGAAACACTGCCGTTTCGCCAAAAACTAATAAATCCTGCTTTTATAATTCTTTTAAGCGCTGTCCAATACATAATGTTGTTCCTATTGTATCACNNGTAACCTTCCCATGATCCATCGTAACGACTCGCTTTCCTAGTGCCTCCACGACACCCTTGTTGTGTGTGGTCAAAATAACAGTCGTACCCATGTCATTAATTTTCTTCAAAATTTGAACGATTTCATAAGTGTTGATAGGGTCCAGGTTCCCTGTCGGCTCATCCGCAATAATAAGATCTGGGTGATTTACAATTGCGCGCGCAATGGCAACACGCTGGAGCTCCCCGCCCGAAAGCTGACGAGGAAAATTCCACATTTTCTTGGTAAGGTCCACGAGGTCAAGCACGTGTGGCACATCGGAAGCGATTTCCTCGTCCGATTTCCCAGCCACCTCCATCGCAAACGCCACATTTTCGTACGCGGTCTTGTTTGGAAGTAAACGGAAGTCTTGAAAAATGACACCGATACGACGGCGAAGCTTCGGCACATTCTTCGCTTTTATTTTTGCGAGATTAACAGAATCAAATGACACACTTCCACTTGTTGGGTGGTCTTCTCCCAAAAGAAGCTTCACGAGGGTTGTCTTCCCTGCGCCTGAGTGTCCGACAATGGACACAAATTCTCCGTCCTTTACCGAGAGAGTCACGCCATCAAGCGCTTTAGTGCCATCAGGGTAAGACTTTGAAACACTATCAAAATAAATCATTGGTTAAGTTTACCAAATTTTTTGAAATGAAGGAAATGACAGAACTAAAGTTCCCTCTCCGCTTCAATGAATGGCATTATCTCGCCATCCTCAAGAACGGCGTCAACGTTTGAAGTCTCCACGTTTGTGCGATGGTCCTTTACCATCTTGTATGGATGGAGAACGTACGAGCGAATTTGATTTCCCCACTCTATTTCGGTGGTCTTTGAAATATACATTCCGCTCTCGGTTGCTTTTCTTTCGTCATCTTGCTTCTTAAAAAGTTTGCCTTTTAAAACCTGAATCGCCTTCTCGCGATTTTGCTCCTGAGAACGCTCGGTCTCCACATGCACGGCAATGCCGGTGGGTATATGCACCACACGTACTGCGGTCTCCCTCTTGTTTACATTCTGTCCTCCCGGACCGGACGAACGGCTAAACTCTACACGGATGTCATCGGCAGGTACAACAATCTCATCACTTCCACTATCCTTGAAATCTGGTATAACTTCTACCATTGAAAACGAAGTGTGACGAAGCTGTTTTGCATTAAACGGCGAGATGCGAACGAGGCGATGCACACCGGATTCATTTTTTAGCATTCCGTACACATTCTTGCCGTGAATTTCAAGAGTAATGTTTCGGTATCCGCCGTGGTCGTTTTTATTTTCATGCAAAAACTTTACTTCAAATTTTTGCTTCTCAAAAAACTTGATGTACATATTTAGAAGCATCGCTGAAAAATCCTCAGCGTCATCCCCGCCAGCACCGGAAAAAATAGTCATCACCGCATTTCCTTTGTCGTATTTACCGACACCTGCGATTTTTGCCTTGAGTTCCGCGATTTCTTTTATTACTGCCTGAGCGTGATTTTTGTCCGACCAAAAATCAGTCGTAACCATTTCAGCCTCAAGCTCTACAATTTTCGCCTGCATTTCCTCCTTTGTCATTAAATATGAGTATAGCAGAAAAGCCCCAGAATTCGACTTCGTCGAATTCTGGGGCTTTTCATTATTGAGCCGATGTCCGGGGTTGCCTCTCGCTCTAGTGAGCTCGAAACCTACGCACCCTCTTCGGGTGCTGCGGCCCGCGGTTCAATCCAGACCTCGGCAAAGTAAAACCGCCGAAGCGGTTTTACTACTGGAGCCGATGTCCGGGATTGAACCGGAGACCTCGTCCTTACCAAGGACGCACTCTACCAACTGAGCTACATCGGCGATATTATAATTATTTACTGGAGCCGCCTCGCAGAATCGAACTGCGGACCTTTTCGTTACGAGTGAAATGCTCTGCCAACTGAGCTAAGGCGGCTTATCTCACGCCCACGAAACAATACACTATTTGAACCATTCTTTCAATCCAATACAAAAAGCATGATGTATTCACATCATGCTTTTTGAAGTTGCGCGGTCGATGGCGAATTAGCAAATTCGCGTCTTGGACGATACTTGGTCACGAGTTACTAATTCGCTACGCTCATAAGTACTCGCGACCCCACCTCACTGTTTTTGAGTACAAAAACATGTTCCGGCTTTCAAATCCCAACACAAGTGAAGCAGTTCACTTGTTTCGACCGCGCAAATACAAAAATTACCCAGCGCAGTAGCGTTAGGTAATTTTTGTATTTGCGCGGTCGATGGGACTTGAACCCACGACCTCCCGCGTGACAGGCGGGCGCTCTAACCAGCTGAGCTACGACCGCAAATTTGATACTCGCGCATTCTACCAGGAAACGTTCCGCTAAACAATCTGCGGGTGTCGACGGCGATTCAGTAGAATCGGGCTTGGCCATAGGGATTTATCCCGATCCGCGACACCATAGAAAACTCGTAAACGAGTTTTCTATGGTGTCGACGGGAGGGATCGAACCTCCGACCTTGGCTTTATGAGTGCCATGCTCTAACCAACTGAGCTACGCCGACATTCTTTTATTTTATCGCAAACTACGATATTACAAAAATGCCGACAATTGC
>DNMN01000052.1 GCA_003489395.1 Candidatus Yonathbacteria bacterium | reverse complement strand
ACACCGCGATGAGCGAGAGTAATCTCTCCCGGTTTTGGGACTGTGCCACCGCCAATAACTGCGGGATACGACGCTGTGTGATGCGGAGCGCGAAGTGGTGGGCGCGTCATAATATTTTCGCGAAGTGTTCCTGCGACGGAATGAATGCCTGTAACTTCAAGCGAATGTTCATTTTGTAAATCAGGAAGCAAATGCGGAAATGCTTGCGCGAGCATTGTTTTTCCTGTTCCAGGTGGCCCCCACATTGCGAGGTTGTGGTTGCCTGCCGCGGAAATTTCCAGCGCGCGTTTTGCAAACTCCTGTCCTTTGATATGAGAAAGATCAACGATTGTCTTGTCGCTTGTGGTGTTTGTCTCATTTGTATCAACGCGTGATGTTGGGGTAATGAAAAATTTATTCTTTTTATCAAGATGTTGCAGTACTTCAGATAGGTTACGAGCTCCGTACACGTTAATTCCTTCCACGAGAGCCGCTTCGCTTGCATTATGAGTTGGCAAAAATATTTCTGTGAAGCCAGCATTCTTTGCGGTGTTGGCAAGAAGAAGCGCTCCATGAATGGGACGAAGGACTCCATCCAGAGAAAGCTCGCCAAGAAAAAGACGCCCTTTTGGATCAAACTTTGTTTCACCGGACGCCACTAGGTACGCGAGCGCAATAGCAAGGTCGTAGTGAGAACCTTCTTTTTTGAGTTCGGCCGGCGCAAGAGAAATAACAGTCTTCTGATTTTTTTGTTTCGGAGAATCAAAGCCGGAGTTTTTTACTGCTGCGCTCACTCGGTCGCGGGATTCATCCACAGAAGTGCTTGGCAGTCCCACTAAAGAAAAAGAGTTGAGCCCTTTAGAGAGATCAACTTCTACATCTACTATATGCGGGACGAGACCGACTATTTGCGCTGAAAATAGTTTTGAAAATTGCATGATTGGGGGACATTTAACAATTGACGTTTGACAATTGACAGTGGGTGCATTCGTCAAATGTCAATTGTGCACACCGAGAAGGTTAAACGCGAAGCGTTTAACCTTCTCGGTGCGCGATGCATGTTGGAGCGGAAGGGTTTGCTTCTAGACGAGCGCCCTCAATTTTCTCTCCGCAGATACGGCAAACACCGTAGGTGCCTGCATCAATGCGCGCGAGAGCAGCGTCTACTTCTAGCAAGCGCGCTTCTAGCTCCACTTCTATTGCCGCGCTTTCTTCAAATGCTTCCATGCTGTCCGCTACATCGTTTACATCAGCGGTTGGGTTGTTTAGGTCAGGAGCAGATGGCTCCCAGTCGCCTTCTATTTCAGGGTTTCTGTGTCCAACGCCGGAAAGCTCTCCCTCAAGGCGCGCTTTTTCTTCAAGTAATTTTGCTTTTAGGTCGTTTGTGTTTGTCATGGTACCCGTAGTGTACCGCGTTTAGTTTTTGCCTGCAACAGGAATGATTGCCTCAAGAGCCTTCTCACTTCCAGCTATTACTAGAGTGTTTTCATTTGCGAATGCGTATGAGATTGTTTTCCCAGACGGCGCTTCTACTACGCGGGCGTCTCGCTCAAGCGCGACTATGTCCTGGAATTTAATTTTTGATTTTAGTTCTGTGTTAATATTTGTTCCAAACAATAAATCAAAAGCGCGTGGCAAGTCCTTTTCCCAATCAAGCATGCCGGCAAACCCTGTGTCGTAGCCGGAAACTTTTAGAATCATAAATGGCGTTGCGTCCCAATTTTCCTCTCCCCAGAAACCAATCATAAAAGGTTTTTCAAGTGAGCGAGTGAGAATTTCAGGCGCGGAAATGTCCGCGAATACGAAAAAGCGGTTTGCGGAAATCGCTGTAGGTTCTGCTCCAGACGATTCTTCAAAATATATATTCTTGATTAATCCTGCAGTTGCTCCTTCTCCCAACTCATCAGATATCTCATCAAAAATTTGTTCGCGTGTTTTATTTGTTATATTAAGTCGCTTTTCACTTTGCGCTGGAATGAGTGATGGCGCGAGTGAGATTATAGGTTCCGTTGTCGTTGCTGTTGTTTCGCCGGTTGTTGGTTTTCCAAGAGAAGGGAAAGAAGGAATAGAAATGTCTGGCAGTTTGATGTTGCTAAATTTTGGCAACACAAATATGTACGCAAGCACTAGCGCTGTAATGACGAGGAGAACAACTATAACAACAATAATTCGGCCGTGCGGTTTCGGCGCGGGAGAAAGGTTTTCCGTTTGAGTTTTGATTGTTGATGATTCCGCGCGCGCTGTTGCTTTCTTTTTCTCCTCCGCTATCGCAATAGAGACAACAGATTCGTTTTGGTTTTTTACAGCGTCTGCCATATCGCTTTTCATCGTGCGAATGAGACGAGGAGGCGCGATCTTCTCAGACTCTGGGATGTCGGGTCTTCCTTGAAAGACACCAGGCTCTAATTTCTTGTGAGGTACGATTGGTTCCATCATTTTTAATTATACACTGTATCATTTGTGAATCCAACCAATGTGTTGCAATTTTGGATATACTGTGGTAGTGTACGGACTGGTTTTTGTACGTCAACTTATAAAAAAGGGAAGAAAAAATGAAGAAAGAAGATTCCGCAACTCGCGATATGTCCTCACCAAAACATTCGTACCACGCGCGCAAGGATGCCTCAACAACACAGGCTGATGGAAATCCGTCTGGGACGGAGCCAAAGCAAAGCAAACGTGTCATCGTTTCGGAAGAAAGTGAGATGTTTGATGTTCCTCATATGCAGTACTTCTAATCTGTAACCCAAAAGCAAGAGCCCGTCGAGCACCATTATTGGTGCTCGACGGGCTCTTTTCTTTTCTTTACTCACTCTTTGGAGGAGTTTCCTTGCGACGATTTGGCGCCTGTTTGCGTGGACGGCGCGCGCTTCCTGTTCCAGCGCTTCCACCACGGAAACCGAGAAGGTACTTCCGCTGGTCGTCACACATATCAACAAAGTCGTCTGCTGCCTCGCGAAGCTTGCCTGAAGCAGAGCGTCCAAAAGTAATGACTTCAACTTGTGTGCCCATAAATTTTAAATATTCAACAAGCGGTACAAAGTCGCCGTCGCCCGAGGCGAGGACTACCGCGTCTACTTTTGAGCCAATACGGATTGCATCCACAGCGAGACCAACGTCCCAGTCTGCTTTTTTTGCCCCACCAAAAAAGATTTGGAGGTCTTTTGTTTTTGTCTCAAT
>DNMN01000017.1:3049-5349 GCA_003489395.1 Candidatus Yonathbacteria bacterium | reverse complement strand
ACTAGCGATTATGTAAAAAGTAAAGCGTGAACAAGTACTAAAAAATAATTCGAAACCCGGCAATAATATATTTTTCAAAGAGAGTTTAAACGCGACGGCGCCAGAATTCTAAAATTTTTAAAAGCTTAAAAAATTCCAACTGAGAAAAAGTATTCTGACGGGTTTAGAAAGTTCGAACAACAAAAAAACATCACAAAAATGATGTTTTTTTGTTGTTTACCACACGGATGGCAAGGTGCTAATATAAGCAGATGTCAAAAGATGAGGCACTCAAAAAACTCCACAAAAAATGGCTTCAGGAATGTACCTGTAGGCTGAGATATTCCTCCACACAGGGTGTTCCTGGTGACGGCAATGCAAACGCGCAAATCGTATTTATCGGCGAAGCGCCAGGAGCAAAGGAGGACAAAGATGGTCGCACATTCGTCGGCTCCGCGGGGAAATTTCTATCTGAGATGCTTGAGAGTATAAAAATGAAACGCGATGATGTGTACATTACCAACATCGTGAAATATCGCCCGCCAGAAAATCGCGACCCGACATCTAAAGAAATTTCTGACTGCGCAAAGTGGCTTGAAGAGGAAATCAAACTCATAGACCCAGCGCTTATTGTTTTTCTCGGTCGCCACTCAATGAATCATTTCTTCCCTGAAGAAAAAATCTCTGAAGCGCATGGTGTTCTAATTACAGGAAATCACTTTGGCAGGGTTCGCAATTTCCTCCCTCTCTATCACCCTGCTGCTGCTCTCTACAACGGCTCCCTGCGCGAAGTTCTGAAAGAGGATTTTAAAAAAATTCCTAGGCTTCTTAATGGCCTGGAATAGGGATTAAATAGATGCATAATAAGCTCACGGTCGTGAGCTTATTATGCATCTGATTTTTTAGTTTAGTTTAGTTTAGTTTTCTACAAAATGACTGTCGCCTCATTATGAGCCACTTCCAATATTCCGCTCTCCACGGGAATTATAATTTCCTTGCCTTCGCTGTCAACAATTTTTAGAACACCCTTTTTGAGAGGCGTCGCAAGAGGCGCATGGTGAGGAAGAATAGTAAGGTCGCCCATTCCGCCAGTGCAAAACAAGCTCTCTGCTTCTCCTTTAAAGAGCACTTCGTCCACTTTTGCGATGGTTAGCTTCATTGACATATTATTTCACATCATCAATAGTCCCCTTCATATAGAATGCCGACTCATTCACATCATCAAACTTGCCGAGAAGGATCTGCTCAAAACCGTCAAGCGTGTCCTCAAGTTTTACATACTTGCCTGGAGTTCCGGTGAAAACCTCACCAACGAAAAATGGCTGGGAAAGGAAACGCTGAATCTTTCGCGCGCGATTCACCGCGAGCTTGTCATCATCTGAAAGTTCCTCAATACCGAGAATTGCAATAATATCCTGAAGGTCCTTGTAACGCTGAAGCACCTTGCGTGTCTCCATTGCCACTTTGTAATGACGCTCTCCGACTATCTGCGGATCAAGCGCGCCAGAGGTAGAGTCAAGTGGGTCAATAGCCGGGTAAATACCGAGAGATGCGAGCGCGCGAGAAAGCACGACCGTAGAGTCCAAGTGAGAGAAAGTTGTTGCCGGCGCAGGGTCGGTGAGGTCATCTGCAGGCACGTACACAGCTTGGACAGAGGTGATAGAACCTTTTGTGGTGGAAGCAATTCGCTCCTGAAGCTTACCCATTTCCTCGGCAAGCGTTGGCTGATAGCCCACCGCAGATGGCACACGTCCAAGCAGAGCGGAAACTTCTGCGCCTGCCTGAATGAAGCGGAAAATATTATCCATAAAAAGAAGCGTGTCCTTACCACCAGCGTCGCGAAAATGCTCTGCCATTGTGAGCCCAGAAAGCGCCACTCGCGCGCGAGCGCCCGGTACCTCGTTCATCTGTCCAAACACAAGAGCTGTTTTTGCAAGCACTCCTGAATCTTTCATTTCGTGATAAAGGTCGTTACCCTCACGCACACGCTCGCCGACACCTGCAAACACAGAATATCCGCCGTGCTCTGTCGCCACGTTTCGGATAAGCTCCTGAATGATAACTGTCTTTCCCACTCCCGCGCCACCAAAGAGACCTACCTTTCCTCCCTTTACGAACGGAGCCATGAGGTCAATAGCCTTGATGCCAGTTTCAAAAATCTCAGTCTTTGTTTTTTGCTCCTTAAATGCCGGCGGTTTGCGGTGAATGGATTTACGCCCTGTTTTTGGAGGCAAGGATGCTCCGCCGTCAATGGTTTCGCCAAGCACATTAAAAAGTCGTCCGAGCACCGCCTCGCCCACAGGAACAGAAACAGGAGCGCC
>DNMN01000017.1:0-3011 GCA_003489395.1 Candidatus Yonathbacteria bacterium | reverse complement strand
TCTACCTCTGGAATGTTGTGCTCAAAATACACATCTACGACCGGTCCGACGATTTGTTTAATTGTTCCTGTGTTCATAATATTTTTATTAAAATTTCCTGTGGTCTGTTAATTACTTCATCGCTTCAATCCCTCCGATAATCTCACTCATCTCTCTCGTTATCGCGCCTTGACGGGCTTTGTTGTACTGACGCGTGAGTGAGAATGTCACTTCCTCGGCCTTATCAGAAGCATTTCGCATAGCGACCATTCGCGCCGAATGCTCGGACGCCTTTGCTTCCAGAAAAGCATGATGGAGCTCAATAGCGAGGAGTCGCGGGATGAGTGTTTCAAACACCGCCTCTGGAGATGGTTCAAACAAATAGTCAGCCGGCGCCGATTCCTTTTCAATATCAACGTTGGTTTCAGCAAACGCGCCCTTCTCTGGCACGATGCCCTTTATCATTGTTGTAAGTCCCTCCACAGAAAGAGGAAGAAGCAAGCGCGAAACTGGTTCCTGTTCAAATGTTGAGCGGAAGTTTGTGTACACTAGCATACACTCGTCGTACTTTCCATTTGTAAACAAGTCAGTTATGAGCGACACGACCCCAGAAAAATCACCGATGGCGCTTTCGTCTTTCATTGTTTCGATATGCTTTTCCATAATATACCCACGACGCGCAAAAAACTCCTCGCCTTTGCGACCAATAGCAATAACACCTGTGTTCTCGCGAGAAATGTATCTGTCCGAGAGAGAAGATAGAGCGCACTTTGTTGCCCCACTGTTAAGCCCGCCGGCAAGTCCTTTGTCGCTCGTCACAATAACTAAAAGCACGCTACTCACGGGACGCACCGCAACAAGCGGATGGCGAGCAATATCAACTGAGTGCGAGATGCGAGAAAGAATTCTAAACGCCGCCATAGCATATGGACGCGCTGTAAGCGCGGACAACTGCGCTTTGCGCATCTTTACACCAGAAACAGCCTCCATAGCTTTTGTAACTTGGTGCGTCTTTTGCACAGAGCGTATTTTTCCTTTTATCGCGCGAAGGGATGACATTTGGGTAGGTGTTAGTTTGTAGGTTTTAGTTTTTAGAAAATACTACTAGTGAACGATGAAGAGTTCTGGGTGCGATGTTACAAAATCCGCAAGAGCAAGTTTCAAATTTGCCTCTGTTTGTTCTGCTATCGCACGATCTTTTCTAATCGCCTCTACGATACCCTTTGCATGATGGTCAAAGTATTCTGAAAGTTTGTCCTCAAAAAGACGCATGTCCTCAACCTTGACCTTGTCAATAATTCCGGAGATGCCAGCAAAAATAACGATGACTTCCTTTTCAAATGAAAGCGGTTTCCCGTTTGTCTGCTTCAATAGCTCCGAAAGACGTCGACCTTTTTCAATGCGATCTTTTGTTTCCTTGTCCAAGTCAGACGCAAACTGCATAAACGCTTCAAGCTCGCGAAATTGCGCAAGCTCCAAACGAATCTTCCCGGCAACTTTCTTCATCGCTTTTGTTTGAGCATTTGAACCCACGCGTGACACCGAGAGACCAACGTTTACCGCGGGACGCATGCCTTTGTTGAAAAGGTCAGTGTCCAAATAAATCTGCCCGTCTGTAATTGAAATCACGTTCGTAGGAATGTACGCGGACACGTCGCCTTGCTGTGTTTCAATAATAGGAAGCGCTGTTAGTGACCCACCGCCGAGCTTGTCCGAGAGTTTTGCGGCGCGCTCCAGAAGACGAGAGTGCAAATAAAAAATATCTCCCGGATACGCCTCGCGTCCAGGTGGACGGCGAAGGAGGAGCGACATCTGGCGATACGCAACTGCGTGCTTGGAAAGGTCGTCGTACACTGCAACAGCGTCTTTGCCCTTCAACATAAAAAACTCACCGATTGTAGCACCGGTAAATGGCGCGAGATATTGAAGCGCAGCCGCTTCCGATGCACCAGCGACAACAACAATCGTGTATGCCATAGCTCCACGTTCCTCTAGCTCGCCCACGATGCGCGCGATCTTTGACTCCTTTTGACCAATAGCAACATAAATACAAATAGGGCGTGTTTCTTTTGGCTCTGTGATTTGATTTAAAATAGTATCAAGGGCGATGGCGGTCTTCCCTGTGCCACGGTCACCAATGATAAGCTCGCGCTGTCCTCGCCCAACTGGAATCATAGAGTCAATAGCTTTGATGCCTGTGTGCACCGGCGTATCCACTCCCGCGCGGTCAATAACTCCAAAAGCGATGCGCTCAATAGGCATTCTTCCTTCCTCTTTGATAGCCCCTTTGCCGTCAACAGGCTCACCGAGCGCGTTCACCACACGGCCAATCATTCCAGTTGATACGGGAATAGATAGAGTTTTCCCTGTGCCTTTTACAACCATACCTTCAACAACACGCTCCGCGCCAGACAAAATAACGGCCTTTACATAATCCTCTTCAAGGTTAAGAACGAAGCCGACGATTGGCTCGGAGTCAAGAGTATCCTTGAGCGCCTTNNTAAAGTTCTACGAGGGATTTTTTGTAACTGCCGTCTATCAGAGTGTCTTTTGTTCTTATTTGAAACCCTCCAACTATTGTTTCGTCCACTACATCACGGCGTGTCGCGCCTTTGCGTATAACTCCCTCTCTTTCATAATGGTCATACGCATGCGCCCACTTGCTCACGCTTTTGTTGTCTGCTGTTACCAAAACAACTTCATTTTTGTCTTTTTCACGCGACATTATTTTTTCAAGTTCGTGAGCGACGAAAGGTAGCAATCTTTCATGTCCGCGCGCGGAGACAACTTTTCGAAAATGCGTAAAGATTTTTCTAGAATCACTCTCGGTCTTCACGTGCTTTCCTTGTAGCGCTCCGTAAAGCGCCTCTGCGTACCATGATGCTTTCATCCAGTTATTTTTTAAGTGCTCCTTGACGAAGGATTTTCTCCGCAGAGAGAACCGCCATGCGCGCGACCTCGCGCTCGGCTTTTTGAATCATCTCCTCGCGCTCGCGCGCGGTGCGACGCTCCGCTTCGTTCAAAAGATGCAC
>DNMN01000036.1 GCA_003489395.1 Candidatus Yonathbacteria bacterium | reverse complement strand
CTTTATGGACTTTATGGACTTTTGAGAGTAGTATGAAAGTGTACCTAATTTGTAATTTAATTTGACACTTTATCAGTAGCGATAGCGCTCAGCGACCCGAAGAAACGGCTATATTATTCCACGTCCAAGATTCTGCGGCCAAGCCGTGAAATCTGGGGATTCAGAATCTGCTGGTTCAAGGGTTTCTGAGATAATTTATGGACATTAATATTGCACTCACGCTGGGAGGCGTGATGGCAATTCTGGTCGGTGCGGCGCTCGGCTACCTTTTGCGATGGTTTGTTGCGATGAGCAAAAAGGGGTCAGTCGAGATTGAAGTAAAACAAGTGCTCCTTTCCGCAAAGGAAGAGGCGCAAAAAATTATTGAGGAGGCCGACCGGAGGGCCGAGGTGTATGGACGCGAGCTTCACGAGGAGGAGCGTGAGCAGTCCGAGCGCTTCAAAAAAATCGAGGAGCGACTAATTAAGAAAGAAGAATTTCTAGACAAAAGGCAGACAGACATAGACAGCGAAGTTTCGCATATCAAGGAAAAAGCCGATGAACTAAGGGTTATTCGCGAGAAAACCAACAAGGAAAACGAGTTTGTCCACAAGGAACTTGAGCGTGTTGCTCGCCTAAATACCGAAGACGCAAAGGAAGAGCTCGTCAAAAGGGTTGAGAAAACCTATCAGGAGGACCTTTTGGCTAGAATCAAAAAACTTGAGGCAGATGGAGAGGAACGACTCGCTCAAAAAGCGCGGGATATTCTGGCTACATCTATACAACGCCTTGCCACATCCACAGCGGCGGAGATGATGGTAACATCTGTTCCAATCGCTTCGGACGAAATTAAGGGGAAAATCATTGGAAAAGAAGGCAGGAATATCCGCGCTTTTGAGCGCGCGGCGGGGGTGGAGGTTATTGTTGACGATACGCCAGGTTCTATCCTTATCTCTTCATTTGACCCAATTCGTCGCCAGGTTGCCCGTGTGGCGCTTGAATCGCTCATAGAAGACGGTCGTATTCAACCTGCAAAGATAGAGGAGGCTGTTGAAAAAGCTCGTGAGGATATAAACAAAATCACAAAGGAAAAGGGCGAGCAGGCGGCGTATGAATGCGGGGTTTTCAACCTTGATCCGCGTATAGTTGCCATCCTTGGGCGACTTCATTTTCGCACAAGCTATGGGCAAAATGTGCTTCAACATTCTATAGAAATGGCGCATATTGCAGGGATGATTGCCGAGGAAGTAGGTGGAAACGTTGCCGTGGCAAAGGCGGGGGCGCTTCTTCACGACATTGGTAAAGCGGTGGACCACGAGGTGCAAGGCACTCATGTGGAAATCGGGCGAAAAATACTTCAGAAGTTCAGCATGGACCCGCGAGTCATTCAGGCAATGCAGTCGCACCACGAAGAATACCCATATGAGACATTGGAATCCATTATTGTTCAGACCGCGGACTCTATTTCTGGAGGTCGTCCTGGCGCACGCAGGGACTCGGCTGAAAACTACATAAAACGCCTAGAAGACCTTGAGGGGATAGCAAAATCCTTCCCTGTAGTCGAAAAAACCTATGCAATACAAGCCGGAAGGGAGCTACGTGTGTTTGTAAAGCCGGAGGAAATCACCGACCTTGATGCTAGGAAGCTTGCGCGGGATATTGCAATACGTGTGGAAAAGGAACTCAAGTATCCTGGTGAAATAAAAGTAGCGGTGATTCGGGAATCTAGAGCGATTGAGTACGCAAGATAACTTTTTGTGCTGAAAAACTAAATAACAAATTTTCTATTTTGGCAATCTTCACAGAAGTCCTTGTATCTATTGCGTAAAAAAACATAGGGGGGTATACTATTTGACAAGGAGGTCTGACCCGCGTAGAAGTGGGCAACTCCCCGTTCACAGGAAGTAGCGAACGGAAGTCGCGAGTAACGCGGGTAAGAAACTCGTTTTAGTATTAAAAAGTTAATCGTTAATTAAATATAATTATGAACAAAGCAGCTATCGCAGAAATCATTCATGAGAAAATGGGTGGAACAAAGGTATCAGCAGAGGAAACACTTGATGCAATCCTTAGTGAGATGGTAAAAACTCTCAAGAAGGGTGATGAAGTATCAATCGCAGGCCTCGGTATCTTTTCAACAAAGGCGCGCGCAGCACGTACAGCACGCAACCCAAAGACTGGAGAGAGCATTCAGGTAAAGGCAACAACTGTTCCAAAGTTCCGCGCAGCAAAGGCGCTCAAGGATGCAGTGAAGTAATTCATTAAAATTCTTATAGAAAAAACCCAAGCCTTGTGGCTTGGGTTTTTTCTTTTGGTGCGGGTGCGGAGAATCGGGGTCAAGTTTCTAAGCTCGTAAACTCGCTAAGAACTTCCTCCCCGACCTCGCCGACAAGCACTCGCAATGCTCGTCTTGTATACCGGCTCCGGTTTTCGATTCTCCGTACCCGCTACAAAAATACCATCGGTAAATATATTCATATTTACCTCTTTATTTTTGTGCGGGTGCGGAGAATCGAACTCCGACCAAGAGTTTGGAAAACTCCTATTCTACCATTAAACTACACCCGCAAATTGCAACTAAGGAGACAATAGCAAAAAAGGCTGGGTTTCGCAACCACAGTTGCGAAACCCAGCCTTTTAATTATCACTACTTGCCATCAACCATTCCGCGCACCTTTGTTACAATTTCATCAAGAGTGAAATTTGCCTTAACCATAAAATCATTTGCTCCAAGCGCCATCGCTTTTTCCAAATCTTCTTTTTGACCAAGGTTGCTCAAAATAACTACAGGCACATCTGCAATCCTTGAATCAGCTTTGATTCTTTTCAAAATTTCAAAACCATCAACTCCAGGCAAAATAAGATCGCATAAAATTACTCTTGGCTTTCGTTCCTCTAAAATAGTGAATGCTGCCTCTGCGTCAATCGCATTCTGTACATCAAATCCTTCGCTTGAAAGTTTTCTAACAAGAAGCTCGCGCAAAAACTTATCATCCTCAATAACAAGAATGAATGCTTTGCCTTCCGCTGTGGCTTTTGCAACGCTTGCCGCCGCTTGAGCCACTGTTGGCTTTTCCTCTGGATGCTCTGCGGCTCCTGCGCCTGTTACGTTTTGAGTGCGGACACCCCATTCGCCTTGTGGAGCCATTGTGCCACCAGCCAATACTTTTTTTACTTTCTCAAGAACCTCATTTGGATCAAACACCGCTTTTATTAAAAACTCCCTCGCTCCAAGCTCCTGCGCGCGCTTTATCTCTACTGGCTGACCAGAGTTTGAAATAATGATAACCGGAATGGAGCTCAAGTTTGGGTCTGCGTGCAAATCCTCCAACACCTCAATCCCGCTCTT
>DNMN01000003.1:3591-19270 GCA_003489395.1 Candidatus Yonathbacteria bacterium | reverse complement strand
AAAAAGTCGTACCCTAAAAAAAAGTTTAACGAGTGTTATTTAACCTTGAATCAACTTCACAACATCATGAAAAGTGATGAACACCATAAACGCGATTAAGATTAGGAAGCCAATTCCATTTGCGATGTTTGTGACCTCGGGTTTTATAGGCGAGCGTTTTATAGTTTCTATGAGAATGAACAACAATCGCCCTCCGTCAAGCGCTGGGAACGGCAAGAGGTTTATGATTGCGAGGTTGATGGAAATAATCGCTGTTAGAGAAACCAAATGTATGAAGCCTAGCGCTCCCGCGTCGCTCACGATACCAACTATTCCAACAGGCCCTGCGATATCTTGAAAATTTGCCTGCCCGATAAATATATTTTTGAAAAATTCCAGAATGCCTATCGCCATTGTTATTGTAATGGAGGCTGTCGTGGTGAGGCCTACAAAAAACGCTTCATGAATTGGCAATTTTAATATTCCAACATTATCCATAGAGATGCCTATTGCTCGGCGACCATCTACAAAACCCTCTGCTCCTAAAACGGTAACCGTCCCCTCCTCTCCTCCTCGCAAGTATGTGAGCTCCATTTCTTCGTGAGAGGAAATAAAATTTTGAGTGGCGGATACTCTAGGGTTTGTGAGGACATCCTCTCCTGAAACAAGTTTTACAATAATGTCGCCCCCCTTGAGACCCGCTTCCTCAGCAGGTGACAAAGGCATCACCTGCGTGATTGTAAGACTCGGATTTTCCACGCGTTCTCCGTACGCGCTGTCGTCCATAGAGTATGGAAGTCCGACCATAAATCCAGCGCTGATTAGTATCCACGCAAAAAGCAAATTGAAAACAACACCTGCAGAAATTATCCATGCCTGAACTATGCGAGGTTTGCGCGTGAGACTGCGAGAAGAATCTTTCCCCAGAAGCGATTCATTGTCTGGATCCTCTCCAAAGATTTTTACAAATCCGCCTATTGGAAAAGCGTTTATAGAGTAGACAGTCTCTCCAATTTTTTTCCTCCAGAGGCGTGGGGGGAAACCGATACCAAACTCATCCACGCGAACGCCAGCGCGTTTTGCGGCGGTAAAATGCCCAAGCTCGTGAACGAGTATGAGCGCTGCGAGGATGATGATGAATAGTAAAATTGACATGTGACTTGTGACAATTGACATTTGACGCTACCACGATGACATTTTGTTTGAAGATTTTCGCTTGCGAAAATCTTCAAGTCAATTGTCAATGGTTAAATGTCAATTGTTCTAATTACTCTCCCATGATTTCTCGCTCCTTTTTCTCACCGACTGATTCTAGATTGTTGTTTGATTCGTCCACAAATTTCTGAAGGTCATCAAGAGAGCGAGTTTTTTCGTCCTCGCTCATATCGCCATCCTTTTCTGCGGAGATGATTTCGTTTTTTGCTTGCTCGCGTACGCCCTTTAGCGTCACGCGCGCGGACTCCACCTTGTCACGCACGAGCTTTGTAAACGAAACGCGACGCTCAGTGGTAAGCGGTGGAAAAAAGATACGGAGACCGGATTCATCGGTGGAAACCGATATGCCAAGGTTCGCGTCGTTTATCGCTTTTTCTATCTCCTTTCCATTACCTTTTTCCCATGGCACGATACGGAGTGTGCGAGCATCTTCGTTTGAAATAGTTGCCACGTGTTGTACTGCTAATTGCGCGCCGTATGACTCTATAAAAATACCGTCAAGAATCGCGCTGGATGCGCGACCTGTGTGAATAGCGGAAAGCTCCTTTGCCAAATGCTCCGCAAGGTCTCCTGCTTTCTTTTTAAATTCTGAAAAATTGTATGTCATATGTATGCTGTATGCTATCAGAATTACGCTCTAAATTCAATTGGGCAAAACTAAAGCAATATGTTCCAAAAGCATTTTGGGAGATGAACCTGGGTTTGAGAGGTATGTTTTCGCTTGAAAAATTTCACGAAAAATATTGGCAGTGGCGTCGTCTCGCTTGCCGGCAGTACGTGTATAAAGAATACGCTCTATATGGTCTAGCATCCCTCTAAATTGCTCGCGGTCAACAGTCTCTCCAGCCTTTTTCTCTGCCATCTTTTTTGCTATGACAAAACGACCTTCAAGTGTGGCGTCTAAAAACTTTTCCGCCAATTCTTTGCTGTCGTCCGTGTTCGCGATATTTCCTGATACAACTAGCACTCGCGAGCGGAGCGTAGGCAAGAGCATTTCAGCGCGAGGAAGGATAATAAAAAAATGTGTTCCCGCTGTTGGCTCTTCAAAGGTTTTTAGGAGCGCGTTTTGTGCTTGGTGAGTGAATGATTCCGCGCCAATGACAAATATTTTTCTAGCTCCATCAAAACCCGCGCGCGTCTGCGCGTCTTTTAGTTCGCGCGCTTCGTCTATACCGAGCGTTTCATAAAACCTCTCCATCAAATCGGGATTGCCTTTTGTTTCAATATTCAAATGCCTTGCAAGCGCGGAAACAAGCGCGGGAGAAACCGTATCATACGCGCCCACAATAACATGCGCGTGATGAAGGTAGCCAGTTTTTTTATAGTGTTCAAAAAAATCAAACATGATTTTTAACAATTAACATTTCTATGTCCAAGACACGAATCAGCTGATTCGCCAGTGACATGTAGAAAAGCATCTTAGCNNTTTTTTCGCTAAGATGCTTTTCTTGTACGTATCCAAATGCTCAAGCGCGACACCTGTGCCTTTTACAACACAGAAAAGCGCATCCTCCGCGAGAACAGCTTTTACTCCAGTGCGACGCTCCACAAGCTCAGGAAAATTGCGAAGCTGTGATGAACCGCCGGTCATAATAATTCCATGATCAATAATGTCCGCGGAAAGTTCTGGGGGAGTTTCCTGCAAGACATCTTTAATCGCGCGGATGATTTCGCGAAGCTCTTTATCAATCGCCTTCACTATTTCGTTGGTCGTTACCTGCGCTGTGCGTGGGAGACCTGTAATATAGTCGCGACCTTTTA
This sequence comes from Candidatus Yonathbacteria bacterium, assembly GCA_003489395.1. Classification (GTDB taxonomy): domain Bacteria; phylum Patescibacteriota; class Minisyncoccia; order Phycocordibacterales; family UBA1550; genus UBA1550. The sequence goes on along the minus strand of DNMN01000003.1, from coordinate 16,315 downwards.
TTGTAAGCAAAAGTTCGTCCTCCATAGGCACTGCTGAACCAATGCGAACTTTTATCTCCTCTGCTGTGCGATCGCCGATGGCAAGATTGAATGTTTTTTTAATATGGTCGGCAATAGCGTGATCTATTTTGTTGCCCGCGCATTTTACAGAAGTAGACGCCACAATACCGCCGAGTGAAATCACCGCGACGTCCGTCGTTCCTCCACCAATGTCCACCACCATATGTCCGCGAGCTTCGTAAATTGGGATTCCTGCTCCTATTGCGGCAAGAATCGGCTCTTTCACCACATACACATTTTTAGCTCCTGCTTTTATAGTCGCTTCTATCACAGCGCGACGTTCGGTTGACGACACTTCTGCCGGCACGGACACCATCACGTCGGGTTTCAAAATATTCCACTTGCCCAATGCCTTACTCATATAGTAGCGAATCATCGCCTCTGTCACGCGGTAGTCGGCAATGACGCCGTCTTTCATCGGGCGGTACGCAACAATATTGTCCGGGGTGCGACCGATCATTTGTTTTGCCTCTAGCCCCACTGCCATAATGCGATTGTCCTGCTGGTTCACAGCCACAACCGACGGCTCATTTAGAACCACACCTTTGCCAGGAATAAAAACCAACGTGTTCGCTGTGCCAAGGTCAATACCGATTTTTGTTACAAATAGTCCCATAAATTAAACTGCTGATTCCGGAGTTTCCTCTGGGACCATTTTTGCTCTTTCTATATCAACACCTATCGCTCGCAAACGTGTTTCTACATCCTCGTACCCACGGTCTATCGTAGTGTCCACATTATGTATGACTGACTCCCCTTTTGCAACTATCGCGGAAATGACGAAAGCGAGCCCAGCGCGAAGGTCGGGGCTTGTAAGTTTACGACCTTTTAGCTCCGTCTTTCCACGCACTAGAGCGCGGTGCGGATCCATCATAGTGATATTCGCGCCCATCGCGGAAAGAGACTCTGTGTAGTTTAATCGTCCTTCAAAAATAGTTTCAAAGACCGTGCTCTCGCCATCTGCTTGCGTGAGGAGCACTGTCATCGGCGCTTGGAGGTCTGTCGGAAAACCAGGGTACTCGTGAGTTTTAATATCAACTGGTCGCAATACAGACGGCGCGCGAACAATGATTTCATTTTTCTTTATTTCAATACCCACGCCAGCGCTCCTCAATATATCAATCGGCGATTCCAGATGCTCGGGGTTGCAGTTTGTAATATGAAGCTCGCGCGCGGAGAGCGCTCCCAACACGAGGAAACTTCCCGCCTCAATGCGGTCAGGCATTGTCTTGTACGGATGACCTTTGCCAGACAAAAATTTTCCGCCTTTGATAGTGATGGTTGGCGTGCCTGCTCCAGAAATTTTTGCTCCGCATTTATTTAAAAATTCCGCGAGGTCGGCAATCTCGGGCTCCATTGCGGAGTTTTTAATAACTGTAGTGCCTTTTGCGAGCACGCCAGCCATCATAAAAGTTTCCGTTACAGTAACGCTCTGATTTTTGAGAAAAATTTCTGCGCCTTTAAGTCCGCCCTTTGCAGTCACCACATACGAGTCATCTTTTATGGAAACCTTTGCGCCCATTTTTTCAAACCCGCTCACAAATAGATCAAGTGGTCGCGCGCCGATAACACACCCGCCTGGATGCGGAAACGAAACTTTTCCATAACGCGCGAGCACGGGGCCCGTGACCACCACGGACGCGCGCATTCTTTTTGCAATGCCAGGTGTCAGCTCCGGAGCGAAACCTTTTTCAATTGAAACTGTGTAAGCGCCTTTTCTTGTTTTGATAACTTCCGCGCCCATATCTTTGAGCAAATCAAACATTCGCAAAGTGTCGCTGATTTCGGGGATGTTGGTCAATGTGACAGTGTCGCGAAAAAGCACTGTGGAAGCGATGGCTTTTAGAGCGGCATTTTTTGCGCCTGTGACACGCACAATGCCGTGAAGCTTTCGCTCGCCTCCGAGTCCCTTGATAACAAATGTGTTGCTCATATAGATTGTTGTAGGAGTCTATCTTACTATGTAAATTGTGTTTTGACCAAATTGACGCGTTGTGGGACAATATTAAAAGACAATAACAAAGGGAGGGTGCCATGAAAACGCTTGACCGCCTCAAAGCTATTGCCGTAGCAGGATTCGTAATCTTACTTCTGTTTGCAGAGACATGCGCAGGAGGAAAGCTCATTGTAAACACAAATAAGCAGTATGAATTTTCTTTTACCAATCAAAAATTGCTTCGCATAGTAGACACATATGATTCAGAAGAAGAAATATGCGCGAACTTTGGAAGCGAATTTGTTGATAAATTGAAAATAAATACAACCCTACGAGAAACATTTTTCGCAGAGATGACCGAAAATTTGTACAAAGAATTCACCATAGAGATACTCGCTATAGAAATTTTTGAAAAAGAATACATCTGTATTCGCTACATTCAGGATGTCAATAAGCAAAACCCTCGCCAAATCCGCCTTGCACAAGGCGGATTTTTTCTTTTGTAACGATTATGCGATAAAATGAGTGTATGCAGATTATCACCGTCGCCCCTATCGCGCGTGGAGCGCTTCAAAGCGCTCTCACATATTTTTCTAAAGAACCGATTGAGGTGGGGATGGTTGTGGTGGCGCCGATACGCACTCGCGAGGTGCCAGCTATTGTGCTTCTATGTCGCGAGGTTTCCGAGGAGAGGTCGTCTATCAGGTCGTCGGATTACGCGATACGAAAAATCACGCGCGCGAAACCTCGGAGGATTTGGTTGCCTGCTTTTCTAAAAGCTGTAGAGGAAACTTCGGATTTATCTGCGCAAAAACTTGGAGAGGTACTGCTCGCGCTCACACCAAAGGCAATACTGGACGCGCACCTAGAGGGCGTACTCAAGGAATCTGCTTCAAAGGAAACTAATGGAAAATTTGAAATTCTCGCGACTCAGGGCAATACAAAAACACGCTACGAGGAGTATCAAAGACTAGTTCGCGAATCCTTTGCGCGACATGAATCTGTTTTTGTATGCGTGCCGACAGAAGAAGATGTATTGCGAAGGTCTGCCGAGCTAGGACACGGCATTTTAGACTACACATTCTCTCTTCACAGCAGTATTTCAAAAAAGAAAATTATTGAAATATGGAAAAATATTTTAAAGGAGGAGCATGCGGTTCTTGTGGTCGGCACTGCGCAGTACCTAGCGCTTCCTCGCCGTTTCAAAACAATTGTCCTGGACGAGGAGCACTCGCATGCGTGGAAAACCATTTCACGACCGCAGATTGACCTGCGCGTATTTGTGGAGGAATACGCTCGCGCGTGCGGAGGCAGGCTGATAATCGGCGCGCCAATACTTCGAGCGGAAACACACGAACGAATAGCAAACGGCTCTATTGGCGAGTTTGGGCGAATATCACAGCACGCGCGCGAGCAAACAGAAATTATTTTGGTGGATCCGCGCAAGGAGGAAAAATATATTCGTGAAAAAACAGGACGGCGAGAGATGGTGCTCGTTTCTAAAGAGCTCTTGGAGCTTATGCAGGATGCGCGCGAGCGAAGCGAGCGCGTTCTTCTTTTGTCTGCCAGAAAAGGGCTCGCTCCGGTAACAACATGTAGTGACTGTGGAGCGCTGGTAAGATGTCCACAATGCGAAACCCCGCTTGTAGTGCATCGGAAAGAATCAGCAATAGGAAGCGCGCAAATATTTGTATGCCACGGATGCGGATTTATGAGAGTGCCAGAAAACAATGTGAACGAAACCTGCCCAAATTGCAAAGGATGGAAACTGCAGGGAGTTGGCATTGGCATTGATCGCATTGATGATGAAATTGCGAAACTTTTTCCGAAAACAGAAAGATTTATTTTAGACAGCGAACGCGCGAAAACTCGCGCGCAAGGAAAAAAAATTATTGAAAAATTTGAGAAGTCGGATTCTGGTGTGCTCATCGCGACTCCGATGGCGCTTCCGCTTTTAGGTTCAGTAGACAACACTGCCATTATTTCAATTGATTCACTTTTCGCCATTCCCGATATACGAATGTCGGAGCGCATATTTGCGCTAGTGCTTGCGCTTCGCGAAAAAACAACTGGCACACTGCTTATACAAACACGCGCGGATGACACGACCATATTTGAGCAGGCTCTAGCGGGCGACCTTTTGAAATTTACAGAAAACGAACTAGCGATTAGAAAAGCATTTTCCTACCCGCCGTACGGCACCATTATAAAAATCACTCTGCGTGGCAAACGAGCGGAGGTCGCTTCCGAAATGGAACGCTTGAAGACTTTTTTAGAAACATACTCGCCGATAGTGCCAGGGAGCATAGCAAAGGAGCCAAAAAATATTTTCCGCATGCATATGATTTTGAAACTTGCTGAGGGTAACTGGCCAAACAATGAACTGCTTGGCAAACTTCGCGCGCTTCCAATGCAGTTCACTATAGAAGTAAACCCAGACCACCTGCTTTAATAAAAGGACGAAATACGCTACAATGCCAATGATATGGTCAAGATTGTCCAAAAAGAAGACCCAGTACTCCGTGAGGTTGCCGAGTCGGTAAATCCAAAAGATTTTGGCTCACCTCGTCTTAAAAAAATTTTAGAGGACATGGTGACTGCTCTAGAAAAGGAGGAGGATGGTGTTGCAATAGCGGCTCCGCAAATCGGCATACCGCTTCGCATATTTGTCGTGTCGCACCGCGCTTTTGAATACGAGGATGTAGAAGATGAACACGAAGACGAGCTAGACAGTATTCATTCGGACTATGTGAGTCTCGCAAAACCGCCACTACATAAAAAACCTATGCGCTCTGATATGGTTTTCATTAACCCTGTAATTACAAAACTTTCACGCAAGAAAAAATGGGTTCCGGAAGGGTGTCTCTCGGTGCGATGGCTCTACGGCGAAGTTTCCCGCGCGGATAAAGCAACCGTGCGCGCGTATGATCAAAATGGCAAAGCATTTACATGGGGCGGAAGCGGTTTACTTGCTCAGATTTTTCAACACGAGACCGACCACCTAAACGGCGCGCTTTTTATAGACACTGCGCGTAACGTAGAAAAGATTACCGCCGAAGAACAGGAGATACGACGCAGGGAACAATCGCAAACAAAATAATGCAAGAAACAAAATCTGAAATTAAAATTGCATTTTGGGGAACATCTCGCATTTCTGTGATTGTTCTAGAAGAGATGGCGCGCGATGGGATGCTCCCCTCTCTCGTTGTGACAGCTCCACCGCGACAAAAAGGTCGCGGACTTGAAATGTCTCCGAGCGAAGTAAAGGTTTGGGCAGACGCTCACAATGTTCCAACCCTTGAGCCTGAGAAGTTGGATTCTGAATTTGTAAACAAATTATCAGACACAAATTGCCAATTGTTTGTTATTGCATCTTATGGAAAAATTGTTCCGCGCGAAATACTTGATTTGCCAAAACACGGGACGCTAAACGTGCATCCATCTTTGTTGCCAAAACTTCGCGGAGCATCCCCCATCCAATCGGCAATACTGGAAGAAGTTCCTGTCGGTGAACCGCACGACGCTGGTGTGACAATAATGCTTATTGACGAAGAGGTGGACCATGGGTCAATAGTCGCGCAACAAAAAATTACAGTGCCAAACTGGCCGCCAAAAGGAACAGACCTTGAGGAGATGCTTGGAATGCTCGGAGGCAAACTTTTGGTTGAAACTATTCCGCCTTGGGTGTCTGGAAAAATAACTCCTGAGGAGCAAGAACACGACCGCGCGACATTTACAAAAAAAATGACTAGCGGGAGCGGACAAATTTATTTGGATGACGATTCCGCGCGTATGTTTAGAAAAATCCGCGCATTTGACTCATGGCCTCGCGCGTATTTCATAACCACAAGAAACAACCTGGAAATAAGAGTTGTAGTGACCGAAGCGCATTTAGAGGACGGAAAGCTAGTCCTTGACCGCGTGATTCCTGAAGGAAAAAAAGAAATGTCCTACGAGGATTTTATGAGAGGACAGAGGGGTAGTTAGTAGTTGGTAGGTTTTAGTTTGTAGAGAATAGAAAAACGGCATGAGGTTATCATGCCGTTTAATGCGGGAGGAGAGGTTCTTGTTCTCCGCTTGCTGTGCTTTCACACAGGAGCCAGAATTACCCTTTTAGGAAGTCTGAGACTTCACCTTGCCGTTTTTATTACGTTATTATTTGCTGAGACCTACCAGAACCTCCTTGAATGCGCTATCAAGAATCTGGCTGACAAACTGCATTGCCTTTTCCTGAGAGATACCGATTTCCTTCGCAACGTTACAGGTTTCTCTGCGAAGTTTTTCCGCATTCAATGGAATCGAATCTTGACGTATCTTTCTTTTTACATACGCCAAAGCAATTTCACCCATTTCTGTTTCATTCAACGCTACTCTTAATGCCATTTTGCTCTCCTTTGTGAAAGTAAGCCACCATTGACTTACCTTAACCATTATACACTTTTTTAGTAAAAAGTCAACATCAAAATCCCCCTTGTCTTTAAGGGGGATTTTTAGTTGGTGGTCAAATGTCAATTGCGAATCAGCTGATTCTGAATTAGTAAATTCACGGCTTGGCCACAGACTCTTGGACATAAACAATGTTCTCCCTACTTCACCTCCATCTTCTCAATTATCATATCCTCTATCGGGCGATCATTTTGTCCTGTCTTATTATTTTCAATTTTTGATACAACATCCATTCCTGCGACGACTTTTCCAAACACGGTGTGTTTTGTATCTAGGAAATTATTGTTCGCGGTGTTAATGAAAAACTGACTTCCGTTTGTGTTGGGACCAGAGTTTGCCATTGAGATTGTGCCGATAACATTATTGTTTTCATTACTAAGCTCATCCGCAAAGCTGTATCCAGGGCCACCTGTCCCCCAGATATCCATATGATCCCTAGCTACATACTTATCGGTTCCTGGCATATAATAGTTTTCCGCGCGGTCCTGCGTATTTGGGTCTCCTCCTTGAACCATGAAGCCTTTAATGACGCGGTGAAAACGCGTGCCATTGTAAAATCCGTCCTTCGCGAGTTTTGTAAAATTCTCTACTGTCTTTGGCTTTAGGTCTCCAAAAAGTTCAAGTGTAATCTCTCCTTGATTGGTTGTCATTGTTACTGTTGTCATTTTCTTTATTGTGTTAGTTATCGATATTTTAGCCTCTCCGTAGATTGACTTTTTGAACGCGTCTTCATTCACAAACCTTACCTCTTCTGGGTGTTTCCCTACCCGCGACGGATATGTACCTTGAAATGATACTAACCTATTAATGTTAGTATCATGAACAATTATATACCCCGTCATAGCATCATAGCTTGCTGTTACCCCCTGAAAGGACTGGTATTGCCCAATATATCTTCCGAATGGCCTTTCTTTGTCTTGCACAAAAAAAATATATAGCACAAAGATAAACAACAATGTAAAGAGAGCCAATTGTGACAAGAATATTTTTTTCATGTTCCTTTAAACTAAAATTAATTATTCCCCTTTGCCAAAACGAAGCATATTTTTAATCATTCCCGCCCCCTTGCGAACGAGTGTACGCGTTCTGTCTTTGTGTGAGGAAAGCTCACGTACTAATTCGTTTCGCATATCATCTATAGCTGCGTAAAGGTCGTTCTTTTCGGATGTCGCACGGAAATGTTTTCCACGGACACTCATATTTACCTCTGCTTTAAACACATCTCCAGACTGATGATGATTTGTAGTCTTTCCGATTTCAACACTAACAACAGGGTCTTCATTTTCGTGCGGAATTGCAAACTTTTCCACGCTTCTTATTTTCTCCTCCACATAATTTTCAATTGCGCTCGTAAGTTCAATATTCGTTGTTGTAATTTTGATCTTCATATAGACATTGTATCACATGATATAAGTATGACAAATATTCGTAACCTAAAACGTAACAATAGAACGCGATAGCGTTCTATTGTTACGTTTTAGGTTTTGTCTGGGATTGATAGGATTTTCCCTGGGCTGTGGTGGCCAGAAATAATGCGAATTTGCTTGGGCGAAACACCGAAATGTGTGGCTATAATTTCAAGCATGCGTTTGTTTGCAAGGTTTTGCTCCGCCGGCTCTTTTACCGCCACCAAAAAAGAATCGTCTGCGATCTGCTCAAGCGATTCCTTTTTAGCTCCTGCCGATACGCGGACTCGAATATACATATTGGATAGAATATAGAATGTAGAATATGGAATCAAGTTTCAGAGAATACAAAATTTTGCTTTTTCCGCGAATTTTGCTACTATGCATTTTGTATTCCGCGTAGCCGAATCAGCTGATTCGTGGCTTGGCCAAAATCGTGGCAAATCCAATTAGACTACTGGCGAAATAATAATTATATATTCCGCGGTAGCTCAGTGGTAGAGCAAGCGACTGTTAATCGCTTGGTCGTAGGTTCGATCCCTACCCGCGGAGCAATAAAAGTAAGGTCGCCCCTCGTGGGCGATTTTTACTTTTATCTTTCTTCCGCGTGTGTAGGGATCGAACCGTAGGCCCACCATTTTAAAGGAGTGCAACGACTATTAAAATGGATGGTCTCGACCGCAGGGAGAGGCGTACCTCCCCGCGGAGCCAATTTTTGAGCCTCACAAAATAAGGTTCTTTTAGTACTTGAGATGGCGCTCGAACATATGATATAATTTAATAATGAAAGCTAGAAAAATAAAAGTATCGCTGAATATTATCATTGTCTTAATCGGCGTCTATGTTTTTTTTGTTTATGACTATGACTTCTTTGCTTTTCTATTCGTTTTGCCTTCAGTAATATTTCTTTATTCTTTAACTACTAAAGACGAGGTTACTAAGAAAGTAGGGTTAAAATTTACTGATAACAAAGATATTTCGGAAGAATACAGCGGGTTCCTGCAAGAACAGGGGATGAGAAAAAGTTGGGCAGAAATATTTTCTGAGGGTAGTAACATCAATATGAGCTTGATTCCAAAGTTTCAAATTTGGCGAATAAAGACTATCGGAAAAGCTATGGCGAGTCTTAAGGATATACTTTCTAAGTAGCTCTATTCATCCATCTGGTGTAACCTACTATTTCATAATACTGACGAGACTATTATGAAACTATAGCCATGAGCCATTCTGTCTCCATCATTATGGTCCCCAATTCCCTACCAACCAAGTTCTAATTTGCTCCAGTTGGGTTAGCTCACTCTCAATCCTTCTCCAATCCAAAGTACTGAACTTGTGTACCATATGGAGCAATAAAAGTAAGGTCGCCCCTCGTGGGCGATTTTTACTTTTATCTTGCTTCCGCGTGTGTAGGGATCGAACCGTAGGCCCACCATTTTAAAGGAGTGCAACGACTATTAAAATGGATGGTCTCGACCGCAGGGAGAGGCGTCCCTACCCGCGGAGCCGAAACTTTAATTTATGGTACTATAATACTCATGTAAGAACGGTGTCTAAAAGCCGTCTTCAGTATTGTAGACATTAATAAATTAAATAATAAAATAAATGACGAAAAAATCTTTAGTGTATCTTGTGGCATTGCCACTATTTGTATTCCCCGGATTTGCTCTTGCAATGAACGATGCAACAGGAACAACAAATGCTATTTCAAACATCTCAAGCAATTCATCAGAAGAGGAGCTTGTTGCGCTCATAGCAAAGCTCCAAAAGCAACTTGAGGAACTACGAAAAAATAAAGTTCAGTGTCTACTTGCTGAAGTTGACCTATCTATTGGCGACGGCGAGGGAGATAATCTCAAGGAGTATGTACAGGGCCTTCAGAACTTTTTGAGAGAAAAGGGCTATTTGAAAGCCAATGCAACAGGGTACTTTGGAAAGCTCACGCGAACAGCACTCACAAACTTCCAGAGAGACAATAATATTGAGCAAACTGGAGAATTGAACGCTTCGGTTAGAAACTCAATTAAAAACCTAAAATGCCGAAAGGATTTTCAGATTAAAAAACTTGAGGTAAAAACTCAAGTGAAAGATCAAGTAAGCAACGTTAGCGCGGTTACTTCTATCGCTCTTGAAGTAACTGGAAATGTGGCAAAATGGTCGGCAGTTGGTTCATCAAAAAACGGCTACAAACTCGTTTGGTCAAAGAACCCAAATCCAACATACCCAACACGAGACGGCGATAAATTTTTCTACACAGCAGACACAAGCACTTCCAGCACAACCCTTGACGCATTCAACGGCGCAGGAACGTACTATGTAAAAGTTTGTGAATACCTCGGCGGAGAATGCGGAGTATCCTCAAATGAAGTCACAGTATCGCTCTAAATATAGGAGCTAAGGCAAAACCGCCGAGCATCATTTTGGTGCTCGGCGGTTTTCTTTATATGGTTGCATTAATATATTTATGGTAAAATATAAATCATGAAAAAAACAATATTTTTGGTAATCGGTGCGCTTATTATTGGTGTGGGTGTGTACTATTATTTCAATGCTCCAGCAGTAACTGCTCCGGTAACAGAAGCTCCTATTACAGCTACGACCACAGAGAAGGTTGTTCAGAAACCAGTTGATACAACCAAAACAGTTCTAGGGACATCTGTTCAAAAGCGCGACATCACAGCGTACCACTTTGGCACAGGCGCCAAGGAAGTTTTGTTCGTGGGCGGTATTCACGGCGGATACGAATGGAACACGGCGCTTGTTGCGTACGAGCTAATGGACTACCTCACTGCAAATCCAAAAACAATTCCCGCAAATGTGAGGGTGACTGTTATCCCCGTGCTCAACCCAGACGGCTTGAAAAAAGTTACAGGCAAGGATGGTCGTTTTACAAAAGCGGATGTTTCAACATCAGATAATGTTGTGATTTCTGGACGCTTCAACGCAAACAATGTAGACCTCAACAGAAACTTTGACTGCGACTGGCAAACAAAAGGCGTGTGGATGACCGAAACAGTGAGCGGTGGAAGCAAAGCATTTTCAGAACCAGAAAGTGTAGCATTCAAAAACTATATTGAAACCAAAAACCCTTCAGCCGTTATTACTTGGTACAGTTCCGCGGGTGGAGTATTTTCCTCAAGCTGTCACAACGGCGTGCTTCCAGAAACAAAATCTCTCACGAGCGCGTTCGCAACCGCATCCAAATATCCAGCATACGAGAGTTACGATTTCTACAAGCTAACCGGCGATATGCCAAACTGGCTCGCAAAGAAAAACATCCCCGCTATCAGCGTCCTTCTCACCACACACCAAGACACAGAGTGGACAAAAAATCTCGCAGGAGTGAAAGCGGTTCTAAACTACTACGCTAAGTAATGAAGTTCCTTGTTTCTAAACAAGCACTCATAATTGTTGGTCTCCTTGTTGTTATTGGAGTTGTATTTTTTGTGTCTTTTTCTTTTACCAACGTTACGCCTGCAACAAAAAAAGAGCCGACCGCGCCGACTGTCTCCACCGTCGTTCACAGAGTCATTGGCACATCTGTAGAGGGGCGGAATATTGACGCCTATGTGTATGGGAGCGGACCGACTCATTTAATGTTTGTAGGAGGCATCCACGGCGGTTACGAATGGAACAGCGTTCTTTTGGCGTACAAGTTTATGGACTACTTGAATGCAAACCCAAACTTCATTCCTTCAAATATTTCTGTAGCCATAATACCTTCCGCAAACCCCGACGGTGTGTATGATGTAATAGGCAAAGAAGGTCGCTTTGCTCTGTCTGATGTTCCAACTACAGAGCAAGTAAATGGCACAGGCCGTTTCAATGCGCACAATGTAGATCTCAACAGAAACTTTGATTGCAAGTGGAAACCAAAAGGCACTTGGAAAAATAAAATTGTGAGCGCGGGCACGAGCGCCTTCTCCGAACCAGAGGCTCGGGCTATTCGCGATTTTGTGCAAACGTACTCCCCTGCCTCGGCAATCTTTTGGCATAGCCAAGCAAATGCGGTATACGCTTCAGAATGTGAGAACGGCATACTCCCAAAGACTCTTGATATTATGAACGCTTACTCCCGAGCGTCTGGATACACAGCTATCAAAAAATTTGATTCGTACGAAGTTGCTGGGGACGTTGAGGGCTGGCTCGCCTCTATAAACATCCCCGCTATAACAGTAGAACTCCAAACTCACGAGACAGTGGAGTGGGAGCGTAACCTGGCGGGTATCAACGCTTTATTCAGATACTACAGCCTTTGACGAATCGCGATTTTTTTGTAATACTCTACGCCAGACAATTACAAAGGGGCGCATCATGGCAAATGGAAAGAGGAAGGGCCATATCAACGGATCAAAATTTTGTAAACACGGCAAGGTGACCGAATCAGCGCGCGAGGTTGCGGAAATGGTTAACAAATTTCCAGAAGTTAAAAAAGTTTCAAATGGTTTCCTGAATGGAAAAGGGAGCTCGCGATTTAGTATGAAATTTACTGAAATCAATGGAGGCTGGACAATAAAAATATACGGATCGCATGCAGTACAGGAGTTGCACGTTTACACAAACAACCCAGCTGAAACACGAACTAAACTGGAGAAAGAATTACAAAAAAATCTTCGCTAAACCGCCTCAAAAAGGCGGTTTTCTTTCGCACTCACCTGCACGCTTGACTTTTTTATACAGATATGCTACACTGGGTTTACAAAAGTAGTAGGAAGGATTGTCGAAAGGAAGAGATTTCTCAAACTAGTCTGGATATATTTTTGTATTAATAGGGTTAAATAAATATATAGAATAATATGAAGGGAACAATTAAGAAGGTTACTGACAAAGGTTTTGGTTTTATTACAGCAGAAGGAATGGAGAAGGATCTCTTTTTCCA
>DNMN01000003.1:0-3524 GCA_003489395.1 Candidatus Yonathbacteria bacterium | reverse complement strand
TATTATACGTGTATAGCATGGATAAAATAAAAGATACGCAGGCTATTCAATCGGAAGCGTTATATAGAAAGTAGTTCCTTTCCCCTCCTCCGATTTAAACCAGATTTTACCACCAAGCAAAGTTATGTACGCTTTTGCAATGTAAAGACCAAGTCCATCTCCAACATTTTCTTTTCCACGATTACTCCCGCGGAAGAACTTTGTAAAGACTGTCACTTGCTCCTCCTCGGGTATGCCAAATCCATGGTCAGCTACCTCAATACAGATTCCTTTCTCCTCAAGCATAACCGCGACCTCCGCAGTAGCGCCATGAGGGCTGTAGGTTACCGCATTTTCAATAATCTCAAGAAGCGCGCGAGTCAATAATTTTTGGTCCGTACTGACTGCCATCAGGGGCGAGACAGGGGCGACAGAGATTGTGACATTTCGCTCTTGTGCCACTGTCTCAATCTTGCTTTGTATCTCGGTCAACACATCAATGAGTTTGATCGGCACGCGGTGTACCATAATATTATTTTGATCAATCTCGGAAGCGACGACGATATCCTCTGAAAGTTTCTTGATGCTCAAGACAGACTGGTGAGCAATTCGCAGGTCTTCTTTTTTCTTTTCGGGATTCTCCTCGCTCATCGCAGTCTCAATGTTCCACAACGCCTCCGTGACAGGTGTGCGCATCTGATGCGAAGCGTATACGAAATCCGAACGCAGATGCGTTGACTCAATCTCTTTAGATGCATCACGGAATACAATGATCGCTCCTTCTGATTCTCCATTCGCTCCAATTATTGGCGCCGCGCTGTCGCCAACCGAAATTTCACTCCCGTCTTTCTTTACCAAAAGAACGCCGTCCTCCATAGAAGAAACTCTTTTCATGACGATTGCGTCCTCTATAAACGCGATATCCTCTTTACGGTCGCGAGCGCGGATGAACTTTACGACCGAACGAAACGGCTTACCGAGCGCTTCACTCTCGCTAAAACCAGTGATTGTGCTTGCCGCTTTGTTCCACATTGTAATATGCCAATCGCGATCAATCGCAATGACGCCGTCTCCGATGCTCCCAAGCAATATCCGCTCTCTGTCGCGCTGAGCCCTGATTCTCTCCCTGTCTTTTAATACCCGATACGAAGAAACACTGACAGTGAGTATAATGAATGCCCAAATGAGCGCGAGTTCAATGACTTGCGCACCCCGCTCTGCGAATGCAATTCGGGTCGGCTGTGCGATTTCAACTCCAAACCCATAGTCCTTCACTTGAGCATAAGAGGCGACATGCTCTTCACCAATAGCAAAATCTTTATCATGAACTTCGATGCCATGATCATTATTAAGTAGTCGCTGAACGGAAGAGAGAGAGGAGTAGTCAACCAAGTTGTCCTCGGCACGCAATTGTGGGTGCGCAACTAATTGCCCCTTTTTATCTACAACAAACATCAGCCCTCCAGAGCCCGCATCAATCTCCTTAATCCATCCGACAATCGCATCAAGTTTTATAGTGAGCAGAAGAATCCCAAGAACATTTTGGTCTGGTGACAATATTGGAACCGCCACAGAGGCTACATTGTATTTCGGCTCAACAGCTCGCTTGAATGCCTCCGACACATACGGCTCCCATTCTTTACTTACCCCTTTATAGTAATCGCGATAAGCAAAACTTTTTCCTATCACCTCGGGCATCGGTGGAGTAACCGCCTTGAGAACTCCTTCTTTATCGAAAATCCCTACCGAATCAATATACGGAAACGTCTGCGACAACCCTTCGAGACTTTCAATTGAAGCATCCCAATCGCCCTTTTGTATATTTTGATAAACCCTCGCGCGCGAAGCGAGCGAATTGCCAACATCTATGATGCCGTCAAACTTTTCNNTGATGATCAAACTCTCTAATAGACAAATACACACCGGAAAGAACGAGCGGTAAAATTATCAAAAACAAAATCACGGGCAAGGGCAGTCGTTTCATTTCATTGTTTCTCATTTTCCCTTTATCGCCCCCCCCCCCGAGTGGCGTGAATTCTATTTTGTTATTCATACATTTATATTGTACTCCTTTTACACACTATATATAGAGCAAGTTGTCCACAGAGGGTATTTATAAATAATAGGTGTATAATTAAAGCAATGGAGCAGATGGAAAAAAACTTTGTCCTTAAACCACCCGTAACAGAAAAAAGATTTTTTATTTTTTTCTTGTGGACATCGCTTGTGCCACTCGTTCTACTCTTCATTGCTGGGTACTACACCACAGCAAACCTTCTGCATAAACAAGCTATTGAAAAACACGTGGCGCTTGTGGAGAAAAACCACAGCGAGCTACAACTGTTTGTGGAAAAAATCCAAGCCAGCACAGCGGCATGGAGCACCGACGGAAAAATTCGCGAGCTCGCGCAAAAAATAAATGATGGCGCGTGCGAAAAATTAAAAGAAGGCTCAATGTGCCCAATATCGCTTGAGCTCTCCAACTACCTCACAAAATATAAACTCCCTCTCCTGGGCGCGGTTGGCATCATTGATATTTTAAATGTTGACGGAGTGATAGTCGCGTCAAGCGACACATCGCGTATTGGAAGCGACGAGAGCGAAGAAAAAGTCGCGTTCAAGGAAGCAAAGCTTCTTCCGTTTGGGCAGGCAACATTTTTCCCCGAGCTCGTTTCCGAAGCAGACGAATTTGATGGAGGAATAATGATCCATCTCACGGCGCCCGTCGCCTCTACGGACAACACTCGTCTAGTCGGGGTGCTTCTTGCTCACACAGAAAATAAGGAATTGAATTTTGTTGTTGCTGAAGACACTGGTCTGTCAACAGAAAGTTTTATTGTAAACAAGGACAAGATTCTGGTTACACCGTCCAGATTTATTCCTGACGCCGTTTTGAAACAAGAGATAAACACACCACCAGTAAATGAGTGTCTGCAACATGGAATGCCGTATAGTGGAACATACACAGACTACCGCGGGATAGAAGTTTTTAGCGCCTCTATATGTGACGCAAAATACTTTGGCACACATATTGTAAAAACAGACAAGAGCGAAGTGTTCGCGGAAATAGACAGGCTTCGCAATACCGCGAGCGCCATACTGGCACTCGTCCTAATTCTGCTTATAGCATACGCGTATCTTTCAGGGGCAGATATTGTGCGAGGGGCGCGCCACATTTTCCCAAGCACAATTTCAAGCGGAGTAACCTTGGGTATTGTTGTAGGCATCATAATCGTCGCAACTGTTGGCATTTCATACGTTTTTGCGAAAAATGTGGAGCAATTTATTATTGACCAAAAGACCGATGTAATTTCAAGCCTTGTTGCTCAACAGGCAAATCGCCATATCAACCGCTCGCCTGTGCCTGCTTTTACCACGTGGGATACTCAGGAAACAAAGAAAAAATTCCAGGATTTCACTGATGAAATTCTGCGCTCGTTCAACTCAGTGGTTGCGATTCAGCTCCATACGCCTGACGGTATGCTTGTTTGGTCAACGCTTCAAAGCGAGGCTCTTGGCACAAGCCCAGAGGCGGATGAGGTTGC
>DNMN01000014.1 GCA_003489395.1 Candidatus Yonathbacteria bacterium | reverse complement strand
GGGCACCTGCTCTCGTACATTGGACTCGCGCGCGAGGTCTCTGTGTTTAGCGATGCAAAACTAAAAGTATTTTCCCCTAAAGTTTCTACGTCCCAGATTAAATCTAAATTAAATGTTGAGATACGTGAGCCCAAGGCATGCCTGAGATACGTCGGCCGTGTGGTGGAGGGGGTGGATGGCAGAGAGTCACCAGTGTGGCTCAAGGAGGCCCTGGAGGCTGTTGGACAGCGAAGTATAAACGCAATCGTGGATGTGACGAACTTTGTGATGCTTGAGCTCGGGCAACCAATGCACGCATTTGATGCCGACAAACTTTCTCGCGATTCAAACGGCGATATTAAAATTATTGTTCGGAATTCGGACAAAGGAGAGAAAATAGAAACTCTCGATGGCAAAGATATCGCGCTTCCCGAAGGCACGCTTGTGATTGCTGACGGCTCTGAATTACCAAATTCACGTCTTGGACGCAGACCGCTCGCCATTGCCGGTGTAAAGGGAGGCGCGCATGCGGGCGTTGGCGAAAATGTAAACACTATCGTACTAGAGTCCGCAACTTTTGATTCGGCGCTCGTGCGCAAGGCATCCGCTTCTGTAAATATTCGCACGGACTCATCTCGTCGGTTTGAGCATAACCGCGCGCCGGAGATTGCGCCTATCGCAATGGAGCGCGCTACAGAGCTTCTCCTTGAAATTTTTCCTGAAGCGAAAGCGGGGGAGATTGTGGATGTGTACCCGCGACCTTCAAATCCGTATCGTGTGAGCATGTCTCCAGGCGATATCGCTCGCACTCTGGGTATTTCATATTCAGAAAAGGATCTATCGAGGACCTTGACCTCACTTGGTTTTGAGTACGAGAAAATTAAAAATCCCGCAGAAAAAATCGCGCTTCGCGCAAAGGAATTAGTCGGCACACCATATTTTTATGGCGCTAGCGTACGTTTTGACGCGCCAAATAAATTTGATTGTTCTGGGTTCGCCACATATCTATATTTGGAAGCAGGAATAAAAATTCCACGTATGTCGGTGGATCAATATGTATTCGGAGAAGAAGTATCACTTGGTGCGCTTCAGGTTGGAGACCTTATTTTTTCAGTAAACGAAGGCAGTGAGATATATCACGAGAGCATTGAATGGATGAAGGGAACGAAGGTACCTGAGCAGGGGATTGACCACGTGGGCGTGTATGTGGGCGACGGAATGATAGCGCATGCTTCACGCTACAACAAAAGCGTTGGCGAAGCCGGAGGTGTGTTCATAGAAAAACTTTCCGACAGTCCGCGTTTCAAAAATATCACAGGCGCAAGACGAATTTCCTCAATCAACGAAGAACGATTTTCTGTAACTGCGCCCTCAGAGCGTTTTGATATTCGCATTTCAGCGGATATTGCAGAAGAGGTTGTGCGATTAATAGGATATGAAAAAATCCCTGTTGCAAAGCTTACCGATGATGGTTTTGTTCCGGTTCACAACGATGTCTACGACGCGATGCAACGCGCCCGCAACACTCTTGCGTCGCTCGGGTTTTCAGAGATTTTTACTTATGCGTTTCGTAAGGAAGGGAAGGTTGAGCTCGCAAATCCAATTGCAGAAGGAGTTAATTTTCTCCGTGATAATTTAACAGATGGAATGAGTGAGGCTCTCGTATTCAATGCCCGCAATGCCCCTCTTCTCGGTGTGGATATGGTTTTGATGTTTGAAATTGGCACCGTATTTTTTGCGCCTGAAAAGGAGTCTATACATATTTCTGTGGGCGCGAATGTTACAAAAAGTATGAAGCAGTCCGCAAAGGAAGAGATGGAACGCAAAATTTTACATCAAGCGCATAAAGCGGTTGAAGAAGCTCTCGGTGCTCCCGTTTCTTGGGGTGAAGAGGGGAGTGTGTGGGAATGTCCGCTTCCTGTGCGCAAAATTGAAAGCGGTAAATATGAACCGCTAATTTCATCATCAGCAAGCGCTCCTTACAAGAGAATTTCCGCGTACCCGTTTGTGCTTCGCGATATCGCAATGTGGGCACCCGCAAATGTAACAAAAGATGAAATTGTTAAAATCATTAGAGCGGAGGGGACTGAGCTTCTTGTTCGCGACAGACTCTTTGATGTGTTTACAAAAGACTCAAAAACTTCCTACGCATTTAACCTCGTGTTTCAGTCGCAAGAACGCACACTTTCATTTGTGGAAGTAAACGAAGTGATGTCGCACATCACCGCAAAACTTTTAGCAAAAGACCTAGAGGTGCGATAATCCTTTCCCAGCAAATTCTCGCTATCGCGAGAATTTGCTGGGAAAGGTAATTATATATTATGAAAATTTCTGTCCCATACTATTCCCAATATCTAGATGTTGCAGATGAATTGTGGAGACCGCGCGCGTGCGGGGTTGCGTGTTTGAAGATGCTTCTAGAAGCGAAGGGTGAGCATGCGCCAACTCTAGATGAAATGATTGCGCAGGGGTGCGCTATAGGCGCGCATGGAGAGTATGGCTGGAAGCACGACGGACTTGTAGCTCTTGCCAGGCAGTACGGAGTAAAACTGTCACGCAATGAGTGGCGACAATCAGAGTCAAATACTCCCGACGAACTGAATGAAGAGGGGGTTAATTTTTTGATTTCAGAGCTACGTTCTGGACGACCTGTAATCGTGTCCGCTGTAAAGAATTTTGAAGAAGATGATAAATTTCATATGGTCATACTCACGGGGTTTGAGGAAGAGAGTGGCGAGGTGGCAGGATTTTATTACCACGATTCTGACACAGCATCGCGTGGGGATGGAGAGAACCTGTATGTTCCGATAAATATATTTCGCGCAAAGTGGCGCAGAATGGCGATTTTCTAAAAAGCAAAATCCTCTTAGATAAATCTAAGAGGATTGATTTGTGACGGAGCGTAGTTTTAGTTGCTCACTCGCGTCTCTTTTTTGAAGTGATGCCCCCACTTTCGCAGAGGACCAGATTCAAGGGTGTATGGAAGCAAAAATGACATTGTGCCTTTTGATTTTAATGTAATCTGAGCCATGTTTGTATCTACTGATACACACTCAAACACAATTGTACTGCAAATTGGACTACTGCAGAATGGCTCAAAGAATTTCTTAAGTTCTTGTTTCGGCAGAGTACCCCTCATTGTGATGCAACTTTTCTCTTTGCTCATACTTTTCCTTGTTTGTTGAAAAAGAACATTCAATGTAATGCTTTTGTTGGCACCTTTGTTGATTGTCTGCTATTTACGACGCTACTCTCAAGCAATTCTTACAGACTGCTTGAGAGACGTATGTAAACATATATCTAGAGAGCTGTCAATCAAATTTATGTTAGCAAAAAAGAAGATATTTTGGTATACTTAACACATAAAAGCGCCGTTGCTTTTTCTTTTTGAATAAAAATACCTAACAAAAATGGCCAAAAAAGACGAAAAAACACAGGGTTACGGAGCAGAGGACATCGTCGTCCTTGAGGGGCTTGAGCCTGTGCGCAAGCGCCCCGGTATGTACATCGGGTCCACTGGGCCCGAGGGTCTCCACCACCTTATCTGGGAGATTTTTGACAACTCGCGCGACGAGGCGATGGGTGGTTTCGCGGATCATATTGAAGTGGCTCTTCTTCCGGGGAACAGAGTTCGTGTGGTGGACAATGGTCGTGGTATTCCTACAGACATTCACACAAAGACAAAAGTTTCCGCGCTTGAAACTATTATGACCACGCTCCACGCCGGTGGAAAGTTTGAAGGCACGAGCTACAAAGTTTCTGGTGGACTTCACGGTGTTGGAGCATCTGTGGTAAACGCGCTCTCTGTCTATACAAAAGTAGAGGTGCATCGCGATGGAGCTATTCACATGCAGGAGTACGAGCGTGGAAAAAGAAAGGCAATCGTAAAAAAAGTTGGCACTACAAAGTTCCGTGGAACTATTGTTACATTTGAGCCAGACGAACTCATCTTTAAAGAGATGGGTTGGAACTGGAATCAGATTATCAACCATCTTCGCCAGCAGGCGTACCTCGTGAAGGGTCTTCAGATTGTTATTATTGACGCGCGCAAGAGTGAAGACAAGCTAAAATTGGACAACGAAGTTTTCCTCGCGGATTTTCAGCTTGAGGTTCCGTCAATGTCGTTTTACTTTGATGGCGGGCTTGTGTCGCTCGTGCGTTTCTACAATCAACATCAAAAGCCTGTGCACAAAAACATTTGTTATGTGGAAAAGGAAATGGACAGCGTGATGGTGGAAGTTGCATTTCAGTATATTGATGACATTTCTTCTCGCGAACTTGCATTCGCAAACAATATTTATAATATGGAGGGAGGAACGCACGTGACTGGTTTTCGCACAGCGCTCACACGTCGCATCAACGACTACGCAAGAAAGAATAATTTTCTGAAAGATGCAGACGAAAATTTTACCGCGGACGACGTACGCGAGGGTTTGACATGCGCTATCTCGGTAAAGATGCGTGAGATTCAGTTTGAGGGACAAACAAAAGGTAAGCTTGGCTCTGTGGAAGCGCGCGGTGCCGTGGAAAAAGTTTTTGGAGAAGCGCTTGGCCTCTTCATGGAGGAGAACCCAGATGATGCGCGTTCCATCGTGAACAAGGTTATACTCGCGCTTCGCGCTCGCAAGGCCGCAAAGGCCGCAAAGGACAGCGTGCTCCGTAAAGGAGCGCTTGAAGGCCTTACTCTCCCGGGCAAGCTTGCAGACTGCCAGTCCAACAAAGCAGAGGATTCTGAACTATTCATTGTAGAGGGAGATTCAGCGGGCGGTTCGTCAAAGCAAGGTCGTGACAGAAAGACGCAGGCGATTCTCCCGCTCAAGGGTAAGATTTTGAACGTGGAACGCGCGCGCTTGGACCGCATGCTTGAGTCCAATGAAATCAAGTCGCTCGTGATTGCGCTCGGAGTTGGTATTGGTGATGTGTTTGATATGTCAAAGCTTCGCTATCACAAAATTATCATCGCAACCGACGCGGACGTGGACGGCGCGCATATTCGCGCACTTCTGCTCACTCTTTTTTATCGTTACTTCAAAAAAGTTATTGAGGGCGGATATATTTATATTGCTCAACCGCCACTTTACAAAATCAAACGCGGAAAGGAGATTAGCTATGCGTACAGCGAAGAGGAGAAGATTGCATTTCTCGGCAAGGATATTAGTTTGCTAGAGGTTGTTGAGGAGGCTGAAGGGGAGAACAGGGAAGAGGGTACCGAGGCAGAAATGGCAGAAGCCGAAGAGACAAAAGGAGCAAAGCGCACACCAAAGGTTTCTCTCCAGCGCTACAAGGGTCTCGGAGAAATGAACCCAGAGGAACTATGGGAAACTACAATGGATCCAAAGTCTCGTATTTTGAAGCA
>DNMN01000038.1 GCA_003489395.1 Candidatus Yonathbacteria bacterium | reverse complement strand
ACGCCGCCAGCGTTCATCCTGAGCTAGGATCAAACTCTCTTAAAAAGAATTTAATCAACTCTCAAGAACGGAACAAAAGAAAAAATACTCTCTCTAATGTTCCCTTCGGAAATTATTACTCACAAGATTTGTTCAACTGCTAAAGGTCAAACAAATCTTTTTTTACTTGGACTTGCAATCCAATTTGTGAGATTGCCTCGACCTGAAAAGTCGAAACAATCTCGTAGATGTTTACATATATGTAGTTGTCAAAGGTCGTCATTATTTACAAGAAATCTCCTGAAAACAAAAGCGCCTCTTCTATAAGCGCTATGGCAGTATATACTTATGCCAAATAGAAGTCAAGTATGACTTTCACCAAGGGAAATAAGGGTTTTTAGGGGCTTTTACCCTTATTTTAACAGGCAAAAGCAGGGGTTTTGATTAGACTCTACTGTTTTTCATCCTCTAAATAATCATTACTATCAACACTAATATCGATTTCGTCATCTAGTTGAATTGAATCGTTGTCATTTATCACACTTTCAGCCTCTTGCTGCTCGACCTGACCTTCTGATGTTTTTTCTATTGAAACTGGGTTCTTGACGACCTGAAAAATGATGTACAAGATGAAAATAACGCCTGCTACAACCAGCCCAAGTAGAGCAAACCCCAAAATGAATGGTAGTAAAAAAATAAACAAAGAAAATACGCCTCCAACGATAGCCAAAATTACGATTCCAACTAAAATTATTCCTAAAATTTGCATATCTCTGTTGTATTATCTCTTTGGTTCAATGTTCCCCAGAACGACATAGTAAAAAGCACGGCGAATAGCCTCAAAAATTGCAACGGCGATAAGTACCTCATAGAAATCCTTATCGACTATTATCGTAATATACAACGTTAATGCATATACAAGAAGATAGATGGTCTTAAGTCCCCTATACCAGATTTTTTCATTTAAACTAGCGATTGTTTTGATTTCAGCCATATTTAATTTTGATATTATTTCAACTTTTCTTTTATTTCCAGGTTCTTCATTTTATTTTTTGAAAAACTCCTGACACCGATTCTACTAATTCTCTTTTTATAAAAACTTTTTTATAAACGCAGTGACAATAGAACCAAGAATGAACACGGCACTTGTCCACACTGTGAACCCAAATTTTGACCAGAATGCTTTAACTGCATCTCTATCAAGCTTATTTATTAGGTCCTTCATTTCTTCTATTGTGTCCGGTTGACGAAGTATCTCATGCAAAACCGTTTTCATTTCTTTTCTTGCAGTATTGCTCTCTTGTAACATTCCTACAAAAGAATCTACATCGCTAGTCTCCGTAGCACCACCAACAACTGAGTCTTGAGGGATACTTATTTTTCTAGGATTAATCATGGCGAATTATTTTGCTTTAACCATATCCGCCGACGGGGCTATTTTTGATAGTGTTCGTTTATTATCTTCGGTTTTTATTGTAAAAATTCCCTCATTATTGTTTCCTTCTAATAGAGTACCTATAGCAAATTTAATAAGAGATTGTCTATCCTTAAAAGAGTAAGCGTCAACGAGAGAATCAATCAACTTCAAATCACCATTATCAATAGTTACTTCAATTTCTTTCTCACTTGAACCGTTTTTAGGTTTTTCTTCGACAGTAATCATTATAATGCAATTATATTATGTATAATAAGTTTAAGCAACTACAACATGCATAGAGCAACTTTCTAACGGGACTGGCGCTTCTCAAGCACGACAAGAAGTGGTGATGCGATGAATACTGATGAGTATGTACCGACGGCGATACCGATCCAGAGGATTAGAGAAAAGTCTTTTGTGGACGCTGGACCAAAGAAGAATAGCGTTGCGAGAACGATCATCACTGTGAGTGATGTGTTGATTGAACGCGTGAAAGTCTGCCGTAGGGACGTGCCGACAGTCGTTGCAAAGTCGTTTGAGACCTTTAGTCTTAGGTTCTCTCGAATGCGGTCAAACACCACGATTGTGTCGTGTACTGAAACACCCATAATAGAAAGTAGCGCGACGATAAACAGCACATCAACCTCTTTTCCTAGCCATACGAACACACCTGCTGGGACAATGATGTCGTGAAGGAGTGTTGCTGTAGTAATCATACCGTACTTCCAAGATGAGATTGGCTCTGACACATGGCGGAATGCGTACGCGATAAAGAGCACGATGCCGAGAATTACGAGAATTATGGCGTACCACGCCTTTGAGCGGAGCTCCTTGCCGATAGTTGGCCCGATTGAGCTAAACTGCTTTTCCTCCATCTGGAGACCTTTGATAGCAAGCGTACTAGAGAGATTCTGACGTTCCACCTCTGAAAGAGCGCGAGTTTTGACCATCACATCGCTCTCCCCTGCCATTTGGACACGCGCGCCTTCAAAACCAGCTTTTTCTAGAGCTTTTGTAAGAGTTTCTACATCTGGACGTTTGTCATACGAAACTTCAATGATTGAACCACCTTTGAAATCAATGCCCGCGTTGAAACCCTTTGTTGCCATTGCAAAGAAAGAGAGCGCAATCGTTATGATTGAGATGGTGAAGAAAATTTTTCGGTATTTTACGATGAACATGTTAGTTTTTCTTAGCGAGCAAAGCGAGGTTAGTAAAACTACACCCGGTTAAATAAGATTTGTGGGCGCCCACAAATCTTGATTTCAAATTCTCTGTTAAACCAACTGAGAATCTCTTACTACTGTTATGTGATTTTGTCATAATATTTATTTATCTTTTTAATTTGAAATCATTTAACTGGGTTAGGTAAAATATAGTCGCGATGCTCCTTATTTTAGCCTAAAGAAACCACTGCCAAACAGAGTTCGTACCACTACTCCGTGTCCGTTAAATGGCAATGCGAAGAGAAGTGTGCGTGAGATTGAGATTGCTGTGAACATTGAAACTATAACACCGAGACCAAATGTGAGCGCGAAGCCTTTGATCAAGCTTGTGCCAAACCAGAAAAGAATAATCGCTGTGATGATGCTTGAAATATTTGAGTCACGAATGGATGTCCACGCGCGCGCAAAACCTTCGCGAAGCGCCTCGTGCACACCGTGCCCCTTGCGGAGCTCCTCTTTCGTTCTTTCAAAAATGAGAATGTTTGCGTCAACTGCCATACCCATTGAGAGAATGAAGCCGGCAATACCCGCAGCGGTCAAAGTAACGCCCAAAAACTTAAAGAGCGCGAGCATAATGACGACATAAATTGCGAGCGCAAATACTGAAACCAACCCTGGGAGTCGGTACCAAAGAACAAGAAAGCCTGCAACAATCACAAGACCCCACACTCCAGCCCATACGCCAGCCATAAGAGCCTGCGCTCCTAGTGGCGCGGAAATAGTTTGTGTAGAAAGCAAATCAAGCTTGTCTACTGGAAGCGCGCCAGAATTTAGACGGCCAACGAGTGTCTTTGCTTCAAGAGCGGTAAACTTGCCGGTAATTTGCGCTTTGCCACCGAGGATTGCCTCGCGAACAACAGGCGCAGAGATTGGCTCTGGGTTGCCTAGCTCGCGGTCTAGATAAATAGCGATTGTCTTGCCAACATTTGCTTTAGTTAGCTCCGCAAACAAATCCGAGCCCTGCTTATTGAAAACAATTGAAACAATAGGCTCACGAGTTGTTTGGTCAAACTCAAGAACTGCGCGTTCTAGGAAACGGCCATTGAGCTCTGTTGGTTTATATGGCCCTGCGAGAACGACTGCGGGAATATTTAGTGGCTTCCCTGCTGTCTGGTCTGCCTGAAGTTTTTCAAGCGCCTTGTTGTATGCGTCTAACTCTGCTTTTGAACGCTCCGTCATAAACTCAAGCTTTGGAGTCTGCCCAATCATATCAACGGCTTTTTTGACGTCCGTCACACCAGGAAGCTCCACAAGTAGGCGCTCCTCAACGGGGCCAGTGATACCGCCTTTTTCTTGAATTTGAACAATTGGTTCGGAAACGCCGAATGCGTTTACACGGCGTTCAATAACATCACGGAGCGAGTCCATCGCATTTTTTACCTCGCCTGGTTTTACAGAAGTTACATCTGCCTGATAAACAAGCTGAACTCCGCCGGAGAGGTCAAGGCCGAGCTTAAATGGGAACTTTTCCGCAAAAGCCTGTCCGCTGACTGTCTTGCCCTCGTGGAGCTTTGGCTCAGAAGCGTAAATAAAATACCCAATTCCTGCGCCAATAATCAATAAAAGTATCGCTCCAATTCGTGTTTTCCACATAATGGGTTAATTCTACAGATTTTGAAGGCTTTTGCAATAGAAATAACTATATTCCAAACAAAATCCGCATCTTCGCATCAATTTCCTTACTAGTATCCTTGCTCACAAACCCGAGAGTGCCGAGCATAATTTTCTTGTCAAGCGTCGCAATTTTAGAAACACGGACAACTGAATCTACCTTGAGTCCTGTTTCTTTAAACCCCTTACTTTCGCAAACAATCAAAACATCAGTTGGCTCTTTCTTTTTCGGTTTTTGTGATGAGATGAACACAACAACAATATCATCACCTTTTAGCATGTGCGATAGAACCACCGCTGGGCGCACTTTGTGTGACGACAAGTCGGTAAAAGGAAACGGAATGAGAACAATTGTTCCCTTTTTAGGCATGTCTTTTCTTTATATCTTTCACTGAATAAAGATCGGGCTCATCTTTCAGAAACTCAAAACTTGTTGAATTTGCATTTATGTTCGTTATCTCATCTAGCCTCAAATTTATGTGGCTTGGGTACTTCATAAGGATTGCTTCAATCCTGTTCCTGCGCCCAACACCAAAAACTTGGCCAGTATATTTGACCTCGTTGATTATCTCGGCGATATCTTTGCGCATTGCGGTTGAAGAAATGATTTTCATAATATTTAAATATATTCAAAATGTACCTTTTGTACATCTTGTACTATATCAAAAACTGTAATTATGCGCAAGGGAATCAAAGGTACATGACCTCACTTTTGGCTTTGTGCAATCAACCACTATCAACTAATAACAGCCCGTTTCTGTAATGACAGCGGTTGAAGTCGTAGTACTTTCCTGACCGCAATACTCATTAGAATAACTACAAGTAACACTTTCCTGTGCTGTATTTGCCCATGTGTGACTAAGAGAGGAGCATATACGGACCACCCTAGTACACACCTTGGGAGCGCCATTAACGATATAATTTGTATTTATATTACTTGTTGTTGACCAACTCTGATATTTCACCCACCCAGCCGGACAGGAAGCGCCAGCGAGCTTACACAACTTACCTCCTGTAATATCAACGGTTGAACCACCGAGACCAGAGCACTGGGAAGCAGTATGTTGCCCATTAACGAGATTAACAGGAAATAATTCTGATGCCCATTTACCAATAGATGTAATGTACACATCGTTTACAGTCGCGGTTCCAGTAAGGGTGATTGTATTAGCTCCAAGGTTTGCTACAGTAAGATTCCCAGCTTTTGTTTGCAGATCAGTCCCTGTGTTTATCGGCGCTGAAACGTTTCCAGTGGGCGGAGTTGCTGTTGGAGCAGTCCACGCGAAGGCGTAACTTAGCCCAAATGAAATGACTATAGCAAGTGCGGAAACTTTTAGAGCATCAAATAATTGTGTTTTCATAATATTATTAAAAATTATTGTGTAGGACTTGGTGGTATTGCCTGAAGGAGTCTCGCCTGTTCTTCAGCTGAGAGTGTGGTTTTTTTAGGGATACTTTTTACTAATTGGCTTTTCTCTGCTTGTGTCATTGTGTCTTTTGGAATTGCTTGTACCATTTCTGCAATTCGTTTTTCTTGTTCTATTTGCGCTTGGGTTTTAACTGGTAAAGAAGCTTTCTCTTCTGGTGCTGGCTCTGGGGTATCTTTTTGCATAAAAAGATACCCAGCTATACCGAGGGCAACCAAAACAACAACCGCGATTATAAAAAACTTTTTCTTGCTAGAAATTGGTGTTGCGATTTCTGGTTCCACGACCTAAGTATACCCCCACACCTACTTTTTTCATAGTCTATACTGTGATTTATTTAGAGTTTGCTGTAGATAACTATTTAACAAGACCCAACCATTAAGAAAAGTAGGTGTGGGGGTATACCCCTTATTTATACTTACTCAAAATAAACTGTGGATAATTTACTTACCAATCTTTTCGGTCATTGAGACAATGAGCTTGTGGAGCGTGGTCCCTATCGCATAGCCGAGGAAGAGCCCGCCAAGAATATCAACTGGCCAATGTACACCTGCGGAAACGCGCGCAAACCCGATAAGGACTGCAGAAATGCCAAAAAATATTGCGAGGTGCTTGTGGTAAAACCAAAGCGACGACGCGAGCGCCATAAAAAAAGTAGCGTGACCAGAAGGAAATGCGTACCCGCTCTCTGAAACAAGCGGAGTTATTGCCGGACTCACATCAAACGGGCGGAGAGTATGAAAAACATCTTTAAAAAAATGCGCGATGAACCATGCGGAAACTGCGGTAACGCTCACCACAACCAAATCCGTTACTCCTTTTTTTAAATTATCTTTATGCTTAAAAAGATACACGAACAACACTGTGAGGATTATTAGTCCGTACCACTCTGCTGTAAAACTAATCACAAAATCAAGCCATTGGCTTCTGTGCGCAAAACTGTAGAAATAATTGAATATTGCTTCGTTCATTTTGTTTTACATAGTTTACATAGGCCTCGCCTTGGGGTGCCCCAAGGCGAGGCCTATGTATTTATTTTATGGCGTCTGCTTCATATCGTCCAGCAGTTTTCACAAACGCTTCGCCGGATTCATATTTGTATTTGAACCCATATTGCTTCGTAATTTTTGAGCCATCCACCGCTATCGGATACGAATACCCTTTCCAGCTACCTTTTGATGTAGGAATACGTCCGCGCGTGATGTGCCAGAACCAAAAGAAAGCAAGGCGCGCCATCCACGGCTGTATCGGAAGCATCCTCTTACCTACTGCCTTTGCCATATCTGGGCCAAGTACTGCGGGACCAGGAGGTGCTGCGTTAAATACTTCGTAATCACCTTTGAGATTATTGAACGAGAAAAGCCCCACCATATCGGTGATGTCGTCCTCGTGTGTGTATTGGCGAAGCCATTTTGGAGTTACTGGTACCCACGAAACCATGAGCGACACCATGTCATACACAAAAGATTTCTGCCCTTTGAGCGAGCCCGAAAGCGCAGACTGAAGCCCGAAGCGAATACGCGCGTAGCGACCGCGAGGGCCAGTGATTGCTGCTGGGCGGATAATGAACACCTGTGTTTCCACGCGCGCTTTCTCCTTCAACTCTTTGAAAGTTTTTTCTAGATTTTCCTCAACTATACGCTTCTCCTCGGCGTACAAATAGTCGGTTTTTCTAAATGGTTCGGCTTCTGTAAAGAAGTGGTCAATCGTGTTTTCCGGATACGAACCATACGAAGCAACAGTAGAAAAGTAAATAAGTTTCTTCACACTTGATAGTGAAAATGCGAAATTAAAAATTGCTTGTGAGCCGTCTACGTTCCACTTCCATTGCTTCTCTTTGTCTCCATACATTTCGCGAATCTGCCACGCAGTATGCACCACGATGTCTGGTTTCTTTGCGCGTACTTTTTCCTGCCATGTGCCGTCGGAAGTGTTGGCGCGAATATAAGTTATTTTTGGATTGGTAAGAAAAATTTCTGGCTCTGCTTCCTTGTCCAAGCAAATAATTTCTTTTACATCTGGGCGCTTTGAAAACTGCTCCGCGAGCATCGCGCCGACATAGCCAGCACCACCGGTGATAAAAAGTGTTAGCTGTTTTTCCATATCTCACTACTCTACCATAATTATTAGAAAAAATAGAAAAGCCCCACGTAGTGGGGCTTTTTGCCGGATTGCCTTTACACGTCCGGGCAAGGGTGAAATGCGATATCGACACGATGGGAATGGACCTTTGTATCAAATGGAAGTTTCCTCTTGTTCTTCCAGTCAAGAGAGACCACAGAGATCAATCCATCATCCTCCTTTTTGATGGGTTGAACGTCGACGTAGTAGAAACAACCACCTGGGTCATCACCGCCTACCGCCTCTTCATAGTTAACGCTCGGCAAGCGAAACACTTGACCTGGAGTGAGGTCTTTCAAACTAGTGAGGCGTTCTTCTCTTTTTGCTGCCTTGAATTTAACACCTTCTGGGTTCGGCATACGTTACTCCTTCTTTTTTAGTTAATCAAAAGTACAAAAACCACCAAGAAAAGCTTTCGCTAATCAGTCCACACCATATCACAGAAGGGCTTTTGTGTCAAAACCTACTTTCCCGTCCGCGAAAGAAGTGTTTTCATCGTCTTGAGCGCGATAGTGAGATCAAGGATGAATGAGCGGTTTTTTAGGTAGTACAAATCGTAGGCGAGACGCTCGCGTGTTTCTTCCAATGACTGTGGAGCGATGTCTTGCTTTATTTGCGCCCAACCAGAAAGTCCCGGCTTGATGAGGTTCCGCACTGTGTAATACGGAAGTTCGTCTGCGAGCTTTTTGCCCATCGCCACAATATCTGGGCGTGGCCCGATGAGCGAGAGGTCTCCGCGAATAATATTCCAAAGTTGAGGGAGTTCGTCTATGCGACTCTTTCTCAAAAATTTGCCGACGTGTGTGATGCGGTCATCACCCTCGGTCACCCACTTCCCCGCGTCGCTTCCACGCATACTGCGGAATTTCCAAAGTTTGATGATGCGATTGCCCGCGCCGATGCGTTCCTGTGTTATGAAAACCGGTCCTCCGTCCTCTAGTTTGATTGCTACAAACACAAATGGGTAAAAAATGAGAGACACAATGCCAAGAGCGCTCGCTATTGCGACATCCATCATTCGTTTCAATGTGTCATACATTGTGTGCGGTGAAAAAGAAATATTTTCCAGAAACCAATTATAGCCCACGAGCGAAAGCGGAACTCTGTCGAAAACTTCTTCATACACCTTGTACATATCCAAAAAACGCACATTTGAAAAAATAAGGTTGTAAAGCGACGGCAAAATCGCGTCTGCTTTTTCGTGCTTTAGGTCAATGACAACAGAAGTAACTCCTTCGCTGTATATTTTTTCCACCACTTCTTCTTGAAAAGCGATACCGTCCAGCTGGTTTAGGTTTACCGATGAAACAAACTTTAGATTGTAACGCTCGTTGCCGTTCATTTCTTCTTTAAGTTCTTGCATTTCATCTCCAGCGCCGATGAGGATTGCATTTTCACGATTACGAAAACCAAAACGAGGAACAATAGACACGCGCCAAATAATAATGAGGAGGAATGAGACGACAAGGTAAACAGCAAGAACTATTTTTGGAGTGATACCAAACGACGGAAGCAGATAAAAGAAGACGACAGCGAGTAGCGAGTTCGCAACTTGAGTGTTTAGAATGAGCGATGGAAGTTTGCCCTTGAAAACAAGAGTGTGTTTTTCATACAACCCTGCTACAAAAAACACAAATATCCATAATATGAAAAGGAAAGAAAAAGGCGCCCAGTGTTGAGCTAAAAGGTCCGCGGATGGGATAGCCCCATAACGAAGAGCTAGAGCAACCCAAAGCGCTATAGAAAACGCCATTAAGTCCCCCGCAAATAGTATGATGGGCTCGCGACGATTTAGGATTTTCATGACCTAAACATCCTAGCATAAATAGAGTATAATTCCAGAACGATGCCAGAGAATACCAAGAAAATAAAGGTTCTTTTTGTAATCACGAAATCCAATTTTGGCGGGGCGCAAAAGTATGTTTTTGACCTTGCGACAGGGCTTCCAAAAGACCGATTTGATGTTGCTGTTGCTCTTGGCGGATCAGGCATCCTCATTCAAAAACTTCACTCTGAGAATATCCGAGTTATCCCTATTTTTTCTCTCGCGCGCGATGTAAACCCGTGGAGCGACATCTCAGCATTTTTTGAATTGTGGAGAATGTTTCGCGAGGAGAAGCCAGAGGTCGTGCATTTGAACAGCGCAAAGGCGGGTGGAGTGGGGGCTCTCGCCGCCCGCCTTGCAGGAGTGCCAAAAATTGTATTCACTGCGCACGGCTGGGCTTTTAATGAGGAGCGCCCAGTGTGGCAAAGACTCATCATAAAATTTTTTTCGTGGATTACGGTAATGCTTTCGCATAATACGATTGCTGTTTCAGATGCGGTGAAGAATAATACAAAAAATTGGCCACTTATAGCTGGCAAAATTTCAGTAATTAAAAACGGAATCAAGGAGCCTAATTTTCTCTCGCGCGAAACAGCTCGTCAACGGATTTTTGCAAAAGCGAACATTCACATTCCGGAAAAAGCGTTTGTTGTCGGCACTATCGCCGAGTTACACAAAAGCAAAGGTTTAACTTATGCAATTGAGGCGTTTGCAAAATTAGTGCCTGAAAATCCAAATCTTTATTATTTCATTCTTGGTGGAGGTGAGGAAAAAGAGCGCCTGGAGGCACTTGTGGGGCTCCACAATCTCCAAGGACGAGTATTTTTGCTGGGGTTCGTGGATGATGCATCGCGATATTTGCGAGCTTTTGACCTATTCCTCCTCCCTTCGCTTACTGAAGCATTAGGGCTTGTTCTTCTTGAAGCCGGACTTGCAGGGCTCCCCGTGGTTGCCTCGCAAGCAGGTGGCATCCCAGAGGTTATTGAGAACGAGAAGACTGGGCTACTTGTTACCGCCAGAGACTCAAGCGGAATTGCGCAAGCGATTCAAAAGCTTGTGGCAGGCCACTCGCTCGCGAAGCGTTTCGCCGAAACGCTTCGCGAGCGCGTTCTCGCCGAATTCTCTCTCTCGCGCGTTCTCAAAGATACAATTTCTCTTTACACAAGAAATTAGGGTTGCTATAATGAACGGTATGCAAGGAATAGAATTTGAAGATGATAAAGACTTTCAGGGACTGAAAGCATCTGGATTAAAAGTTGGGACATTTGAAGTTCCTGTTGCAAAGCAGGGACCATTTTTAAAACTTCTTGAGAAAGCTGGCATTGACGACAAAGCGACTGGGAATTTTGTAATTCTTGGCATTGCCGCGATTTTATTTGGTATCGCAATGTTTTTATATGCTGGAATTTTGGGAGAGAATGTTCCATCTAAGCAAAGCACGGAAGAAATAATGGCACAACTAAAAGTTCTAAAGGAAATGCAAAAAATAAAATAATCATGAACACCCTAAACAGAAAAAAACTTCTTGCCAGCATTAGTTTTTTGCGGAAAAATTCCGGCGGTTTTACGCTCATTGAGCTCCTTGTGGTTATCGCGATTATCAGCGTGCTTTCTGGAGTTGTTTTGCAATCGTTGACGGGCGCGCGCAAAAAAACAAATGACGCAGCGCGCAAGACCCAACTCCTTGAGGTAAACAAGGCAATAACTCGCTATTTTACGGAAAATGGCTCATACCCAAGCACAGGAGGGGCATGGTTATCTTCTGAACAAGGCGACATAATTCCATACAACGCTGACTGGGTCCCTAATATTGTTACAGCAAAACTGATTCCTTCACTTCCAAAAGACCCTCGCGGTGGGGCAAGCCCAGACTGCACAACAGGAGGTTGGTATCGCGCTTATTTGTACAGATCAGACGGATTACACTATAAACTTCTTTCTCATTGTTCGCTTGAGCAAGATTCCTATCCTGCTGTAAATACTCAATTTTACGACCCAAACCGCCCAACATGGGCGCTACAGCTCACTGATAACTACACAGCAACAACAGTTTGGTAATCCCTCAAAAAGATCAAACCCCTAAAAACTCGTTGGAAAGGGCGCTCCTATGTGTGGTTCGAGCGCTCTTTTTCATGCTTACGAGAAGTCCGAGCGCGACAAATTCAATAAGCAAATGCGAACCGCCAAAGCTCATAAACGGCACTGTCACACCAGTTACAGGCAGGAGGCCTATCGTCATTCCTATGTTCACAACAAAGTGCGAAATAATATAAACAGCGACACCAGCGCCATAAAGCATTTCAAAATTTGTCGCGCCAACGAGCGCTATCATCAAAATACGCCCAACTATCACCGCAAAAAGCCCGAACAGAATAAGCACGCCTACAAACCCCCACTCCTCCGCAAACGCTGAAAAAATAAAGTCCGTTTGGTATTCAGGAAGAAATCTCAGATGCGACTGCGTCCCATACCCTACCCCTTTGCCGGTAATCTGCCCCGAACCGACCGCGATGGTGGACTGATACGCATTGTATCCTGAACCGCGAATATCGGACATTGGGTGCACGAATGTGAGAATGCGCGCTTTTTGATACGGTTTAAATACCTCCATCCAGAGCCCTGCGAACACTATTGCGCCGACAAGAAAAACAAATGCGAGATGCTTTTTTGAAACCCCAGACACGAGAATCATTCCGAACCAGATAAAAAATATAATCATCGCTGAGCCAAAGTCTGGCTGTAGTAGAACAAGGACAAACGGGATAAGAGCATAAATTCCAGAAACCATAATATGACGAAAATTCGCAATCTCCACATGCCGACGAGAAAAATATTTCGCGAGAATAAGCACCAAAAGGAGTTTCATCGCGTCAGCCGGTTGAAAAGCAAAAAGACCAATCTTGAACCAACTTTGCGCGCCTTTTGCAGTATGCCCAACAGCAAATAGGACCAAAAGTAACGTACTAACTATGATAAACAGAGTGACCAAAACATTTGTGCGTTTTAGCATATCAGTATCAACCCGCGTAGCTAGAAAAAATGCGACAATTGCAACGCCAAACGAAATAAGTTGTTTCTCAAAAAAAAGATTATCGCCTGTGAACGCATTCATTGTGACGAGACCGAAAAAAACTATCGCAGATGAAGCCAAAAGAAGCACCCAGTCAATGGATGCCTTTCGAGAAAAAACCTCGCGTATAAGCATAAAAACTTGCATGTTATTGTTCTGCTACTCAGCAAAAATCGCGCGAGGAGTGACTATAATTTCTGTAATGTAGCCGTCTGGAGAGCTTCCAAGCGCGCTCGGCCATGTAAAGAAAATATTGTGCTCCCCTCCCTTGGAAATGCGGTCAACGTATGTTTTTGACACAGCAACAGGATGGCGGAACGAATCGTAAACAATCGCGCCTAAAGAAAGTTTCTCAACATCGTTAACCGGGTCGGTATTTACAAGCACAGCGTCAAAGCGCGGTTTTGTGTCAACATTTTTAAGACTTTGATTTTTCGTCACTACAGGAGACGGCGCAGTTGTGGCCTTTTTCCAATTTGCCAAATCCTCTGAATCAAATGAAATCTCAACGCGGGCTGGAGTGCCTGAAAAAGTGACTCCTGTTTCAAAAAGAAGAAGTGTTGACGCTGGAGCAAGCTCGGTCATTCCTTTCTTTTCCAAAAGCACTTTCCCGGTATCATCAAAAACACGAATTGTATAATGAGCGCTTCTTATGCCAGCATTCACATTCACATTTTCCACGTACACACCAATGTCGTAACTGCTGTTTATTGGAAAAACTTTTGCCCACACTATACGAGGAGCTTTTACGTCCACGGCACACATGAGCGCGCACCCACCACCGCAGTCAACACCAGTTTCAGACCCATTTTGTTTTACGTCAAAACAAGTTGGGTCCTTATAAAAAAGCAGGTAGGCTGGATATGAGGCAAGTAAAACAACAATGACCGCAAATCCGACCGCGTATAAAATCTTTCGCCTTTGAGACCAGTCCATAGGGAATATCATACCATGTAGCAACATAAAAAGAGAAAAAGGCGCAAATTGTTTACAATTTGC
>DNMN01000007.1 GCA_003489395.1 Candidatus Yonathbacteria bacterium | reverse complement strand
TTTGAGTTTTCGTTTGCGCGGTACATTCCAGCCGACTCCCATTCGGCCTGCCACTTTTTCTCTATTTTAAGATGATCGTACTTTTCAGACATTAGACACATTGTAGCAAAACAGTCGCCGAGCACCAATATTGGCGCTCGGCGACTGTATTGATTGTTTTAACGGATAGGAACTGCTACAGGTTTTCCATTAGCGCTAAGCGGAGGATAGAGCTCTGGGTCAAGAGTGCGGTCAAAACATACTCTCCCTGCTCCGTGTTGCCAGTTTTCATTTGTCGAAGTTTTATACACAGAAACAGGACGAGAAAAATCCTCTACGGCTATTCCCTCTGGAGTTTCCTTGCTAAATGTCGCGCATAGTTGGAATGAATACTTTCCCTTAACAATGTATTCATATTGCGCCTGTGTTGTTGGGTCAACAGGCATTACAAAACCGCTCAATGGATCCTTGATGTCATCCAACACTACTGGAAGTTTTTGTTTCGCTTGCCAATAATAAATTATTTGATTTTGAATTGTTTGCAAACCATCCACTCTATTCGCATCAAAACGTTTTTCTTTTTGCGCGTAAGGTGAACCCATTACAAAAAATCCCACAACGACGGCAAGTATCACAAACACAAGAGAACCATAGGCAAAACGCTGACGAATGCCCGCGCTTTCGAAAGCCAAATGACGCATATCATAAAGGTAATACCCAAACACTGACGAAAGCACGAGGATTATGGAGATTACTTTGAGGGCAAAAGCAAGGGTGATTTCCTCGCCGGCAAAAAACGTTTGAAGTAGAACAATGAGGTCAACCGCTATCACCGCGCCAGCAATAAATAAAGTGAGGTACACAAGCCACTTTCGCACCGACAATTCCCTCTTCTCTGGGAACTCGGATTCTGCGCGCGACGTGATGCGCATAAAAAGAATATAGAGAGGGAACGCAACTATGAGCATCGCAATAGCCAAAGACACGCCACCGGCATACGGATCAACATATTCAAAGGGCTTAGGATAAAGCTGATTGATAACTTCAAAAAGGAGCGTCAAGATGCTGACGACGCTTATATATAGTGTTACAATCGCGCCGAAATAAAGAAAGAAGTCTTTTGGCGAGGTTCTAGGTTTTTGTGTATTTTCCATATACATAATTGTACCCCACAAAAACGCTAGTCGCAACCCGAAAAAACTTCCATACCGCAACTACTATGTGATAGAATAAATACCAATGGAAGCGCAGAAAAAGAAGATTCTCCTAATAGATGACAACGAAATTGTTCGTTTGATGTTTTCAAATGTTTTTTGGCTTCATGGACTAGACGATAAATACGAGCTAAACACGGTCGGCACCACAGACGAAGCGTTCGTTTTCATAGACAATACATCCACGCGCCCAGACATCATCTTTACAGGACTCGTGATGCCATTCACAAAGGACGGCAAAAAAGAAACGAGCGCTGAAGCAGGATTTTCACTCCTTCGTCGCATCAAAGGCGATCAAGCAACACAGTCAATTCGCGTTGTTATTTTCTCAGGCTACAACGAGGAGGAATACCGCGCGCAGGCAATGTCACTCGGCGCGGAGATGTATCTTCAAAAGGGCGAAAATATGCCACAAGACCTAATTCAAATCATTCGTTCGTTTGATAATTCATAAAGCTATGAGCACTCCACTCGTAAAACTTGAAGGTATAAACTTCTACTACAACCGTGGCAAACCATCGGAGGTGCACGCGCTGAAAGACATAAACCTCGAAATTGAACGCGGGGGTTACGCGGCATTTTTCGGCCCATCTGGTTGCGGAAAAACAACTCTCACGTATTTGATTGGGGGTATTGAAACTGAAAACGCTGACGAAGGGCATATCCTCATCAACGGACGCGACCTTCGTGGACTTTCAAAAAAAGAGCTCGCTGTTTACCGTCAGATTGGTGTGGGAATTATTTTCCAGCAGTTCAACCTTCTCCCTTCGCTCACGGTTTTGGACAACGTAGCACTTCCTATGGCTTTCCTAGGTATCAATGTTGACCGTCGCAGAAAAGAAGCGATGAAACTCCTTGATAGATTTGCGATGACGAAATACGCGGAACGTTTCCCCTCAGAACTTTCTGGCGGACAACAACAGCGCGTCAGTATCGCCCGCGCGCTTGCAAACAACCCCCCTCTAATTATCGCGGACGAACCGCTCGGTAACCTGGACTCCGAAAACGCAAACAGGGCGTTGGAATTTTTGAAGGAACTCAACGAGAAAGACGGTCGCACTATTATTATGGTTACGCACGAATCGTGGAGTTTGCGTGACGCGCGAACAATCTTTTATCTAAAAGACGGAGAGCTGATTAAAAAAGAACAGCCAGAAAAAAAGAAAGAAGCTCAAAAGAAACTTTCAGAACATTTGTATCACAACCTTTTCCCAGAGGTTACTCCGGAGCGTCTAATGGCTCGCTCGCTTTCGTACATGCTTATGCGCGGATTCTCGGGAGACGAGATTAAACGTTTTGAAATGTTTCTCGCAAAGAGACTTTCTGGCGAGATAGACACGCCGACATTTATTGATTTTCTAGACAGCCCATACAAGGAGGGCGGAGTTGGTCTATGGAAACAACGCGCTACCGCAATCGCAAAAACAGCGGAGGATATTGTAGAAAAAAGAAAGACAGTTGAGGATGTTTACACAGATCTGCAAAAAGATCCCGAGACTCCGCTCTATGAGGAAGTTTCAAAAATGCGTTCATGGCTGTTAGAGGACTACAAAGGCATACTTTCAGACATTCAAATTGTGCGATTTGACGAAGCAGTTGAAGACCGCTTCAGAAATATCATCAGTCCGGAAAACTTCCGCCAAGTGCTAGAGCTTTCACGTTCAGACTTTGGAGTTGGTCTCGCGCCAGGAACAGTGAGAACAATTTCAGAAAAGCTTGAGACAATTCTCACCGGCAAGAACCTGCAAGTATTTCATTAAAATATAATATGGAACAAAATATCCAGAAACCACCAGCAAAACTTGAGGTAAAGACGGACCACAGTCTTTCTGCTTGGGATCTGCTCAAGCTCTCCCTCCGTGTTTTCCGCACAAAACCCACTCGTACAATTCTAACCGTGCTCGGTATGTCCGTTGGTATCGGCACCGTCGTGTTCCTTGTGTCTCTAGGTTATGGACTTCAGTACATTTTGATTGGGAACCTCATTACAAGCGAAGACTCCCTGATGACCCTAGAGGCAGCATATCCGAGCGAAGCAGGAAAAGGAATTGACTTGGAAAAAATGGAGGAGATAAAAACAAATGAGGAGGTGGACGCAATAAGCCCAGTCACAGAATTCTCTGGTGAACTTTCTATTGCCGGCGGAGCGCCTGGCCTCATCCCTGTGACACGCGTCGTTCGTTCCTCATATTTCAGATTCGCGGGTGTGTATCCTGACATCGGCGATGTATTCAACGAAGACAATCCTGGGGTCGTACTATCTGCGCAGGCTCTTAAGCTTCTCGGACTCACTGTGGATGAGACAATTATTGGAAAAGAAGTTGTTGGAAAAGTTTATTACCCAAAATCAGATGGAAGCACGGAAGAGGTCCTTATTTCTAAACTGCAAATTCGTGGAGTTATTACCGACGAAAATGAACCGCCTCTTGCGTATATTCCCTACTCGTCAGTTTCAAAAGAACCAACAGCTCTAAAAAGTTTGCTCATCAAGGCGCGCAATGTGGACCTAGTGGAGCCACTCCGTGACAAATTGGACAAAGAAGGTTTCCTTGTAAGCGCGAAAATTGACCTCGTGAATCAAGCGCGCAAAATTACAAACGCGATCACAACTGTGCTCATGGTTTTCGGAACCGCAGCTCTCATTGTGTCCGCTATCGGAATGTTCAATACTATGATCGTTGGCTTCCTTGAGCGTATTTACGAAGTGGGTGTTATGAAATCCCTCGGCGCGACAGACGGCGATGTGCAAAACTTGTTCCTGATGGAATCCTTCATAATCGGGTTTCTAGGAGGACTCTCCGGAGTCGCTATCGGTATGGGTGGAGGCGCGGCAATCAACTTTGTTATGAGCACACTTTCTCAAAACCTCGGCAGTAAAGCCCTCACGCTCTTCATCACACCAGCGTGGTTTGCCATAGCAACTATTATCCTCTCCTCGTGTATCGGAATCATCTCTGGCGCTCTCCCTGCGCGCAACGCATCCAAACTTTCTCCACGTGAAGCATTCGTGAGAAAATAGAGGTCGCTCACTAAATTCCTTTTTAGGGTACGACTTTTTTGAAGCTTAAAAAAATCTGAAGTTTTCGCGTCGCCACGCTCAAAACCCCCTAAAAAGCAATCTAGCTCGCTTAAAGGAAAAGCAGAAACACCATTTATGCAAATGGTGTTTCTGCTTTTAAATACGCTTATTCAGACAAAAGGTATCCCTCGCTCTGAGAAAGATAATGTAGTCGTCTTTTATACAAAAAAACGACTACATCTGTTTAGGTTCTAAATTGCTCAAGATGCGAGGCGTAGAAAATTTTTACGACCAAAATGTACAAATGTACATTGCGTGGAGGAAAAATTTTCTACAACAAAGCAGGTTGAGATAATTTAGACTCTAAACTCGATGACATCGCCATCGCGGACAATATACTCCTTCCCTTCAATTCGTAACTGCCCCTTCTCCTTTGCATTCGCAAACGAGCCTGCATCAAGTAAATCCCTCCAGAAAATAATCTCCGCGCGAATAAATTTATCTTTGAAGTCCGTGTGAATTGCCATTCCTGCCACTGGTGCGGTACTTCCCTTTTTAATAGTCCATGCGCGGGTTTCCTTTTCTCCAGTTGTAAAATATGTTTCAAGCCCAAGCATCTTATACCCCTCTGTAATCAAATCATTGATGCCGTCATTTTTTGAGCCAAGTTCTGCGCGGAACATTTCTTTTTCTTCACCCTCAAATGCTGATAGCTCGTGTTCCACTCCTGCATCCACTACCACATAGTGAGCGCCGAGCGTCTTCAAGTATTCCAAAAGTGCCAAATAGCGCGGGTCATTTATTTCATCCAAATTCTTACCGCCAGCCTTTTTGTTAAGCACATATAAAATAGGTTTCATTGTAAGCAGGTGCATTGCGCGCGCAATGAGCGCCTCCTCGTCTGTAAGCGGCACCGTACGCGCGAGTTTTCCTTGCACTAGCGTATTTGAAATTTTTTGCAAAATATCTTTTTCTTTTATTGCATCTTTGTCGCCACGCTTCACATCCTTCTCAATATTCGCGAGACGTTTGGTCACTGTTTGTTCGTCGGCAATAATAAGCTCAAGGTTTATTGTTTCAATATCTGACACAGGGTCAACTTTGCCGTGCACATGTATCACGTTGTCGTCCTCAAAAATACGCACTACTTCTGCAATGGCATCCGTCTCCCGAATATTTGAAAGAAACTGATTTCCCAAACCTTCACCTTCACTAGCTCCTTTCACGAGTCCGGCAATATCCACAAACTCCACCGCTGCTGGAATTGTCTTTTGCGTTTTTGAAAACTCCGCAAGCTTATGCAGGCGCACATCAGGCACAGCAACAACACCCACTGATGGGTCTATTGTGCAAAAAGGATAGTTCTCTGCGGGAACAGATTTTTTCGTTAGTGCGTTAAAAAGAGTGGACTTGCCGACATTTGGAAGTCCGACGATACCTATTGCGAGCGCCATATTACTTTTGTAGTACTTTCTGAAGTTCGCCTTGGTGAGCCCTCATCACCTCCATAGAAGCGGCTTGTTCTGAACGGCCAGCTTTCACCTTGGCCTTTATTTCGTCACCAATCTTTTTAAAAAGCTCTGGGTTCTTTTCTACAAGCCCGATGATGCGGTCAATTTCTGCCTCTGGCACGCCTTTGAGTTGGCGTTTGATAACTTGTTTAAGTAAAAATTCTTTTATCATATCTGACGATATTAGCAGAAAAAAACCGGTTTTACAAACAAAAACTAACAAGAAAAAATCTCAACCCATACTATACACGCATTTGTCCGATAGTATATTATACGTGTATAGTAGAAAACAGGAGAAAAACTAATGCCCGCTGACTGCGCTGATGCATGCGTTGAACGCCTGCACGCCCGCATTGTATGTTGCAACTGCAACTCTGTTTGCCTCCACGAGCGAGTTGTATTGTGGCACCAGCGCGTTGTATTCATTTACATATGTATTGTAATTTGGGTCATGTTGCGACGTAGCATCAAGCTGGGCCTTCTTTGCGTCGAGCTGGGAGCGCAAACTCGCTATCGTTGCGCTACTTGAATCAATCTGAGCCTTAAGTGTTTGATCTGTTGCTGGGCACGCGGACAGCGGAAGCCCGAAACTTTGCACGGCGAGCCATGTCATGTGACCCTCATACATTCCTTTACCAACAGCAACGCCGATCTCCATATAATGCGTATTCAAAATATTCGCGCGATGACCAGGGCTGTTCATCCACGCTGTCACCACTCCAGTGTCGCCCGCAAAATCTCCTAGAGCGAGGTTCTCTCCTACTGTCACATACGCGTACCCGACAGCCTGAGCCAAATCCGAAGGACCCACACCAGTTGGCGACACGTGTTCAAAATATTGTTTCGCAAACATGTCATCAACTTTCATCTGAGCATCACGATTTAGAAGAGTATTTTCAGTAAGCGCCGGCAATGCTCCATTTTGCGCGCGTTCTATGTTTGTGCGTTCTATGATTCCTCGCGCGGTAAGGTCTGTCGCGTTTGTAGTCTGTGTAATCGCACGAAGTGGGCCAGGAGCAACAACAGACTTCTCTACCACTGCTGTTTTTGGTACAAGACTGCCGTTTGTCGCAGTTGCGGTTGCTGTCGCAGTTGCGGTTGTCGTTTTTGGTACGACCTTTTTTACTGTTGCTTGCGTGGATGTAGAAACAGCTGTTTCTCGGCTTGGCCGTGGACTTGATTGCTCCTTTTTCGCAACAACTGGCATTTCNNAGAATTTTTATTAGTGATGCCAGCATTGCTTTATTTTTTTAACACCTCAAGAAAGAGAAACATTGGTATCTCTTTTCTCGCTCTATCCTCTGCTTTCTTTCTTGGACCAAACTCGCTTTCTCTGTGAGAGAGCCATTCTTCCAATCGAGCAACGACGAACCCGCTGTTCGCGAGTGTCTTGAAATAGTATTGGAGCGGACGGTGGAAAGAAACGGTCGTTGGCCCACCACGCTTACTTGGATTCATTTCAATCTCCACCTTTGACTCTGACATGTAGCTATCCACTCGTCGATACTGTGTTTTTGCTTCATCGTCATAGCCCCATGCGCTTGCTTTTGGAACACGAAATGCTGGATGGTTGAGGACGATAAAAAGCTTCCCGTGAGGTTTAAGCACGCGCACGCACTCCTTAAAAACTTTGTGAGGAGCTTCTATATTTTGTATCGCAAGCACAATCGCAATTTTATCAAATGAGTGGTCTTCAAAAAGCGAGAGGTCCTCAGCGGAGTGAGGAAAATATTTAATTTCTTTTGGTGACTCTTTTTTTGCAATGAGGATAAGTTGCTTCCCGAGGTCCACTCCAGTAGTATCCGCGCCTTCCTGAAAAAATGCGCGAGCGAAAAACCCCTGCCCGCACGCGAGGTCAAGCACCTTGTTCCCCGCCAAACTTTTTCCTTCAAAAGTTTCGGTGGGCGAGCCTTTCTTGTCACTCATTGCCCTCAACAGATTAGGAAGTATCACCTTCGCCTGGTAGGTATCATCACCAGCAAGAAGCGTGTCGTACCAATGCGCCACTCCTCCCCAAGAGGTAGACTTGGCTTTTTTTGTAGGTTTTTGAGCTACCATATAATGTGATTCTACCACAAACTACTCCTTAATCTTGTAAGTTTTATGGAGACCGATTGGCAGTCCAGCAGCCCTCGCCTTTGTAATTGTATCGCTGGTACCACTACTATTGTTTACTTGGAACGCGTATACCTCATCTGAAAATGTTACTTCTTCATTATGACGAAGGTCGTACTCAGCCTGCGTGATATCCCCGCTATCTTTTCTCACCTCAAAAACTGCGCTAGGGTTTCTCTCTTTAATTATTTTAAGAAGATATTCCAGGTTATCAATATCTACATCCTCAACAGGGCTATGTTTCCAGTTTTTTCTATAGTCATCGATAAAGTGAGGAAGTCGTGCAGGAATGAAAATTCTAATACGCGTACATTCAGGATTTAGTTTTAGGAACTCATCCATAGCAAAAAAATCGACACCAGTGGCGCCTCCAGTAACAAGTCCGTCTCCTCGCTCAAAAACCTCACGTGCAGCGTGACGGACATCATTTTCGACTTCTTTGTTCACAAGTCGCCATGTTCCTGTAAAAATAACCCATTTCATAAGTTTCCAATATTACAACGAAAATCATTAAAAATCAAGTTTTTTAAAATAATAAGATGCCAACCGCAACTACGCGTTTGACACCCTTCTAAAAACCTAGCTCGGATTACATGCCACAATCGGACATTCCGGTTCTCTCAAGGTAGAGATAATCTCCGACACTCCTCGTTTG
Organism: Candidatus Yonathbacteria bacterium; assembly: GCA_003489395.1. Classification (GTDB taxonomy): domain Bacteria; phylum Patescibacteriota; class Minisyncoccia; order Phycocordibacterales; family UBA1550; genus UBA1550. The sequence goes on along the minus strand of DNMN01000007.1, from coordinate 310 downwards.
ATGATATATAGATTACTATATATCATCGGCACTCGGATGTCATAAACATTGTTATGTTTGCGACACTCCTTGTTTGATGATATAACTGGGTACAATATCCACCTCGCTCGCATTTATTACCTAGGTCTCCTTTTGTCTATTACCACGTCAAAAATGTGGGCATTTTCGACGCAATTTTTACTCTTTTGTCGAGCAAAAGAAAAAATCGTCACTTGTGGATAACTAGTCATTGTAGATTGTAAATATACATACTAGACTATAGGTAGTACTTGTGAAGGGTAAAACCGACTAGCGATTATGTAAAAAGTAA
>DNMN01000012.1 GCA_003489395.1 Candidatus Yonathbacteria bacterium | reverse complement strand
CGACTGAGCTATGGGCGCATATACATTTACCGTCTACCAAATTTTATGGCAGAGCCACGAATCTGTTGATTCGGCTACGTGCGCATAATGCAAACAGGATAATACCACAAAATAGGGTATTTGCAATTCTAAAGAGGAAGATCTATCGCGAAGGCGCCTGGCCCGAGGAAGAGGAGAGCGAAAGAAGCGACTGCGAGAATGATGTAAAACTCAATTGTGTTTCTTGGAAGAGCAGAAGGTTTACGCCACTTTATGAATGTCGCCACAAGCATAAGAGCGCCAGTTACTAATACGGCACCCTGCGTGTAAAGGCCAACAACCAAAAGCGCGCCGGCGATACCATCTACAGAAGACACTGTCCAAAAATAAACCTTTGATGGGCGAAGGCCGAGTTTCTCATAAAAGTTAATTCGCTCCGCGCGCTGATGGGTGACTTTCTCATACCAAAAATATACAAAGATAAGTCCAAGTGTTACGCGAAGCGCAAAGACGCCAAGCATCTGGAAATCTAAAAGAGATGGAAAAAGAGATAATGTTTGCATTTGTGTATTGTAGCAAAGTAGTGTCTAAATAAAAAGAATCTCCAGCTATACACGTATAATATACTATTCTCAAGTGAGTGAGAGAAATGCAAACACGGAGTTTGTATTTCCGAGCGAATGTAGAGAATATTGTACCCAGTTATATAGTATATTATACGTGTATAGCTGGAGATTCTGAACTAACGCTAATTACTTTTTGGACCCAAGTTTTTGAAGCTCTTCGCGCGCAACGGCTGCGTCGTCCCATTCTGTTTTGGTGCCGTTCGGACCCATGATGTAAGGGTCGGTGCCTTTGCCTGTAATGATAACCGCATCACCCGTTTGCGCGAGCGCAATCGCGCGAGCTATCGCTTCTCGGCGGTCCATAATCACCTCAGCTTGCCCTCCTTCTATCCCTGCTAAAATCTCAGACACAATTTTCTCTGGATCTTCGTCGTACGGGTCTTCGTTCGTGAGGATTATTTCATCACAGTGAGCGCTTGCAATCGCCCCCATTGCAGGTCGCTTCCATGTGTCACGTCCACCGCCAGTGCCACCGAGCACGCAAATCTTTCGCGAGTCCTGAAAGACCTCGTACACTTTTTCAAGTGAGTCGGTGGTGTGCGCGTAGTCTACAATGACATCAAAATCTTGCCCTGCGTTCACGCGCTCCACACGCCCGCGAATGCCGTGGAATTTTCCAATCGCGCGCCGGATTACCTCTGGTGAAATATTTATCGCGCGCGCAAAAGAAATTCCTGCGAGCATGTTAGAAAGATTAAATGCACCCGAGAGATGCGCGTGAACCGGCGAGCCCATAAAATTGAAAGTAGTTTTATTTTTTTCAAGAGTGTACGGCTCCGCATCTTTGAGCGAGTAAGTTGTTTTTGTATCGGCGTCCACGGATAGGAACTCGCCAGCATATTCATTGTCCGCGTTTGCAATAATAATGCGCGGACGCTTTGGAGAGTTTGCGAGAGCGCGCGCAATGGAGAGCTTTGCGTCTTTGTATTTTTCAAAAGAGCCGTGCGACTCTATATGCTCGGGGGATAGGTTTGTAAAAATAAGCGCGTCAAAGTCTATGAACTTGTGACGGAACTGTCGCGCGCCTTCTGATGTCATTTCAATAATCACCCAATCACATTTTGCGTTCACTGCGCGGCGCAAAAATCTTTGCACAAAAAATCGTCCCGGAATGGTCATCTTGTAGAGGTTGCGTTCTTCCTCGTCGCCAACTTTGAAACGAAGCGTGCCTGCAAGCGCGGTTTTGTAGCCAGCTTCTTCCAAAATCGCATTCACTATTTCCGCAGTTGAAGTTTTTCCTTTTGTGCCTGTAATGGCGACTATTTTTATTTTGCGCGAGGGGAAGCGGTACACAAGCACAGCTAGAAGCGCGAAGAGGTAGTGGTAGGCAGGCTGAAAAAAACTAAAAATATTACGAGGGATGATTTTTTTTATAATGCGCAGAAGAGTATCCATTTTTATTTTTTACCGAGTTGCTTTAGCGCGTCTTTTATTCGCGCGCCAGTACCCTTAATTTCAGGAGACACTTTTTTGAGCGCCTCGCGAGCGTTGCGCTCGGCGTAGCCGAGCGCAACAAGCCCCTCTATCGCGTCGCGTTCATCGCCAAGCATTGTGTCGCCTGTGATGCTCTCGTGTCCGCCGAGCTTGTCGCGAAGTTCAAGGATTATTTTTTGCGCGCTCTTTGAGCCGATGCCAGAAACTTTGGTGAGTGCCCCAGTGTCACCCATAGCAATGGCTTCTTTTAGGTGTTCCACGGGCGCGACATTCAAAATGCCGAGCGCGCCCTTTGGGCCGATACCGGACACACTGATAAGCATTTCAAAAAATTCCAACTCGGTCTGGTTTTGGAAACCATACAAGTCCAGAGCATCCTCACGGACTACTGTGTATATCCAAAGAGACGCTTTTTTGTCAGCGTTTTTTTTGAGTGCTTGCAATGTATCAATGGCAACACGGACTTTGTAACCCACCCCAGCAGTTTCCAAGACCACATATCGGTCGCCCGCAAAGAGAATAGTGCCAGAAAGATGAGCAATCATAGGTTTATAGTACACGGTTTGCTAGCTCTTGCAAAATCTGGGAAATCATATATAGTGTGTCCACATATGCCAATTATCAAATCAGCAAAACGCAATATTCGCGGTTCTGCGCGCAAGGCTGTTTACAATGCCCGCCGTAGCAAAGCGATGAAGGAAGTTGTAAAAGAGGTACGTGAGCTCGTATCCTCAAAGGACAAAAAGTCCGCAGAGGCGCTCCTTTCAAAGGCCTACAAGGCAATAGACAAAGCGGCAAAGGGTAACACCATTAAGAAAAATGCAGCTGACCGCAAAAAGTCTCGCTTGGCTAAGGCAATCAAGAAAATCGCGTAACTTCAAAAATCCTCTAGAATCCTAGGGGATTTTTTGTTACCATATAGCGGTATGAACAACATACTTCCTGAGGAAGCACATAAGATTATTCAGAACGGGAAAGCGGTGGTTATTGACGTGCGGACACCGTCAGAGTTTGCAGATGGCCATATCCCAGGAGCTAAAAATTTTGATATTTATGATAGTACGTTTGAAGAAACAATACGCGGGCTTAAATCAGACACTATATATGTGGTGAATTGCCAAAGTGGCGGTCGCTCTGCAAAAGCCTGCGCAAAGATGCAGGAGCTTGGACTCGTGGGAGCTATGAATTTGGAAGGTGGGTTTATCGCATGGAAGAAGGCAGGGTTCCCAGTAGAGGGTTACTAAACAAAATGAAAGATTACAGCCAAATAGAAGAAGTTTTGAATAAGCAAAATATTCCACATAGTGACCAAGAAATTATTAAAAATTTTTTTGCGTCATTTTCTTTTACAAAGCGTCAGCAATTGATGGGGATTCTTTTGGGGTTCCCAGAGAAGGCGGGTCTTTTTGTTGGTCTACTGAAAAAGAAAATTGAATTTGAGAAAAACCCCACAGAGGCGCTTTCTGCGGAGATTCTAGAAATTGAGGAGAGGGAGATTAGAAACCTAATGAGTGAGCTTAAATAATATGTTTGAAAATTTCCCAACAACAGAAAAAGCAAAACCTACACAAGAAGCAATCCGTGCCAGTTTTGAGAATAAAGAAAACGAGATAATAAAAAAAGGAACTGATTTTCTGGAAAATCTAGAGCCAGAGAAATTCAAGAACAAGGTAGCTAATTTACTACTCGCGTTCTCCTTGTTTGCTGGGGCGTCAACCGCGTTCGCTGGAGAACAAAATATTGGTAAGGAAAATTTGCCTTCAATGGGAGAGGAGCAGGCCTTTCAAGTTGCAGAAAAAAATAAAATAGCAGGATTTGATTGGGGGAAAATCTCAGTAAAAATTAGCGGAGAAAATAGGGAAATTAAAGGATCTACGGCAGAGAATATTGAAAATGGCGGTTACAGGAACTCAGAATTTTATAAAGGAACAACATCTCAGGAAGTGAATAATGCGCTTTCGTTTATTGGTTCAACGATTTCTAGCGCTCAAAATTATAGTCAATTTATAAACAAGCTCGCTACTTCACAAGGTAGTTTTAGTGAAAAGCAAAAAGCAATAATGCTGCAACAAGTAGGGCAACTTTTTGGTGAGACATACAATTACGACATGCTGGCGTCTGGTGACCATGTAAAAATTTCTGAAGACGCGATGCTTCAGGCGCTAAAGACTAGAAATGCCGGCGGTACTGCTGAATCTGGAATATGCGGGAACATTCACAACGCCCAAATGGAAATAGCAAAGAGTTTGGGTATTGAGCATACGTGGCTTCAAAGTGGTTCCACAAGATGGGGAGGCCAGCACATATGGACCGAAATGATTTTAGGTGATGGCGCAGAAAGAAAAATAGCTTTTTATAACTACGGCGAATTGATATTAACAGATACAGATAACTATGCAGAAGCAATGGGTGTTATGGAAAGATACAACGAATCGGTATCAATATTTAACAATTATGCTAGCAATGGAGACTGGATGCTACAACCTGTAGAAAGTAGCGCGCAGAAAGTTATGAAAAGCGCCGCCGGCATAGAGGAATCAACAGATATACTCAAGCATAATCTCGAGGAAGGAAAAATTATGAGGGTAGAGAGGGGGATAGATGTAAGTATTAGCCCAGAAACCAAGGAACTTGAAATAAATACAGGCACAATTGGATTGAGTGTCACTAACTACAAAAATATCTACAATGATCCATACCAGTCATTAAACGAGATGACCGCTGTTGGTGGCAACATTAGTTTTGGCAATGAAAAATTTGGAGCCAAGGTCGGAGCTACTATTTTAAATACTGATATAAACGCGCTTTCTGGTGAGTCGGTAGTAATGAATACAATTGTTGGGATGCTAGAGGCCAACTATGTGGATGAACAAAATATAATAAAAGGAGAGTACGGTGAGCTTACTGGAAGAGTTGGCGCAAATATTATTGCGGCAGTAAGTCAGCAAATTGGAAGCACAGAAGGACCTAAAGCTAGCTACACGGAAGGAATGGGAGAAGGATCTACAGGTGGCACATTAAGTTTTGTAAATCCTGATAAAACTAATGAGATTTTTATAAGCGCAACTGCTGGCGCTCGCGCTCAAACTAATAATTTCGAGGAACAGGACTTGGTCTTCAAGAAGACAGCAGAAAATTTTGTCGTTGGCGCGAAGGTAAAAGTTTTTGAGGGGAAAGTCATAAATATGGAATTAGGAAAAAGTAATTTTGATTGGGGTAAAAGCTCCAGTCTTAAGGTTGGATTTGAGGGAGAAAATTTTAATGTAAGCGCTGAACACAGGAAAGAAAAGTCAGACTATGGGATGCTTGTCCCATCGTCTGAAAAAAATGAGATGAATGTTAGTTACAAAGCAGGGCCAAAAATGAAGATTTCTTTTTTTGGAGCAAAAACTACAAACAAATATCAAGGTGGGCAAGATGAATCAGTAATAAGCGCAGGCGCAAAGTTGGAAGTACTTGTGTGGTAGAGTAGCAGTAGATTTGATTTCTGTGTATTTTGTGGTAAAGTGGTGAAGTTCTATGACGCCCTCGTCGTTGTTATGCTTAGTCAAATAAGGTAACAGCGCGGGCATTACTGTGCGGATTAACACAAAAAGACGAATTTGCCCTCGTCGTTCAATGGATAGGATATGGGTTTGCGGTACCCACGATGTAGGTTCGATTCCTGCCGAGGGCACAACCAAAGTAAAACACCCAGCCACTCTAGAGTGACCGGGTGTTTTACTTATACACCTAGAACCCAATCTTTCGCATGAGGCGCTCGGGGAGTGGCTCTGCTTGTGGCTCCTCGTGTAGCATATGCGACAAAGATTGATGAACTTCATCAATAACAAAATTTGTAAGCGGGATGACAATATGAGGCATGAATGTTTTTTTAGAAGTGAGGAGAATTTTTGGGTCGCGATGAAACCTTAAATCATCTTTTCCTTCAAGTACCCAAAATGATTCCAATGTTTCCCATGGATAAAGTCTGTCGCCGGCGCTCACGCCTTTTTTAGAAAGTTTGTAATCAAGAATTTTTGGCGGATGTTTTGCGTGGAAAAGAAGAGTCCCCATGCCGAGGAGGATGATTACGGAGAGCAACATATTGTTTACTATAATGAATGCAACCGCGAGCGATACAGAAATAATGCCAACAGCCCAGTACCAGTCGGCGCTATGTTCGCGGTGCTCGTGCTCTGGCGCTGACCACGTAATTTGGTAATCGTATTCTTCCATATATACAGTGTAACAGCGGAGCTCGTGTGACGCAACGCTTTGCGTTGCGTCACACGAGCTCCGTGCGGTACAATGCTATTTAATGACTGACGTTACAATCATTGTCGCATTCGGCGCCGGAGTCGTTTCTTTTTTTGCGCCATGTGTGCTTCCCCTTGTGCCGGGGTTTATCGCATACCTAGGCGGTATTGCGCTAGAAAAGAAAACACCAGACGCGCTTGTTTCTAGGTTCGCAATGTTTCATGCAAGTTTGTTTTTTGTGCTCGGCTTCACAACTGTGTTTGCTGTGCTCGGACTTGTTCTTCACAGTGCGCTTGTGCAAGCGGGACCCGAGCTTCAAACAATTTTAGCGCGTGCTGGAGGCGCTATTGTTATTTTCTTTGGGCTCTACCTGATGGGACTCGTGAAGCTTTCGTTTTTAGAGCGACCTCATATTTTTAAGGTTCACAAAAAGTTTTCTTCGCGCGCGCTTACTTCATTTGTGTTTGGCTCGGCGTTTGCTATGGGGTGGACACCATGTGTTGGCGCAGCTCTAGGTGCAATACTCGGTCTTGCTGTGCTTGCGCCCGCGAAAACATTTTTCCTCCTTGTCGCGTACGCGCTAGGACTCGGTGCGCCGTTTTTAATTATTGGAGCGTTTGCGGGAGAGATTGAAAAATATCTTTCACGAAGTTTTGCGTGGATGCAATATGTGAATATTCTTTTTGGCGGTGTCCTCGTGTGGTTTGGGGCGCTAGCCTTCACACAAAATCTTTCAATTTGTCGCGAAGTGCTTTGGAGTTTCCCGTTTTAATGGCATCATATAGTAATGAAAGCTTTCAGCAAGATGCTAATAGCCGTTTCTTTTTTTGGCTCGGTTTTTTTAGTTGGAATTTTTGATAAAAAAATGATGACTATAGTGGGGGGAGGAGACCCAATGTCGGCTGCTGTCTTTTTTACGCAAAGCACCACATCGGCCCAGCTTCGCACCGCCTTTGACAATGCCTCAAGCACGAAAAAGAAATTGAATGTTTTAATTGTGCCTGGACATGAACCAAACTTTGGAGGAACAGAATTTCGCGATGTGCTTGAGCGTGACCTAAATGCCGACCTTTCTCTGTATCTGGCGCAATATCTGGTGGAGGATGGTCACTATGAGGTGGTGATGACCAGAGGGCGTGACGGTTGGAACCCGCACTTAGAAAACTATTTCACAACTAATGACGAGGAGATAAAAACTTTTGTGCG
>DNMN01000030.1 GCA_003489395.1 Candidatus Yonathbacteria bacterium | reverse complement strand
AACGGTCGCCCGAACATTTTGAGGGCAAAATGTTATAGGGTACAATGTATGTTATGGAAACAAATATTAAAACTGCGAGCAATATTCGCAATGCGGGGTTTGAAGGAGAAATTTTAACTGATGAAAAAAGTCTTGTTCCTTACGAGAACGACACCAGTTTGTTTGAGCTCCGCCCAGCGCTTGCGGTAAAACCAAAATCCGCAGAGGATGTTAAAAAACTTGTAGCTTTTATTTCTGAAAAGAAAGACGCCAACCCAAATCTTTCACTCACAGCTAGGGCAGCTGGCACAGGTATGGCAGGAGGCGCGCTCAACGACTCTATTATTGTAGATGTGGCAAACCTAAATCATATCAGGAGCGTTAGCGCAGAGCGCGCAGTTGTGGAGCCGGGAGTTTTTTATCGCGATATGGATACAGAAACGCGAAAGCAGGGCGTTATTATGCCATCCTTCCCTGCTTCGCGAAATCTTTGCGCAGTGGGCGGAATGGTCGGCACAAACGCGTCCGGCGAAATGACTCTCACATACGGAAGCACGGAAAACTGGGTAAAGAGACTAAAGGTCATCCTCTCCGATGGCAACGAATATGAGTTCGGCGCGCTCACCGCAGATGAACTTGAGAAAAAGAAAAAAATAAAAGGTTTTGAAGGAGAAATTTACCGCCGTATGCACGAGCTCCTTGAAAAAGACTACGACATCATAAAACGCGCAAAACCAAAAGTTACAAAAAACTCCACGGGCTACGCGCTATGGAATATTTGGGACAGGAAAACTTTTGACCTTACAAAACTCTTTACCGGTTCGGAGGGTACGCTCGGCCTTTTTACGGAAATTGAATTCGCGCTCATAAAACCAAAAGAGCATCGCAAGTTGATTGTTATTTTTTTGCGCGACCTCAAAATTCTCTCCACACTTATCGGAAAAGTTCTCTCCCATAAGCCGGAAACCTTTGAGACCTACGATGACCGAGTCATTCAATTCATTCTTCGCTTCTTCCCAGATTTCGTAAGGGTTATGAAAACAGGTCTTATCAAACTAGGGCTTTCGTTTATCCCAGAAGTGATTATGGTTTTAAAAGGTGGCTTCCCAAAGCTTGTGCTTCTTGCAGAGTTTACTGGTAGCACGGAGGAGGAAGCATCTCAAAAAGCGCAGGCTGCATTTGAGGACTTGAAACAATTTAATCTACAAGTAGAGATAATGCAGACTCCGAAAGAGGCTGAGCGTTTTTGGACAATGAGGCACGAGAGTTTTAATATTTTGCGTAAACATAGTGGCAAAAATAAAACTTCTCCATTTATTGATGATATTATCGTTAACCCCGCAAAACTACCTGAATTTATGCCGAGACTTGATAAGGTGATGGCTGAGTATAAACTTACTTATACAATTCAGGGACACATCGGGGATGGCAACTTCCATATATTCCCACTCATGAACCTGCATAACGCGCGCGACCGCGATATTGTAATGGAACTTTCGCAAAAAGTCTTTGACCTAGTGTTTGAATTTGGTGGCTCAATGTCAGCGGAACACAACGACGGGCTCGTTCGCACCGCGTACCTAAGGCAGATGTATGGCGAAAAAATCTATCATCTATTTGAGGAGACAAAAAACATTTTTGATCCTAAAAACATTTTTAACCCCGGCAAAAAAGTCTATGGTCACGACCTCGCGTATATAAAGGAGCATATTGATAAGGTGTACTAGTGGGAACATTTGACATCTGACACCGCTACGCGGACATTTGACGGGATGCAAAATACGAAGAACGCCACTTGCCGAAGGCAAGTGGCGTTCTTCGTTAAATGTCACATGTCAATTGTTTGGCAACTTTGTTGCCAACTAGTTTTTCTTCACAAGCGCGAGACTTAGTAGGAAGATGATTAGTGCCACGACAACTATTGCGCCTCCTGACGCGAGGTCATAATAGTACGATGCAAACAACCCCAAAACCACAGAAACCAGCGAAAATATTACTGACAAAATAAGCGTATGACGAAATCCGTGTCCGTACTGCATTGCGGAAATAACAGGGATGACCATCAAGGCGCCGACAAGAAGCACGCCNNGGGAGCCCGCTCGCCTCGGCAAGCTCGGGGTCAAAAGATGTGAAGAACAATTCTTTGTAGAGAAATATAACATCCAAAAATACAACAACCGCAAGAGTAACAATTACAACGAGGTCTGTTGTTGTAACAGTTGAAATGCTTCCAAACAAATAGCTAAACAAATTCGCGTTGAACCCTTTTGAAAGAGAAAGAATGATGACCGCGATAGCGAGCGACCCTGAAAGAAATAGCGCAAGCACCGACTCGCCAAAAACACGGCGAGAGGAGCGCAGAGCCTCAATGCCAAACCCGGCAATAACAGAGAGCCCAATAGCAGTGAAGATAGGATTTATTTTAAGAAGAAGCCCGATAGCCACTCCAGCAAAGGACACATGCGCGAGAGTGTCCGCCATAAGCGAGTACCTTCTCACCACGAGGAACATACCAATGAGAGGCGCAACTACACCTATTGCTATTCCTGCCTCAAAGGCGCGTATCATAAAATCGTATTGAAAAATTTCTAGCATATTGTTTTACGGATTATGTGGCACACGCTTTGAATGTTTGCCGTACAAACGCTCCAAAATGTGCTCGTTCAAAAGGTCTTGCGGAAGCCCGTGGCATACGAGGTTGTGGTTTAGACAAAGCACGGTCTTTGTCTCTTGGGAGACAGCGTCTACATCATGCGAGATGAATATAATAGTAAGTTTTTGCTCACTATTGAGTGATGCCAAAAATTCATAAAATGTTTTTTGCGCTCCAATATCCACGCCGACTGTTGGTTCGTCCAAAATTAAAACATCTGGCTCGCTCGCAAGGGCGCGCGCTATGAACACGCGCTGGCGCTCACCGCCAGAAAGGTTACCCACAAGAGTGTCGCGATACTTTGCAATGCCGGAAATCTCCATCGCTTTCTCTACTGCTAAAATATCCTCCTTTTTAAATCTCTCAAAAAAACCAAGGCGCGCAATGCGACCTGTTCGCACCACTTCAAACACAGTGGCTGGAAAATTTTTGTCTGTTTGTGTTATGCGTTGCGGAACATAGCCAATGCGATACTTTTCCTTAAAATCGTGACGGTCCTTTCCAAAAAGCATCACTGCGCCCTCTGTGGGGTGAAGTAGTCCAAGGATTACTTTTATCAATGTCGTTTTACCACCGCCGTTTGGCCCAATGATGCCCAAGTACTCGCCTTTGCGCACAGTAAAAGTGAGGTTCTCTATAACCGGAGTATGGTCATATGAAAAGCTCACGTTGTTGAGCTCAATGTATGGTTCTTCTAATGGTATGTTCATAATCTAGTGATTAATCAGTGGCATTGCATTGCTATTTGCAGATTGTTCAGGTTCATTTCCATAATGGAAAAGTAATCTTCTCCTGATTGTACCTCATCTGGGGTCAGACTTTCAATAGGATTTAAAACAAGCGTCGCTCCGCCAACCTCGCGGGCAATCAACTCTGAAAACTTTGGGCTCGCAACCGTTTCAAAGAAAATATGTCTAACTCCTTTTTCGCGAACGAGGTTGATTATGCGGGCGAGCTCCTTTGGCGACGGCTCCTCATCTGGAGAAATACCCTCTATAGAAGTGACTTTAATGTTGTATTGACTGGCAAGATAATTAAACGCCTCGTGCAAAACTATTATGTCATTGAAATCGCACGATGACAGCCCCGCGCGAAAATGTTCGTCAAGCAAGTCAAGCGCGGTAGTGTAACGCCTTGCATTCTCGGTAAATAAATCTTTATGTGCTGAATCAATCTGAATTAACAAATCGCGAATAACAATGACTTCGTTCTTCATTATCACAGGGTCCAACCAAAAATGCGGGTCTGTTATTCCATCCTTTACAAAAAGGATTGCGCCTTGCTTCTTTAGAGACTCCTCCATATTAACGACATACTTTGGCTTTACGGAAATTCCAACATTCCATTTCTTTATCCATGATTCAAGAGATGCGCCGTTGTAAAAAAGCGCATCGGCATTTCCTATTTCCACAAGGTCGCGAGAAGACGGCTCAAAGTCATGCGGTTCCACACCTGCTGGCACTAGATTTCGCACATCCACAATGTTGCCTCCAATACTCTTTGCTATATGCGAAAGTGGATAAAAACTTGTAACAATGTGAATTCGTTCATTCTGCGTATCTCTTTGCGGGACGCGTGATGAAAGGAAAAAAACAGCAATGAAGATAGCTGTAAAAATTATTGCGACAAGAAATAACTTACGATTTATCATTAATTTATTTTATTATTTAATTGCGCGAGCGATTTCCTTTAATAATTCCTCTCTGCCACTATGCGTACGCGCTGAGTATGGCAGAGCGCTAGCTCCCAGTTGCGACTCTATAGCCTTCATATTATGTGAACGCTCTGTTTGGTTCAGGCGGTCCATTTTGTTCGCGACCACAACAAACGGAATGTTTTCCGCGCGAAGTATGTCCGCCATTTCCCTATCGTACGCCATTGGCTTTACGACAGAATCCACAATGAGCACAACAAAATTCACATGAGCTTCTCCGCTTCCCAAATACCATAAAATAAGTTTGCGAATTTTCTCTGCGCCTTTTGCGCCCATGCGAGCAAAGCCGTATCCAGGAAGATCCACAAAGTAGAACTTTTTGTTTATGAAAAAGAAGTTAATTTCCCTCGTTTTCCCAGGCATAGAACTAGACTTCACGAGGTCCTTCCTCATAACGAGCGAGTTGATAACACTGGATTTCCCAACATTTGAACGCCCCACAAAAGCAACATTATGGAGTTTTTCCTTCAAAATCGGGTCCGTGCCAATGATGCCTTTTACGAATTCCGCACTAGTAATGTTCATTCCAATAGTTTAGCATAAAACCACATTGACAGACAAAAAACGCGCATATGGTATACTGTTACAACTTAACAATATTAATTTAAAAATATGGAAGAAACAAACACCACAGCACAGGTTCCCGCGTCTCAAAATTACGCAATCCCATTCGCAATCGTTATTGCGGGTCTTGCTATCGCAGGAGCAATTTATTTCGGTGACGGCAAGCAACCGGCCGTGGCCGCAGAGCAAAGAGGAACAGTAGACCCAGTAACATCAGCCGACCATATCATTGGCAACCCAAACGCAAAGTTGGTTGTTGTGGAATATTCAGATACCGAATGCCCTTACTGTAAAACGTTCCACGCAACTATGAACCGCATCATGAGTGAATACGGCAAGGACGGTAACGTGGCGTGGGTATACAGACAATTTCCGATAGAGTCACTCCACCCGGTGAAGGCTCACAATGAAGCCGAAGCTACCGAATGCGCAAACAAGCTAGGTGGCAATACAAAGTTTTGGGAATACATAAATAAAGTTTTTGAAATAACTCCGTCCAACAACCGACTTGACCAAACAGAACTCCCAAAAATCGCGAAGGCAATCGGACTGGATGTGACAGAATTCAACAAATGTCTTGAGAGCGATGAAATGAAAACTACTGTAGACGCGCATATTGCTAGTGGCGCTAAAGCGGGCGTAAGCGGTACACCATATTCAATAATCCTAGTAAACAAAAAAGCGGTGAGTGGTATCAACGGCGCTCAGCCATACGAGGTTGTAAAGGCGCAGATTGAAGAGTTGCTGAAGTAACAGGGAGGACAATTGACCCTAAACAAAAAAGGGCGACACGCAAAGCGTGTCGCCCTTTTTCCCTTCCTCGTATATTCCTGGTATCCTTGCCCCGATGGAATACCAAAATCAGAGATTTTGCTTTTTGCTTCGCAAAAATTCCATTGGGCTGTAGTAAAATATATTCCCTTCGGTCATTATTTTACTCAGTAATTCCGCAACTTATCCACCTTGTCGTGCGCGCGAATCTTCTCAATCGCTTTTGCTTCAATCTGTCTGATACGTTCACGAGTCACCTGGAACTCTCGGCCCACTTCTTCAAGAGTGTGGACTACGCCATCCACAAGTCCGTGCCTAAGCTCCAGAATCTTTCGCTCCTTTTCAGAAAGGTCGTTCAAAATTTCTTTCACTTGGTCAGATAGAATTCTCTGAGCTGAATCCTGCGCAGGAGAAAGAATTTTGTCATCGGCAATAAATTCACCCAGCGTTGATTTGTCATCATCATCTCCAATCGGCTTTTCAAGAGAGACGGTGTCTTGGTCAATTTTCTTAATGTTGTAAATCTTCTCCACATCAAGACCCATCTCTGTGGCAACCTCTCCTGGAAGCGGTTCACGACCAAGATCCTGTGACAAGCGACGCACCACTTGCTTGTACTTTGAAATAGTTTCCACCATGTGCACTGGGATGCGGATAGTACGCGACTGGTCCGCGAGGGCGCGTGTGATAGCCTGTCGAATCCACCACGTTGCGTATGTTGAAAACTTGTAACCCTTCTCCCAATCAAACTTTTCCACTGCTTTAAATAGGCCGATATTACCCTCCTGAATAAGGTCTAGGAGAGTGAGGTCAGCGCTTCTGCCAACATATTTTTTAGCGATGGAAACCACGAGACGAAGGTTCGCGCGAGCGAGAAGGTTTTTGCCTTCCTCGTCCCCCATCTGAATACGCTGAGCAAGATCACGCTCCTCCCCAGCTGTAAGAAGCGGGTACTGACCAATCTCTTTCAAATACATTTGAATAGAGTCATACGAGGAGTCACCGCTTTTGTATGTGTATTTTTTATGAGTTAAAACTTCCTCTGGCTCAAGGTTTAAAAGACCGCCACTTTCAAGTATGTCCACGCCAGCATCACCGAGTTTTTCATACAGTGTATCTAGAAAAATCACATCCTGCTCCACCATAGGAAATTCCTTAAGAATTTCGTTGTATGTTATGAACCCGCGACCGCGACCCTTGAGAATAAGAATTTGCGCTTTTTGCTCCCAACCTTCAGTTGATTTTTTCTTTGCAACTGGCTTTTTTGCCTTTGCTGGTGCCTTTTTGGGAACGGCTTTTTTATAGGCTACTTTTTTTGCCACCTTCTTAACGACAGCTTTTTTTACTGGTTTTTTTGCAGTTTTCTTTACTACTGGTTTCGTGTGGATTCTAGAATCAGCAGATTCTCGTCTTGGACGTGAACTTTTATTTGTAGTTTTTTTCGGCATGATTATAAAGTGTTTTTTGTTAGCGTATGTAACTCTTTTGAAATTGACTGACATTCGGTGAGAAGTTTTTCCGCAAGCGGGACATCTCCTTTATTTTCTGCCTGCTTCAACTCTGCCATCTTTGTCGTAAACTTTTCCTGAAGTATTTCTTCATTCATAGTTCTTAAAAGATCATTCAATTCCTCCTCTATCCGTTCGCTTCCATGAAGTCGCGCCTCTGCCTCAAAAATAATGGCGTCTCCCAAAACCACATCAATAGGCGGTGAGCCCTCTAGGAGTTTCGCAAAGCGAGCGCGATAATCTCCAATATTATTGATGGCGTTTTCTTTCAATCCTTCTTGCCATCGTAACACGCCTTCTATAGTACGAGCAATGCGTAA
>DNMN01000058.1 GCA_003489395.1 Candidatus Yonathbacteria bacterium | reverse complement strand
GCGCCCGACATTTTAATAACGAGTGAATCCGAATACCAATAGCTCCAAATGTTCATGCCGACCGCAAACAAAACCCCGCCATAAAGAATCACTGGATTCTGCATCACTTGGCTGAACACCCATGTGACAAGAATTACAAACACAAAAAACGCAGTCATTAGAAACCACGTCTTGTGCACATTTTGATCTTGGTGTGTGTATAACGTTGCCATTATTTTAATTGATGCGAGATATTCCCAATCTGCTCAAACTTAAACTTATCAAGCTTTTCATCAAACAGATCTTCAATTTCCATCGCTCTGTTGAATTCTTTTTCTAATTTCTTAAAATTATCGGTGCTTCCATCTATAAACATTATTAATTCGTGATCTACTAGCTCAACATCATGAGTAAACCCGCCATCCAACAACTTTGTAAGTACATCTGGAGTAAAAATTTCTAATGCTTCCGTTTCATATTTTCGAGGCGCTGACAATATGAATTGTTTTTCAAACTCAGATGGTAACGAAAGTTTCTCTCCTACGCTTATACTATAAGAATTGTGTTTGTTATTCAAATAGATATGCGGAAATGATCCATCAAACTTAAACGCAAAAACAGTATACCAGTATGTTGTTTCGGTCTTACCCTCACCAATCTTGAACGAATAATTAAACATTCTAAAAGGCCTCCCTTCCACGCTCCCTTCAATAAGGTGCTTGATGTCCTGAGCTTTACCCTGTCTGAACATTATTCCCTTTTCATTTATATCGTCCACGAACCCTTTATATTGCCACCCATTATTTTTTGCTATTTGATTCCAGAATGCGTCTATATACTTATTTGTCGCAGACATATAGTAGAAAAGCGCCAATAAAAGCAGCCAAGCATTCCCATAGAAAAATAATTCAACTCCAGAAATAACAATAATCACCCAAAACCACCAACTGGTTTTGGCTTGCTTCCAAACAGCACTAGATACGTTTACAACCTCTGGTTTTACAATCTTATAGTGCATTGAACAGTAGGTAACTACGATTGATTATTTTATTCCTTTGTTTTTGAAAGGAACGAAATACCTACTCCTCCAAGCGCAAGCACTCCGAGTACTAGCAAAACTTTCGTTAATGTTTCTTTTACTTCTTCTGTTGTAGAAAAATCAAGAACAAACATCAAGGCAATAATTACTATTCCAATGATTGCGAGCGTGCTAACGATTTTGAGAAATCCTTGCATATTATTTTATGATTATTAATTAATTTAGAACTTCACCGCTACTGGCTCACGCTGGGTGTCCTCCTCTACTTCAAAGAATTCTTGCTTCATAAAGTTGAACATCTTTGCAATGAGGTTTGATGGGAACGACTCTATCGCGATATTCAAATCGCGAACATTTCCGTTGTAGAAACGGCGAGATGCCTGAATTTTATTTTCTGTGTCAGAAAGTTCCGCCTGTAGCGAGAGAAAATTCTGGTTTGCCTTTACATCTGGGTACGCCTCTGCAACTGCAAGAAGTTTGCCGAGAGACTGTGAGAGAGCGCTCTCTGCGCCGGACATTGCCGCAATCTGCGCTGGGGTAATGTTTGATGGATCAATATGCACTTGTGTTGCTTTTGCGCGAGCCTCGGTCACCTCGGTGAAAACACTGCTTTCGTGCTTTGCATAACCCTTTACCGTTTCCATAAGGTTGGGAATAAGGTCATAGCGACGCTTGAGCTGAACATCAATGTCTGACCACGCTTCCTTTGCGCGATTTACAAGTGTGACAAACCTGTTGTACGCAACAATCGCCCACAAAACTACTCCCGCTAGAACCGCTAATATAATGTATGTTAAGTTCATGATAAAAATTAAAAACTATTAATCTGATTGCTATATATTATAGCACAGAATTTTTCATAAATTGCAACTAACCATTTCTGCCACAATCTGCTTTTAAAATATGGAAGATTGGTGTAGTATCAAAGCCGGAAAGTTGCACCATTCATTAACCTAAACAACTGGGAGGAAATGATGACCTATCTTTGTGTTGTAAATCGCTACAAAACTACATGTTCCAGAAACCCTGGAATCACGCATGTCTCACGGGACAAACCAAATGATTATTGCCCGATATGTTTCAGACCGCTTAACAAGAATGGCAGTTGCGCAGTAGCCGAGGAAATGACCTGCGAGCAACCACTTAAGGTACATAAAAAGGACGGTCCAAATATTGGTGGTCCACCGGAGCCACGCGCAAGGTCATTACAAAACGCAAAAAATGATGCCTTAGCACGTACAAGAAATCCACGCATGCGGGTTTATTAAAACAACCAGCGTCAAAAAGGGCAAGCGTAATCGCTTGCCCACTTTTCTTTTCCACACCCTCGTTGCAACATTTTTTATTTTCTGCTATATTAAAGCTTATGGAATTTCTGGTTACGGTTCTGCCTTGGGTGCAGATTATCCTCTCTATCATCCTCACGGCTACAATACTCCTCCAGCAAACTGGAGCAGGAGTAGGTGGTGCGTTTGGTGGCGGTGACGATTCTATTCGTTACACGCGAAGAGGAATGGAGAAGGTGCTTTTTTACACCTCAATTATCGTTGCGATTTTGTTCGCTCTTTCGGCATTCGCAATGCTTATTCTCCGCGCCTAGGTAGTAGCCTTGAAGTCACATTCAATATTTTGTCGTGAAGCAATTTCTTTCACATCTTTCTCAAAAAATGAATTCTCGTTTCTCCTTTCCGCTTGAAGGGCGTTTTGCTCTTGCGCTCAAAGCATTCTCTGAGCGCGAGAACCAGGTGTTCTTTACCGCGATGGGAGTTCTAGTCGGAACAACTATTGTTCTTCTTATAGCAGTCAACTATTCATTCACAATAAAAGTTCCTGCGCTTGGAGGCACTATTGTTGAAGGCGTGCTAAACACTCCAGCGCACATCAATCCGCTCCTAGCCACCTCTGAGGTCGGCACCGAGGCAGACCGCGACCTAACTGCTCTCATTTATTCCGGTCTTTTGCGCGGAGACGGCAACAACGGATTCATTACAAACCTTGCGGAAAGTTATGAAGTATCTGAGGACGGGCTCACGTACACATTTGTGTTAAAGCCAAAACTGGAGTGGCACGATGGCAAGGAAATCACAGCGAGCGACATAGTGTTCACAATAAAGACCGCGCAAGACGGCCGAATGAAAAGCCCGAAGCGCGCGAGCTGGGACGGTGTGGGAGTGGAGCAGGTAGACGACCTCACTGTGCGTTTCACCTTGAAAAAGCCATACGCTCCGTTTCTTGAAAATGCGACGATGGGAATTCTTCCGGAGCACATTTGGAAAACCATTGACTACAACCGCTTTGACACAAACAAATACAACCGTGAGCCTGTTGGTTCCGGTCCGTATGAATTTGACAGTCTTGAAACTGTAACAAAAGATGGCGACAAAATTCCTGTCTCGTACACATTGAAATCCTTTAACGGTTTTGCTTTGGGTAAGCCGAACATAAGCACAATAGAATTTGTTTTCTTTAGAAGCGAAGAAGCGCTTGTGCAAGCTGTAAAAACCGGATCTGTCGGGGCAATAAATTCCATCTCTCCGGAGAGCGCAAAGAAACTTGAGGCTCTTGGTTACAATATAGAACGCACACCGCTACCTCGCGTTCTTGCGGTTTTCTTTAACCAAACAGAACAACCAATTTTCGCAGATCCCGCAGTCAGAAAAGCCCTCACTCTTGCCGTGGACAAAAAAGGAATCATAGAAAGAGCGCTTTCTGGATACGGAGTCGCTCTTGACTCACCTCTTCCACCGGGAACAGCAGGGTATGATGTCGCTGACACAGAGAAATCTCATGAGGAAAACTTGGCTTCAGCGCGCGCGATTCTTGAAAAAGCCGATTGGAAATTTGCTTCAAGCACAAACTCATGGACTAAAAAGGTGAAGAAAGAAACTCAGACGCTTGGCTTTGAGCTCGCAACATCCGAAGCAACTGAGCTAAAGACTGTCGCAGGCGAACTAAAAACATCATGGGAGGCGCTTGGAGTTCCTGTAACAGTGCGTGTGTTTGCGACTGGTGATTTGAAGGAGACTATCGTGCGACCGCGAAAGTATGAGGCGCTTTTCTTTGGACAGGTTCTTGGTCTTGGTGGCGACCCATATCCATTTTGGCATTCAAGCCAGCGATTGGACCCTGGTCTCAATATCGCCGGATATGCAAACACAAAAGTGGACAAAATTTTGGATGATGCTCGCACAGAAACCGACACGCTTGACCGCGAGAAACTTTACAGCTCGTTTGGAAACGAAATATCAAAAGACGCGCCTGCGATTTTTATGTACGCGCCAGAATTTTTGTATGTGCTTCCAAAAAATGTGAGGGGGCTTTCTCTAGGAGTCATCACCACAGCATCTGAGCGATTCTTGAATATTCATGAATGGTACATCAATACGGATAATGTGTGGAGGATATTCACGAAGGAGTCATAGAAGAAATAAAACTTGTTTCAAAAATGAAGATGAACAAAGCTTGAGGCTCTCGTGTTCATTTTTGAGATAAGTTCTCACAGTAGCAAAATTAATAATAACAACAAATATAATGAACGATGAACAACCTAAGAAGGTAGAAGGGAGCGCTCAGAGTGGCGACAAAGGTGGCGGTTATAGCGCGCGCCGTTTTCCACGCAAGGACAGCAACGCGCGTGGGCCAAGAAGCGCGGTAAACCGCTCGGCAAACCGCGCAAACTATCGCGCTGGCGCGACACGTCCACAGGGCACGCAGGCTGGAGCACCTGCTACTGCCGGAGCTCCACGAACACATGGCGGAGCAAGACCACAAGGAGGATTCCGTGGTTCGCGCGGACCTATGGCAGAACGCACATCAAGTCGCATCAAACATTCAACAGGTCGCGAAAAAGCAGACGCGCGAAGGATGATGGCGCCGTATCCATCTAAAGAGGGCGAGAATGCAATTATTCCACCGCTCAAGGACGGAGACATTCGTATCATTGCGCTTGGCGGTGTGGAGGAAATCGGTCGCAATATGACGATGGTTGAGTACAAAGATTCAATCGTCATAATTGACGCAGGACTTCAGTTTCGCGAGGAAAACACTCCCGGCGTGGACTATATTCTCGCCAATACAAAATATCTTGAAGACCGAAAGCACAAGGTGAAGTCGGTGATGATTACGCACGGGCACCTTGACCACACGGGCGGTATCCCCTACCTCATGGGCAAAATCGGCAACCCTCCGCTTTATACGCGAAACCTTACCGCGCTTATGATTCAAAAACGTCAGGAAGAATTTTCACACCTGCCTCCGCTTGATATGCGCATCATTGAAAAGAACGACCGCATCACGATGGGCGATTTCAAAGTGCGTTTCTTTGCGGTAACACACACAATTCCCGACGCGATGGGTATCATCATTGAAACTCCGTACGGAAACATTGTGCATACGGGCGACCTAAAGCTTGACCACGTGGACGGCGTGCCAACAATGGAGGAAGAGGACGAGTTTGACGACATCAAGAAAAACGCGCCAACGCTTCTACTTATGGCGGACTCTACAAACGTAGAGCGTCCAGGGTATTCATTCCCAGAGCGAACAGTGCTAAAAAATATTGAAGATATTATTAGGAACACTGAGGGACGTATTATTGTCGCAACATTCGCATCACTCCTTGAACGTCTAGTAAAAATTATTGATGTTGCGGAAGTGCTAGGCAAAAAAATTGTTCTTGACGGACGTAGTATGAAAAACAACGTAGACATCGCGCGTCAGTCGGGGCTCCTTAAAGCAAAACTTGAGACATTCATCCCGATTGAAGATATGGAAAAGTATCCGCCTGACCGCATCATTCTTTTGGTGACAGGAGCGCAAGGCGATGAATTCGCGTCTCTTATGCGCGCTGCAAACAAGGCGCATAAATATTTAAAAATCAACAAGCGAGACACGATTCTTCTATCGTCGTCTGTTGTTCCGGGCAACGAACGCAGTGTTCAAAAGCTCAAGGACAATCTTTCTCGCCAGGGAGCGCACCTCATCCACTACGAGAATGCAAAGGTGCACTCTTCCGGGCACGCGCATCACGACGAGTCGCTTTGGATTCACAAACGTCTCGCGTCGCGTTTCTTTATCCCTGTGCACGGATACCACTATATGCTCCGTTGCCACGCGGACATTGCGCGCGAAGCTGGGCTTCCCGATGAAAACATTCTCATTCCCGACAACGGTATGATTATTGAAATCCAAGAGGAGGGCAAGAAGATTGTTTCTCTCAAAGAGTGCGCGCCAAAAGGCCTCGTGCTTGTGGACGGATTTTCTGTCGGTGATATGCAGGAAGTTGTCCTCCGCGACCGCCAGATGCTTTCGCAAGATGGTATTTTTGTAGTTATCACGACACTTGATACTTCTACTGGAAAGGTCACCAAGTCCCCTGACGTGATTTCGCGCGGGTTCGTGTACCTCCGCGAGTCGCAGGACCTACTCCGCCAAGCGCGCTTCCTAACAAAGAAAACCGTTGAGGATATGGTTGGCGGTTCAAAGCAAATTGACTTTGACTATGTAAAAGACCACGTTACCGACGCCGTCGCCCGCCTCCTCTTCCAAGAGACCGCCAAGCGCCCGATTGTGATTCCGGTGATACTGTCGGTGTAAAAACGCTCTGGAGCCGTCTCGCGCGGGGTACGGATATTTTTTTGCTAGAAAAGCTCCAAGAGCGAATCAGCTGATTCGCTCTCGTGCTCGCGTCGTCACGCTCGCAAGTCCCCGCACAAGAGGCATCCCTCGCTCTGAGGAAACCCAAAGCCCCACCATTTATGCAAATGGTGGGGCTTTGGGTTTTAAATACTACTTGCGAACAACAGGGAAACGAGTCCACTCAACCCAGACACCTCCCCAAGGTTTGGTTCTCTGACTGCGCCCGTCTAACACAGCGCTGAGGTACAGAGCTTTAGGGTTACCGTCCAAGGACGGATTACTCACGCGTGCCACGAGAGCTTTCTTCTCTTGGTGCGAAGGATTTGCAATACTGTACTGAATAAGTTCTTCAGAGGTAAGTGGGCGTACACCAAGCGCGCCCATCACTGCGAGGGCATCGTCGCCATAGACGTCTTTATTGAACTTCATTATCATGACATCAAGGTTCTCTGCTTTTGGTATGGTGTAGGGCATATTTTCAAATTCATCCCATGCACCTGCTTTGTCACCGCTCTTCTTGTATTCAGCGAGCGCGTCTTCTTTGGAGAGTGCGCGCATAGCGAGCTCGTGCACCTCCTTCCCCTCAAATGATGCATCGAGATATCCCTTATCCTTAAGAAGTGCAACGGTTTCTTGAAGCGAAAGCTCTCCTCTCATTTCTTTGTCGTCAATATGTCCCCGCTCTTCTTTTGTCACTTCGGCTACATCAATCGCCTCATTCATCTCATGACCCTCATCATACGCTTTGTTTAGCTCATTCTGAATTCCCTCTCGATGATGTGGCATTGATTCCATAATATTGTGGCTAATTACTAATGCCTCTATTGTACCCCCCCCTACAACACTTGTCAACAAATGTTCCAGCAACGGCTTTGTGAGCAAAGCCGTTTAGCCCAGAGCATTCAGTCAAGCCACTTTCTATTCCCAGCAATTATCCGCGATAGCGGATAATTGCTGGNNCTCAAGTTTCTCCATTATCTGAAACTGAGCCTTTCGTGGGAGTTTTGAAAATTCCTTGATGGAGTTACCCTTAAAGTCGTACTTCATGGTTTATGCAAGCCCGAGTTTTTTGTATAAGTCTTTTGATGAAACTATTTTTTTTGAGGCTCGCGCGCGAGCAATATCTTGTTTGTATTTTTTAGAGGTGGACATCTGATAGTATTCTTCTAGCTGGCTAAATCGTTCACGAATATTTTCCCACGCTGAAACTGGCAAAACCACTACGGGACTTTTGCCGAGTTTAAAAATTTGCGCTTTTTTCATCAACGTATTCATATTTATATAATACCCTTTTTGCCAAATACCTGCAATGCTTTGATATTTCGTGTTACAATATTAAAAATCATGCCTCGCATCCCTGCAAAAAATCCGCTTTTCATTCTCGTTTATCTGGCGAGCTTTTTTTACTCGTTTCACTACGCGCTACCTATCTATATAGAGTCGTCATTCATTAGCCAATTTCTTTCTACAGAAAAAACTATTGGGCTTCTATTTTCTATCTCGGCAGTTTTTTCTGCAATCTTCACCTTCCTCTTCCCGCGAATCCTCCGCAGGTTTGGGAACTATCACGCCACGCTCACTGCGATGGCGCTTGAAATCATCACGCTCCTTGTGTTAGCGTTTTTCACAACTCCAGCAATCATCATTCCAGTATTCATTCTCCACCAAACTCTCGCATCTGTAATCTTCCTAAACTTTGACAGCTTCGTGGAAGCATTTTCTGTGGACGAAGCGACTGGTGGTATTCGTGGTGTATTTATGACAGTGCTCAACATCGCGTATGTTGTCGCTCCTTTTCTAGCTGGCCTTATGCTCACAGACCACGACTTCTGGAAAGTTTACCTTGCGGGCGCGGTATTTATGGCATTCAGTTTTATCGTCATTGCGGTAAATTTCAAAGACTATGTAAATCCCGCGTATGTTATTCCATCATTCAAAGACACATTTCGCATAGTGTCAGAAAGCCACGACATTCACTCTATTATATACGCGCATTTTCTTCTCGCCCTATTTTACTCGTGGATGGTCATCTATGTTCCGCTTTATCTAAACCAGCATGTTGGGATTTCAATGAACGTAATCTTGGGCGTCATCACTCCAATCGCGCTTTTGCCTTTTGTTTTGTTTGAAGTAATCCTCGGCAAAATTGCGGATACTAGGCTCGGGGAAAAGGAAATCTTGACTTTTGGTTTTATTATTATGGCAGTAGCAACAATCGGAATCTCGTATGTCACTACCGCGAGCGTAGCGCTCTGGGCAATACTACTTTTCATCACACGTACCGGCGCAAGCATGGTAGAGGTGACAACAGAGAGTTATTTCTTCAAACAAGTAAACGCGGGCGACACGCACCTCATCACATTTATGCGCACTGTTCGCACACTAGCCGGAATAGTTGGTCCTCTTTTGGGATTTATTCTCCTTTCTTTTATGGAGTTTCAAAATCTTTTCTTGGTGCTTGGTATCATTCTCCTCACCGCCCTTCCCTACAGCCTAACGATAAAAGACACAAAATAAAAAAACAGCGAATTCTCACGATCGTGAGAATTCGCTGTTTTTTTATTTCGTATATTAGTTCACCTTCCCTGTAGCGATTTCGCGTCCTTCTTCAAGAATTAGAGCGATCGCTTCGGCGCCTTTTTTTACTGTTTTTTTCAGATCATCAAGTTCCGTTTTTTTAAATGGTCCAACTATAAAATCTAGCAAAGCATCTTCGCCTTTTGGTTTCTTTAATTTTCCTGTTGGTGTTGTCGGACAGATACCAACACGCAAGCGCGCGAACTCTCTCGTCTTCAGCGCTTTAATAATAGACTCCACACCTTTGTGTCCGCCAGAACTTCTGTTAAACGAAATTTTCATTCCACCAAGTGGTAAATCTAAATCGTCATATACTACTATAGTACGCTCCGCATCCTTTGCATTTTTTACAAGTGGCGCGACACTCTTGCCGGAAACATTCATAAAATTGTCCGGCTCCACAAGAATAACTTTATCTTTCCCCCACGCTCCTTTTGAAACGCGCGCCTTCAAACTTTTATCAGTTGTCCACTCTGGAAAATCATTCTTTTTGCGAAATGCTTCAACAACCATCCGCCCAGCATTGTGACGCGTGCTCGCATATTCTTCTCCTGGATTTCCGAGTCCGACTATTAGATATTGCATATAGTATGTATCGTACACTGAAATCCTGCGAGAGTTAATAAACCAAAACATTACACCACGTATTCCGCCTTTGCATCAAGTCCAATTGTGTTTTAAAATGATGACACTAAATGAGTGAAGAATTTACAACACCTCCTCCCGTTCCTCCTGTAGAACCTGCAGTTGAGAAAAGTCATTCGTTTCGCGAAGAAGCGTGGGAGACTTTTCGTTTCCTTTTAATCGCGCTCGTTATCGTAGTTCCAATTCGTATTTTCATCGCGCAGCCATTCATTGTGTCTGGCGCCTCAATGGACCCAACATTCAAAGACAAACAGTACCTCATTGTTGACGAGCTATCTTATCACCTAGGCGATCCATCACGTGGGGACGTGGCTATTTTTAAATACCCAAAAAATCCAAAACAATATTTCATCAAGCGCGTCATCGGACTTCCTGGAGAAACAGTGCTTGTGAACGGACAAGGGCAAGTATTCATTAAGGACGCAGATGGTAAAATAGTGCTCACTATGAAAGAACCGTATGTGAAGCTTCCAAAAGACGACTCTGTGGAGCGAACACTCAAACTCGGTGAATATTTTATGATGGGCGACAATCGCTCTGGAAGTTTTGACTCGCGCGCGTGGGGTCCAGTAAANNCAGAGCCTGCAAAGGCAAAGAAACTACGAGATGAGGATATCGCAAGCCCAAAGGGAATGCGCGATATTCTTGATAAAGAATATTATGCGTACCAAGGTTTTTTTGAAAAGGCATCTGAGATTGCCTCGTATTATGGCTTTCGCCCTATTGAAACTCCAATACTTGAGCGCGAGGTAGTTTTCACATCATCTTTGGGCGAGGGCACTGATATTCGTGACAAAGAAATGTACACACTCAAAACCAAAGGCGGCGACCACCTCGTAATGCGACCCGAAGGCACCGCTGGTATAATGCGCGCATACATTGAAAACGGAATGCAAGCTCTTCCTCAGCCTGTGATGCTCTACAACTACGGCCCATACTTCCGACACGAAAATCCTCAGCGTGGACGCCTTCGCGAGCTTCGCCAATTTGGTCTTGAAATTTTAGGCACTCCAAAAAGCATCGCGGACGCTCTCATTATTCGCGCAATGACTCTAATTCTTGATGAAGCTGGATTCAAAAATCTTTCAGTTGAAATAAACAGCATTGGTGACAAGGAATGTCGCGGTGGTTTCATCCGTGAGCTCACAAATTATTATAAAAAGCATATTGCGGAACTTTGTCCTTCTTGCAAAGATAGAATCAGAACAAATCCGCTTAGACTTTTAGACTGCAAAGACGAGCGATGTCAAGATATAAAAAGAGGCGCGCCAACACCGATAGACTCGCTCTGTAACGATTGCCGTCATCACTTCAAAGAGGTTATTGAATATCTGGAGGAGATGAACATCGCATATCGCATCAACAAAAATCTTGTGCGAGGATTGGACTACTACACGCGCACAGTATTTGAAATTATTGAGCTTGATACAAACTTGCCTGAAGGCGTGGAGGCTCCTACGCCACTTTCACTCGGAGGTGGCGGACGCTACGACCTACTCGCAAAGTCTCTCGGCAGTAAAAAAGATGTGCCGGCAGTTGGTGGCGCAATAGGTGTGGATCGTGTCATTATGTCCCCTATTCACAAACCAATTGACCCGCGCATTTTGAAAAAACCAAAAGTGTATTTTATTCAGCTCGGCAACGAAGCAAAGCTAAAAAGTTTTGGCATCATTGAAGTCCTCCGCAAAGCGCGCGTGCCTATCGCGCAATCGCTTTCAAAAGACGGCCTCGCGCAACAGCTCGCCATCGCGGAGAGAAGCGGCGCGCCGTACACAATTATCTTCGGACAAAAAGAAGCGTTAGACAACACTATCATCGCCCGCAATATGGAAACCCGCTCCCAGGAAACCGTGAAACTCGCCGACCTACCAGACTTTGTAAAACATTTGAAGGACGAGTTGAGGTAGCAATTCTAATTCCCAAAATACCTGTCTCCAAAGTCTCCCAAACCGGGCACGATGTATCCATTTTTGTCTAATTTTTTGTCGTACTCTGCGCAGAGTATCCGTACGAGCGGAAAATTATCTTGTACGTTTGCGATACCTTCTGGCGCGGAAATGATGCCGACAAAAATAATGTTCTCCTCGCGCGCTCCTGCTCTCATAAGTGTTTTTATCCCCGCAACTGCGCTTCCGCCTGTCGCAAGCATTGGATCAAGAACAATAACAACATCATTTTTTAAAATTTTTGGAATATTTTGATAGTACGCTTTTGGTTTGAGAGTTTTTTCGTTGCGTTTAAGACCAATGAATCCCACCAATGCTTTTGGGAACTTTTCTATAAATGCCGGCAGTAGCGCAAGACCAGCTCTTAAAATCGGTACCAAAACGATTCCCTTTTTTACCGTGTGTTGAGCAACCTCTTTTGCAAGCGCACGCGCGACCTCGTGGGCAGATTTTCGGAATTCTTCTGTTTTGGTTTTTTTATTGCGAAGTGCTGTGAAGGGCGTTGTCATGATACACTAATTGTATCATGACAGTCTTTAAAAATCGCATTGATGCAGGCGCGAAGCTCGCGGAAATTTTGATCGATTTAAAAAATGCAGATGCTATTGTCCTTGCCCTTCCCCGCGGAGGCGTTGTAATAGGCAAAGAAGTGGCGCAAGCGCTCGGTCTCCCTTTGGACATCATAGTCACCCGAAAAATCGGCGCGCCAGGGAACGACGAATATGCGATAGGTGCAATTGATATCACCGGTGCTGGAGTTTGGAACGAGGCAGAGCGCGCGTATGTAGACCCAAAGTGGCTTGAACACAAAATTGAATCCGAAAAGAAGGAGGCAATACGAAGATTTGAAACATACAGAAAAGGAATGGGCCAGCTCAGCCTAAAAAATAAAACAGTTATCATTGTGGACGACGGTATCGCAACAGGACTCACAATGCAATCCGCAACTGCGTATGCAAAGCGCGAAGGCGCTCTGAAGGTGGTTGTTGCGGTACCAGTTGCCTCCACGGAGTCTGTGCGAGCCCTCAAAAGCGTGGCCGAAGTTCGCATTCTTGAGACACCTATTTTCTTTTCTGCCGTTGGCGAGTGGTACGAGGATTTCCCGCAGGTTTCCGACCAGGAGGTTATTAGAACACTGGCAACACATTAGTTTCTCACAATATTTAGTGTTAAAATTATCAATAATGAAAAAAGATTTTGATCGCTGGAATGAACAGAAGAAAAATATTGATGACCGTCAAAAATCTCCTTTCTGTCACGAGCGTGAGTTGTGGTGGTGCACACTAGGAGTGAACATCGGGTCTGAGCAGGATGGATCAAACATTGAGTACCGTCGACCAATCCTTATCTTAAAGGGACTCAGCAAGCAAACCTGTTTGGTTATACCGCTAACAACTTCCACTCATACACATAAACTTCGTCCATCAATTGGTCTAGTTGAGGATGAGCAAGCGCACGCACTACTTTCACAAATGAGGGTTATTGATACGAAAAGACTCGTGAGAAAAATTGGCAACCTTGATAAGCAAATATTTGACGATATAAGAAAAACCGTCAAAGACATGCTTTAACGGTTTTTCACTTTTTGCCTCTTGCGAGGCGAGGCCGAAGCCACTTGTACTAATAGTGTAGCAAGTGGCATATATAAGTCAAGAGTAGCTACAAACAAGACTATTGCATCAAAATCCCCTTTATGATAGTATATCGCCTATGTCTACGGTAAACGCAGAAGTCAAGAAAAACCCAAACGAAAACGCTATCAGCCTTATTCGTCGCTTTACAAAGCGCGTGCAGGGCTCGGGAGTTATTCCCCGCGTTCGTTCTATTCGCTACAACCAGCGCAAGCCTAATCATTTCAAGATGAAGAAAAGCGCGCTTGTTGTTCTAGGTATGCGCAAGGAATACGAACTTTTGGAAAAGCTTGGCAAACTCCCAGAAAAGAAGCAAAAGGGTCGCTCGTCTAAGTAATGCCACTCACAATTACAAACACTACAAAAGGCAAGCTCCCCCGCTTGCCTTTTGCTAAAATAACTGAAGCTGTGCTCGGAAAGGAGTACGACTGTTCTCTCGTGATTGTTGGGTCAAAAAAATCTCAAGAGCTCAACCGTACGTATCGCGAAAAAGATTATCCAACAAACATTCTTTCATTTCCGCTGGATAAAAATGAAGGTGAAATATTTTTAGATCTGAAAAAAGCTCGCGAGGACGCCGTAAATTTTGACCGTTCTTATACAAATTTTATCGGGTTCCTATTCATTCACGCGCTCTTTCATCTAAAGGGTTTAGACCACGGGGCAAAAATGGAAAATGCGGAGAAAAAAGTTCGCGCTATTTTCAAAATTTAGCACTTCCTATACAAAAATATATAGCAATCACTATACACGTATAATATA
>DNMN01000002.1 GCA_003489395.1 Candidatus Yonathbacteria bacterium | reverse complement strand
TGAGGATTGTTAGCGAATTCCTGAACGGCCTTCCATGTATTGTCGGTAGAACCGTCGTCCACGACAAAAATTTCCAGTCTGTTTTTTGGATATTTAAGTTTAAGAATAGAATGGACTGTTTTTGAGACTGTTTTTTCCTCGTTCCAGCATGGGACAATGATAGTAACGGAAGGGTAGTACGAAAGTTTGTCAGTCGTGCTTTTTACGGCGAGTTTCAAGCGCTCCTCAAAAAAAGTGATGAGAAAAAATATCTCAAGGTATAGCGTGAGAAAAAGGAACACATAAAGGATACTGTCGAAAAATACCTCAATCATTATTTAAGAAAGTCCGCGTGTGGCGGACTGTTAATATTTTGACTATACCAAACTTTTCGCAGTCCCGCAAGGGTGTGCCCATGAGGAACTACGTGGTACAATACCATTACATATGACAAAAAAGATATTTATGACGCGTCGCATTCCAGCGCGCGCGGAGGAGATGTTTCGCGAGATGGGGTACCAGGTGACTGTGAGCGAAAAAGACGGAGTGCTCACGCGCGATGAATTGAAAGAGGTACTCGCGGAAACGCCTTACGACGCTGTCGCATCGCTCCTTACTGACGCTATTGATGCTGATATGATTTCCGCAATGCCAGAATCTGTAAAAATAATTGCGAATTATGCGGTAGGGTATAATAATATAGATGTACCAAAGGCGCACGAGCGCGGTATTGCGGTAACCAACACTCCCGAGGTGCTCACTGCTACTGTTGCCGAGCACACTGTTGCCTTGCTACTAACCGTTGCTTCTCGCATCGCAGAAGGGGACAGATTTATTCGCGAAGGGAAATTTGTGGGCTGGGCTCCGATGCTCCTTCTCGGTACTGATATAAAAGGGAAGACCCTTGGTCTCGTGGGCGCGGGACGCATCGGCTCTGAGGTGGCTGGCATTTTGCACAAAGGGTTCGGTATGAATGTTGTTTACTATGATATGAAGAAGAATGAAGCGCTTGAAGCTTTGTGTGGAGCGAAATATTGCGCAACATACGAGGAAGCCATCGCTCAGGCTGATGTGGTGAGTGTTCATGTTCCGCTTCTTCCAGCGACGCATCACCTCATAAACGCAGATCGTCTCGCGCTTATGAAAAAGAGCGCAATCCTCATTAATACTTCGCGTGGGCCTGTGGTGGACGAGGTTGCTCTTGCTCAGGCGCTCAAAGCTGGCACCATCCGCGGAGCAGGACTTGATGTGTTTGAATTTGAACCCAAAGTTACTCAAGAACTTTTGACGCTTGAGAATGTAGTCGTGAACCCGCACCTCGCCTCCGCAACAGAAGAAACGCGCACAAAGATGGCGGAGATGGTAGCGACAAATATTATTGAAGTGTTAGAAGGTCGCACAGCTCCGAACGCAGTCGCATAAAAAATATGATGAAGATTATCGCAAAGTTGGTTGTAGTGGCGTTGGTGATTTTGGTTCTCCCTTCGTTTGTGCCGGGAATAGAAATAGCATCTGGCGCGTTTGGCACAGCGATGCTCGTCGCTCTCTTTTTCGGCATTTTAAACGCAGTAGTGCGACCGATTATTTTACTAATCGCGTTTCCTATCACGCTCATCACGCTCGGACTATTTTCTTTTGTCGTGAATGCCGGACTTTTTTGGTGGGTCGGTTCATTTGTGAAAGGGTTTTATGTTGCTGGTTTTGTGCCGGCGCTTCTCGGTTCACTAGTCGTTTCAGCGACAGCGTTTATCATTGATAAGTTGCTTTCTGATAATTAGTTATGTTAGAGCAGTCTATTGACGTATTTGTTCAGCTTGTGCAGGATCACCGCATTTTTGGATATGGGATTCTATTTATCGCGATGGTATTTGAGGGCGAGGTCTTTTTGATTGTTGCCGGGATGCTTGCGTCTCTGGAGGCGTTTGATGGGAAGGATGTTCTCTGGATTGCGCTTGTCGGCGTGGTTCTGGGAAATGTGATGTGGTACAACCTCGGCGCGAAACTTAAGGATGCTAGACTCACAAGGAGAATACTAAAGAGAGCAGAAAGGATAATGATATTCTTTTTGCCCGAATTCCGCGCGAACCCTTTTAAGTCCATTTTCTTTTCAAAATTTATTTACGGCGCAAATCGCGCGACTGTTATTATGTCGGGAGTATTACACATCCCGTTCAAGCTTTTCTTTAAAGCGGAATTTTTGGCATCCATTGTGTGGGTTGTTTTGTATTTTGTAATCGGATTCTTTTTTGGATATGCGGCCGTCAGCACAACGCACAAAATTGGAGAGTTTGCTTTGATGGCGTTACTTTTCGTGTTAGCATTCATTTTGATTCAGAGACTAATTACGCATCAATATGAACGTCACGAACGAAAGAAGCATGAAAATAATAACGCATAGCGGAAACTTTCACACGGATGAAGTTTTTGCGTGCGCGGTGCTCTCGCTATTGAATGATGGAAACATTGAGGTTATTCGCAGTCGCGACTCTGAAGTATGGGCGACGGGGGACTATGTAGTGGATGTTGGTGGCGAGTATGATTCCGCGCGCGGGCGTTTTGATCACCATCAAGAAGGCGGAGCAGGCGTGCGTCCAAATGGAATTCCGTATTCCTCTTTTGGTTTAGTGTGGAAGGAATTTGGAGAAAATTTGTGTGGGAATAGAGAAGCAGCGCGTCGTATTGATGAAAAAATGGTTCAGCCGATTGACGCTGCTGATTGTGGAATTGATTCTTTTATATTGACTGGAAAAAATATTTTTCCATATCTTTTTCACCATCTTGTTGCCTCGTTTCGTCCGACATGGAAGGAAGAGCTAAATCATTCTACGACATACGACGAAGGTTTCGCACGTGCGTTTGATATTGCAACAGAAGTTCTTAAGCGCGAAATTATTACTGCACAAGACTATGAGGAGGGCGCTCGTGTTGCAGAAGACGCGTATCAAAAAGCAGAAGATAAACGAGTTGTTATTGTTGATGGACAATATCCCTGGGAGGAAGTTCTCAATAAGCATCCTGAGCCAATTTTTGTTGTTAAGCCAGATAAGACCGAGCCACGCTGGAAGGTGCGTACTGTACGACTTCATCATGAATCATTCAAAGCACGAAAGGATTTCCCGAAGGCATGGGCAGGGAAGAATGGAGAAGAGTTTGCTCGTGTAACTGGTGTACCAGATGCAATTTTTTGTCATAATAGCGGCACATATATAGTAGTCGCAGGTTCAAAAGAAGGCGCGCTTGCGCTCGCAAAGCTCGCAGTGGACGCTTAGAGCATACGGAGATAGACTCCTTGTAATTTTTGTGATATGGTTGTGTATTACTATAAACTAACAACTATAAACTAATAACTATCCACATGGCTTTTGTTGATGAAATGACGATGCATATGAAGGCGGGCGACGGCGGAAACGGCGTTATGCGTCTTAAACATGAGAAAGGCAAAGAATTTGCTGGTCCTTCTGGCGGTGACGGTGGAAAGGGCGGAGATATGATTATCCGCGCTGTTCGCGACGTGCATATCCTTGTGAAGTATCGCCATCAAAAAGATTTCTTCGCGGAGCGCGCAGGCGACGGTGGCAACGACAGCTTGCACGGCAGAAACGGCGATGATTTTATTTTGGATTTGCCTATTGGTTCTATTGTGACGAATCTTGATACTGGATCAGAATACCAGCTACTAGAAGAAGGTCAGCAGATTTTGGTATTGAAAGGAGGGCGTGGAGGATTTGGCAACGAGCATTTTAAGACATCAACCAATCGCACACCAAAAGAGCACGTGCCGGGAATGAAAGGGCAAGAAGCAGATTTCAAAGTTGAGCTTCAGATTGTTGCGGACATTGGGCTCGTGGGTTTGCCAAACGCTGGGAAGTCGTCGCTTTTGAATGCGCTCACACGCGCGAGCGCAAAGACTGCCGACTATGCGTTCACTACACTTGAGCCAAACTTGGGCGATTGTTTTGGGTTTATCATCGCGGATATTCCAGGGCTTATTGAAGGCGCATCAGAAGGAAAGGGGCTTGGACATAAATTTCTACGTCATGTGAAGCGCACAAAAATGCTCGCGCACTTGGTGTCGCTTGAAAACGAAGACCCACTCGCAGTGTATGAAACTGTACGCAAAGAGCTTGAAGCATTTGATAAAGACCTCGCCGCAAAGCACGAGATAATTATTCTTACCAAAACAGATATGGTAACTCCAGAGCGCGTGAAAGAAGTGGAGCTTGCTATGAAGAAAACCTACCCGCATTCGGAAGTGTTCACTATCACGATTTTGGATGACAAAGGTATGAAAGTATTTCAAGACGAACTTTTGAAACTTTTGAAGGTAGTGGCGTAATTGCCATACATTATTTTTATGGAAAAAAATCCACTAGAGCAACGATTGAGCATAGACACCAGTGCCATCAGGGACGCGGCAAGGGAAGAACTTGGTCAGAGTTTTGATAATAATTTTGGTGATAAAGAAAAAATGGAAGATAGATTTGAAAGTCTTCTTTTTAAAATGGACCTCCTTCAAAAAAGCGGAGCGGTCCTTAATAAGGAAGAAACCGTCAGAGGATTAAAAGAAAGTTTCAACATAAAAGATAAAGAAGTTTTTGTTAATTATTTATTGCAGGTTTTGGATCCAATTATCATGCTAAGGGCTACTCAACCGGACGTTTTTGAAAGCGTACAAAGGGAGGCAAATTTAAATAATTCTGGCTACCTAAAATTAAGTGAAGTACTACATTTTGGACTGGATGGAGAGGAAGCACAACTTCATCTTGCCCCCTCGGCAGAGCTCATAAAAGAATCTGGAACAGGAAACTTTAAAAAAGAAGTTGAGAATGGACTTGAAAAGTTAGCAGAAATAATAAAGTCTATAAATAAAATAAAAGAAATCGTCGCTACTTCATGGATTGTAGCAAAAAATCCTCGTCTATTAGAGAAACTAGGTTTTACTATTGTAGGTGAAATCTCAAAAGAAGAAAAAGAAAAACTTTTTCCAGATGAAAAGAGAACTATTGCTAAGGCATTTATGACGCGAGAAGAGTTTTTGGCTAGATATGGAAAAGAATAATAGAAAAAATATTAGTTTGTTTTTTGTGCCACACTAAGGTACTATAAATACATGAAAGCTTTTAAAAATACTCTCCAAAAAGGAACTGTGCGCTACGTAGTCTTTAAGGAAAAAGGTACTTTTTTTGCGGTGGCGCTTGAGTTTAATATAGTTGTTGAGGGGGCGTCGCAGATTGAGGCTATTGTACTTCTCAATGAAGCCATTGCGGGGTACCTTGGCTCAGCGCGTAAGTTTAAATTGCGCCCACATGTACTCAATCAAACAGTTGACGCTGAGTACGAAAAAATGTGGCAGGAGTCTAATAAAGTGTACGGCCAAGCCGCGAACCAGCTGGTTCGAAAACGTGTCGCACGTTCAACCAAGTCTCCATATGTTTTAAGTTCTGGTCAATTTAATCTCGCATTTGCGTAAGAGACTATGCCTCGCGGACTCAACAACTGGACATTTAAGGGCGTAGTCGATTTTTTAAAAGAGTATGGATTTCAACATTCTCATACACACGGAAGCCACTTTTATTACATTGGTTCTTATGGTGGGAAGGTGAGACAGACACATATTCAATACCACGGACAAAAATCAATACATCCACGCACACTTAAATCAGTTATTGCGCAGTCAGGTATCCCGCAAAATCTTTGGTTGAAATAAAATTACAATATGAACGAATACAAACTAACAGTTGGCTTGGAGGTTCATGCCGAGCTAAAAACAAAGACAAAGATGTTCTGCAATTCGGCAAATGACCCGTTTAATGCAGAGCCGAATGTGAATATCTGCCCGGTGTGTATGGCGCATCCGGGGACTTTGCCCGTAATCAACAAGCAGGCAGTGCATCACGTGCTTCGTGTGGGTACTGCGCTTGGGAGCGACCTAGCGGACTTCACCGAGTTTGACCGCAAGAACTATTTCTATCCTGACATTCCAAAGGGGTACCAGATTAGCCAGTACAAATACCCGCTTGTTTCAAATGGAATGCTAAATGGCATCGCTATTGAGCGTGTGCATTTAGAGGAAGACACCGCGAGCTCATCACATGAGGGGAGTGAGGGAAGCCTCGTGGACTACAATCGCGCAGGCGTGCCACTTATGGAGCTCGTGACCAAGCCCGTGATTCATACTGCCGAAGAAGCTGGTGCTTTTGCGCGTGAGCTACAGCTTCTTCTCCGCACCCTTGGTGTATCTGACGCTAATATGGAGAAAGGGGAGATGCGTGTTGAGGCAAACATTTCAATATCAAAGACAGACAAGCTTGGCACGAAAGTGGAAGTGAAAAATTTAAACTCGTTTCGCTCGGTGGAGCGCGCTATTGCCTACGAGGTGGAGCGAATGACAAAAATTTTGGACGGTGGGCCAGGGGAGATAGTGCAAGAGACGCGCGGATGGGACGAAGGTGGTCAGAAGACATTTTCACAGCGCAAAAAGGAAAGCGCGCATGACTATCGCTATTTCCCTGATCCAGATTTACCAAAACTAAAAATCTCGGAGATTCCAGAGTTTTCAAATAAAAATTTACAGGCGACAATGCCAGAGCTTCCGTGGGAGAGGCGTGCGCGCCTCGTGCGCGAGTATGGAGTGAAGCCGGAGAATGCAGAGGTGTTTGTCTCAGATAAAATACTTGGCGGGCTTTTTGAAGATGCAGTGAGTGCAATTGGTGTTGACCGTCCTTCAATTGCGCTTATAGAAAACTACATTACATCTGACCTTGTGGGTTTGATGAAAGGTTCTAATTTAATTGGAATGGTAACAGGTACATCACTTGCCGACCTCGTGACAATGATTAAAGCAGGGGACCTTTCTTCACGTGGAGCAAAAGACACACTCGCAATTTTATATGCAGAGGGTGGACATCCGCATGAGATTGCAAAGAAGCACGACCTCATTCAGAAAAATGATATTGAAGCACTAAAAAAAATGGTAGCAGAAATTATTTCCGCAAATCCAACCGTAGTCGCAGATTACAAGTCTGGCAAAACAGCACTCCTCCAATTTTTCATCGGACAGGGAATGAAGGCATCAAAAGGAAGCGGAAACCCCGCAATGTTTAAATCATTGTTTGAGGAGGCGCTGAAGTAAAGTATAAAAAGGCACGAAATACGTGCCTTTTTAGTTCTGTATGCTAAAATATCAGAATAGTTTTAATAATTTAACCACCACATAGAACCATGGCAAAAGTACAAGTAGCGATTAACGGGTTTGGGCGCATTGGACGCGCTTTTTATAAATTGGCGCGCACACGCCCAGAGCTTGAGATTGTGGTGGTGAATGACCTCGGTGACCCATCAAATATGGCGTACCTTTTGAAATACGACACAGCATACGGCAAAGCAGATTTTGATGTGGAGGTGGTTGGTGGCGATGAGCCTGGATTTATTGTGGGAGGTGAAAAAGTAAATCTCGTACAAGAAAAAGAGCCTACAAATCTCCCGTGGGCAAAATACAATATT
Organism: Candidatus Yonathbacteria bacterium; assembly: GCA_003489395.1. Lineage (GTDB taxonomy): Bacteria > Patescibacteriota > Minisyncoccia > Phycocordibacterales > UBA1550 > UBA1550. The sequence continues at coordinate 18,283 of DNMN01000002.1, read as the reverse complement.
GATATCGTGGTTGAATCAACAGGGTTTTTTACGAGCCCAGAAAAATCAAACATTCATCTTACACAAGGAGCAAAGCGTGTCGTGGTGACAGCGCCAATGAAAGGCGAGGATGTTCCCACAGTTACTTGTGTTACGGCACTCATGGGCATTAACGACAAGGAACTTCAAGGCGCGCAGATTTCTTCAAATGCTTCCTGTACTACAAATGCAGCAAGCCCTGTGGTTTGTATTTTGAACGAGACTATTGGTATTGAAAAAGCGATTTTGAACACCACGCACGCATACACGGGTACTCAGAAAATTGTGGATGGTCCTGGAGGCAAAGACCTTCGTGGTGGTCGCGCGGGTGCCGCAAACATGGTACCTGCTTCAACAGGCGCGGCAATCTCTGTTACAGAGGTGGTGAAGGACTTGAAAGGAAAGTTTGATGGCATTTCAATTCGCGTACCAGTAATCGCGGGCTCTATTGCAGATGTAACATTTATCGCAAAGAGAAATACGACTGTTGAAGAGGTGAATCAAATTCTTCGCGATGCGGCGCGCGACCCTCGCTGGGCTGGGATTTTTAAAGTGAGCGAGGAGCCTATTGTGTCCTCTGACATTGTGGGGGAGCTTTATGGTTCTATCGCAGACCTTGACCTCACGCGCGTAGTAGACGGCAACCTCGTAAAAGTAATGGCGTGGTATGACAACGAAATGGGATACACGAATACACTCGTACAGCACGTAGTTAAAGTTGCAAGCTTTCTATAATTTATAAATTATGAAAATTTACATTGGTACCGACCATGCAGGGTTTGAGCTCAAGGAGAACCTCGTGCCTTTTTTGCGCGCGCATGGACATGATGTGGAGGATTTTGGAGCGCATAAGTTTGAGGCGCTAGATGACTATCCAGATTTTATCCGACCAGTTGCGGAGGCGGTGGCTAAAGATAAAGAATCTCGAGGGATTATTCTCGGAGGTTCTGGACAAGGGGAAGCGATGTGCGCAAACAGGGTGAAGGGCGCGCGCGCCGCTGTATACTACGGCGGGCCGTTTGATGTTGCCGTGCTTTCGCGCGAGCACAATGATGCAAACATACTTTCTCTCGGCGCGCGTTTTGTGGATGAGGACGAAGCGCGCGAGGTTGTGCGTGTGTGGCTGGAAACGCCATTTAGCGGGGACGAGCGTCATGTTAGAAGAATTCAAAAGTTAGATAAATAATTATGGTAGAAATTATTCCCGCAATAATGCCAAAGGACTACGAAGACTTGGATGAAAAGATGAGTCTTTTTGTTGGAGTTGTGCCGTTTGTGCAGTTGGACATTATGGATGGAAAGTTTGTCCCTGCGCGCACATGGCCGTATCCGCGCGATGCTCATTTTGACGCAATCGTTGCCGAAGAAGAGGGGATGCCGAGATGGGAAGAAATTGATTTTGAAACGGACTTGATGATAGAGAACCCCGAGCTTGCGGTACCAAAGTGGGTGAGCGCAGGCGCGAGAAGGATTATTGTGCACGTGGAATCAATGGTTGATTTTGAAAAAATTCGCGCGTCGGTACCTGTTGGTTTGATTGAGCTTGGTCTTGCCATAAACACAACGACACCTCTTTCAGCGATTGAGCCTTACATAGATAGGATTGATTTTGTGCAGTGCATGGGGATCGCGCGCATCGGATTTCAAGGTGAGGAGTTTGACGAGCGTGTGCTTGAAAATGTGCGCGCGCTCCGCGCGAAATATTCTGAATTGCCAATTAGTATTGATGGCTCTGTAAATATGGACACTGCACGAAGCCTCGTTGACGCAGGAGCAACACGCCTCGTGGCTGGATCAGCAATTCTTGAAGCTGATGACTTCACACAGGCTATCGCACAAATGAAAAATCTAGTACAATAAGGGGAAGTTATTAGTTTATAGTTTCTAGTTATTAGCAAACTCTATCAACTATCAACTACGGACCATTAACTGTATTTCAATGACTCACCTCCACGACGACAAAATAAAGCTCCTCGAAGAAAAAGCTCTTGAGATTCGCAAGTCTATTATTGAGGCGCTTGTGGAAGCAAAGTCGGGGCACACAGCGGGGCCTCTCGGTATGACGGATATTTTCACAGCGTTCTATTTTCATATTCTCAAACATGACCCAAAGAATCCCACATGGGAAGAACGCGACCGAGTGGTGCTTTCAAACGGTCACATTTGTCCCGTGCTATACGCTACTATGGCGCACGCAGGATATTTCCCTGTAGAAGAATTAAAAACACTTCGCAAGTTTGGCACGCGCTTGCAGGGGCATCCACATCGTGAATATTTGCCGATGCTTGAAACGAGTTCTGGGCCACTCGGGCAAGGTCTTTCGCAGGCTGTGGGAATGGCGCTTGCAGACCGCCTTGACCGAGGGCAAAATTCAAACAGAACTGTTTACTGTTTCTTGGGTGATGGAGAATTGAACGAAGGGCAAATTTGGGAGGCAATGATGCTCGCGGGTCGTGAAAAACTTCACAACCTTGTTGCTATTGTAGACCGTAATAATATTCAGATAGACGGCTTCACGGAAAATGTGATGCCTCTTGAACCGCTTTCGGACAAGTGGAGAGCATTTGGCTGGCACGTGTTAGAAATTGATGGTCACAATATGGAAGCGATTGTGGACGCTGTGGATGAAGCGCGCGCGATTTTTGAAAAGCCGTCGGTGATTATCGCGCATACGATTCCAGGCAAAGGTGTGGAGATGTTTGAGAATGATTACAAATGGCACGGCAATCCACCAAACCAAGAGCAAGGAGCAAACGCCCTTGCAGAGCTCCGCACGCTAGGCGGGCAGATAGCGAGCGAGCATGAATAAAATTATGACAGTACCACTTAACCCAAAACTTTTTGATACAGATGTAGAGCAAGCGCCGATTCGCGCGGGCTTTGGAGAGGGGCTTGTGCTTGCGGGGCGCGCGGACGAGCGTGTTGTGGCTATGTGTTGCGACCTTACCGAGTCCACAAAGATGGACGCATTTGCAAAGGAATTCCCAAAGCGATTTTTTGAAATGGGTATTATGGAGCAGTCGTCGGCATCAGTGGCGAGCGGGATGGCAGCGATGGGGAAGATTCCTTTTGTTTCTTCGTACGCAATGTTTTCTCCAGGCAGAAGCTGGGAGCAAATTCGCACAAACATTTGTTACAATGACCGCCCGGTGAAAATTGCCGGCTCGCATGCAGGCGTTTCTGTGGGTCCAGACGGTGGTACACATCAAGCTATTGAGGATATTGCTATCACACGCGTGATGCCAAACATGGTTGTTGTTACTCCGTGCGATAGTATTGAAGCAAAGAAGGCGACTCTCGCAATGGCAAAAACAAATTCTCCAACATACATTCGTCTCGCGCGTGAAAAAACTCCAATCATCACAACAGAAGACACGCCGTTTGAAATTGGCAAAGCGCAAGAATTTTTTCGTTCTGCAAATCCAAAAGTTGGCATAATTGCTTGTGGCTCGCTCGTGTACAATGCGATTATGGCAGGAAAAGAACTTGAGGCAGAAGGAACTGGAACTATCGTTTTAAATATTGGAACTGTGAAGCCAATGGATCGCACAGCAGTAATTGCCCTCGCAAAGGAATGTGGCGCAATAGTTACTGTGGAGGAGCATCAAGTCGCCGGCGGTATGGGATCGGCTGTTGCCGAAATCCTCTCAGTTGAGCATCCAACCAAAATGGCGTTCATTGGTGTGCAGGATTTATTTGGGCAATCAGGAACTCCACTTGAACTCATCAAGCATTATGGAATGGACAAAGACTCCATTAAAGTTGCAGTAAAGAAACTTTCGTAAAAATGGAACTAGATAATCAACGAGATGAGATAATAGAGCAATTAAAGGCGCTCAATGTGAAGCTTGCCAAACAGCTAGAAATCAAACGCATCTTTTTGACAGGCATTATTTACGGCATAGGATTTTTCCTCGGCTCAGCAATCATAGCCACAATAGCTCTAGGAGTTTTTGGGCCAACAGTGGCAAAAATCCCCTGGGTTCAAGAAAACTTTGAACGTGGAACATCTATTTTGAGACCAGAGCTGTAACAAAAAAATTCAAGAGTTTTGCGTGGACAGAAAACAGATGTAAGTGGTACAATTAACACAAATGGACGACATAGAGCAAGCAGGTCACAAAAAAATTATTACTATTGGAGTTAGTTTAGTTGTAATTATTGCTATTGCCGTTTTTGCGATATATAAACAAAAAGGAGATGAGGTGGTAGTACCAGTAGCAGAACAAAAAGTAGCAACTTCTACAGCACCTCAAAAAACAGAATTTGGCATCAACAAACCCGCTGATTTCCCAACAGATATTCCCGTAGAAAAGGGTATAAAATTTGAGCAGAGTTATAGTTTGGATTACAAAGGGCAAAAACAACTCACTATTGTTTTTCTCTCTGCTAAAACAGTGAAAGAAAATTATGCTCTTTATACTGATTTTCTGAAAGAGAAAAATTGGAATATTTCTAAGAAATATGAAGGACCTAAAGTATCTTCCTTGTATGGAACAAAGGAGAATAATGATATCAATGTGACGATTAGTGGCAACACAACTGCTGGTTCGAAATCCCAGGTGAGTATTAGCGTATTAAAGAAATGAAAAAAATAATTCGTACAATTGTTGTTGCGCTTGTTCTCTTAGGGGGGTTACCAGCTGTTACTTTTGCTGGTGTACAAACTTTTACTGACCCAGCATTAAATGGCACCGTGGCGAATACTTTTACAGTACTGGCGGGTGTGACGAGTGTCTCAGTTAGCATGAGTGGCGGTGGCGGTGCATGTTGTGGCAGTTTTATTGTCGTAAAAGACGGTGGTAATAGTTCCTTTGGGAGTCTTCTGACAGTGAACGGTGGTCATGGTGCGAAGGCTCTGCAGAAAGGTACCGCTGGTGGTGCTGGTGGTACTGACGGTACTAGTGGTGTGATATGTGGTGGGGCAGCGAATTGCCCTGGTGTTGGAGGCAATAGCCTTTTTGGCACGGGGGGAGATGTCCTTTCTGGTGTTAATAATGTTTACTGGACTAATACTTCGGGCACCAAATTTAGAGGTTCTCCAGGCCAAGGTTATGGTAGTGGTGGCAGTGGTTATTTGAGTAGCACGGGTAATGTTGGTTTTGGTGGCGGTGGCGGAGCAGGTGCTGTTGACTCACAACAACTCACAGTTGTCCCAGGTACACCTTATCAGATTACTGTTGGTGCTGGCGGTAAATGGGATGACAATGGTGCAGGTGCAGGTGCCCCGGGGTTTGTTAGTGTTTCCTATGTTGACCCAGGTATGGTAGATGTTTCCTCAAATATTTCATCCTCCTGGACCATCACTGGCCCTGAAACAATCACTGGTTCTGGTACTTCGCAGTCAGTCGCTTCGCCTCCTGGAACTTATACAATCATTTGGAATGATGTGCCTGAATACACCACCCCTGCAACACAAAGTTTTACACTTGCTTCAGGTGGGACAATTAATTTTGGTGGAACATACACAGCAATTACTTGCGCCAATGGCGCCACGAATCCAACTGCCTGTGACCAGTGTCCTGCAACATATTCCTACAATGGTACCTCATGTGTCGCTTGTAGTAACGGAGGTTGTAGCGGAACTGAGCCATCCCTGATATGCAATAACGGCGCATTGAATCCACCAACCTGTAGCCAATGTCCAGCAGGGAACGCTTTTCTTTCGCCATCGTGTATTCCCTGCGTTGGTGGATGTAGTGGGTCTGAACCAAGTTTAACGTGCAATAACCTAGCATTGAATCCTCCGTATTGCAGTGTCTGTCCCGGAGGGCAAGACCTTTCAACCGGAGTATGCGCGCCAACTGCTCCTGTGTCATTAATTGGTAATGGAGCATGTGACGCTGGAGAGGAGCTTATTCTATCGGAATGCGGTGCTCCAAAGACGAAATGGTGGATGTTCTAGATTCAAAGAGCAACAAAAAATTAGCNNGCTAATTTTTTGTTGCTCTTTGAGGTTTAGTCCAGCTTCACTGCTTTGTAATTATCAGGCGCTTCTGCGAGAAGTTTTTCTAGCGCTTCGCGCGTGAGGAGGCCTTCTTGAGCGCCGACTTTTTGTACAACGGACATAGAGTTGATAGGCGCCCATGCTATTGCCTCGCTAGGAGTTTTGCCTAGAGCAAGAGCAGAAATGAATGTTGATGCAAATGAATCTCCTGCGCCAGTGCGTTCGTACGGAGGCGCTGGGTCGGGGTAGATAGGCATAAACCACGAATCACTGCCATCAAACACGTACGCGCCCTTTGGTCCGTCTGTAATAACAATAATTTTTGGTCCAAGTCCGGCAACTTTCTTTGCAAGGTCTTTTGGAGCTGATTCTTTGTCCTTTAATATTAGTCGCGCTTCCTCCACATTGCAGAAGAAAACTTCAGTGTGCGCGTACAAATCTTTGAGGGCCTCAACACCAAGCTTAATTTGAAACCCGCCCGGCTGGAATGAAAGCTTTGTTTCAGGATGTTTAGCAAGATACGCAGCGATTTCGTGATGATACGCGAGAGACTTTTCGTTTAGGGACGAAAGGTAGAGCCAGCGTGGACCAACATCTCCAAGTGGAAGCGTGTAAGGAAAGTCTTCGTGTTTGATGAGAATAGTGCGTTCGCTGTCGTACCAAAGCACGTAGTGGTAATTGGTTTTGATACCGTCATACTCCTTTATATACTGTGTGCTAACTCCGTCGTTCTTTAGTGATGCGAGGCACTTTTTGCCGTCGTCGTCATTGCCGAGATTGGTGATGAGCGCGCTTTTGAGACCGAGGCGAGATGCCGACACGCAGGCGTTTGCGCTGTTGCCCACCGCGTATGCCACTTTTACGAAATCAAAAGGAACCTTAGCGCCAAACGGCATACAAAGCTCGCACGCTGTGGTGTCTACTCGGCACGTAGTGTGCGCCTGATCCTCCTTGAGGCGAATAAATGCGTCAACGACGGTGTCGCCAATGCCTACGAAATCTAGTTGCCCTGCCCCGTTAGAGGTAGGTTGCGATTGTTCTGTTGCGATAAAGTCTGTTTTTCCCTGATTGTCTTGCTGTGTCATTTTCCTGTTTTAGTACCCTGAGCAACCGCGAGCTCTAATGGGGTCCATAATGTATTTAATTTAGTAATAATGGTCATATTCTATCATATTGTGGTAGAATAGAAACATTATCAAGGAATTGAGCAAATATTTACGATGGATAATTCAGACTTTGTTTTGTATGGTGGGGCGATTGTAGCAGGAGCGCTCGTTATTTTTCTAGGGTATCGTTTGTTTTATAGAAAGGGCGGGACAAAGCCAAAAAGCCACGTTGCGGATAGTATTAACGATTTTTACGCAACACAGGACAAACAAGATAAACAGGATAAGCATCAAGACGATCAACAAAATGATTCCTCAGACAGTTCCTCGGGTGGCGATTCATCTGGCGACTAGCAAAACATTAAATATAAAATTATGAACACTATTCCAACATTACGAGAAGTCATTGCTGACGCGGAGAAAAAGCACATCGCCGTCGGGCATTTTAATATTTCAAACCTTGAAGCATTGTGGGCGATTTTTCGCGCGGGGAAAACTCTCAATCTGCCTATCATCGTCGGACTTTCTGAGGGTGAAAGAGATTTCGTGGGTGTTCGTCAGGCAGTCGCTCTCGTAAAAAGTATTCGCGAGGAGTACAACTACCCGATTTATATTAACGCTGACCATACGTATTCGGTGGAGCGCGTGAAGGAGGCGATAGACGCGGGATTTGACTCAGTGATTTTTGATGGAGCAAAACTATCGCTTGAGGAAAATATTGCAAAGGCAAAAGAGTGCGTGGATTACGCGCGCGCAAGCGGTAGAGACGTGCTTGTGGAAGCAGAAGTGGGATACATCGGCACATCGTCAAAAGTTTTGGATGCAATTCCAGAAGGTGTGAAGTTTGACGACACGACTCTTACAACTCCTGAGCAAGCAGAAAGATTTGTGCGCGAGACTGGTGTGGATTTGTTTGCGCCAGCAGTGGGGAATATGCACGGTATGCTTAGGAACGCGCCCGAGCCACGTTTGGACATTCCTCGTATTAGCAAAGTCCGCGCAGCCGCTGGAGTGCCACTCGTGCTTCACGGAGGGTCAGGCACATCAGACGAGGATTTTCGCGATGCTATCAAGGCGGGGATTAGTCTTGTCCACATCAACACCGAAATCCGTGTGGCATTTGTAAAAACACTTGCCGAGTATCTCCTCGCCCACCCAGACGAGGTTGCGCCGTACAAGGTGATGAAAGAGCCAACAGACGCAATGCAAAAGGTGATAGAGGCGCGACTGAAGCTTTTTTCGGGGCTCTAGAATTTTAAACATTACCCCACAAATTATTTTTACGAGCGCCATGCGTCATTCTGGTGAACGAGCGCGGTCCTTCGTAAAAACCTTTACACACTGCTGTAATTAATGTAGAAATATGTTACCTATCCAATGTGAGGTAGGGATGAGAGGGGCTGTGCCCCAGAAAGGTTTCAAAATGAAACTGTCTATAAATCAAGGACCATTTGTCGACCGTATAGACTATGGATTCATAATGTCCACAGAGCATTGTAAACAGCTTAGCAATTTTCTTTGGGATTGGACAGACTCACTCCCAAAAGAGATTTCACGTCATATTGCAGTCATTGTGGTTAATCCAACAGGGTTAATAAATCTTTCTGAATCGGTGGGATTAAAAGTTGTTCTTTCAGGAGGTTTTTCTAATCGTCGCTGGGAAACTCAGTTTGAGGGAATTTTCATCTATTCTGGCAGTGATGGAGTAAGAGTCAGTGCAGATAAATTAACCATGAGTGTCCGCAGTGCTCTTGAGGAAGAAGTTAAAAAATACCAACCATTGCTGAGCCAACTTGGCTCAATGGTTGAAACTTTAGCAGTTCGCTACTGAATTGCGCTGTTTTTAAATGATTTGCCCGCCATTTGCTTGGCGGGCTTTGTTTTTACCTGTTTACATAGGTCCGACCTATGTAAACTTTAAAAACACTCGCCGAGTATCTCCTCGCCCACCCAGACGAGGTTGCGCCGTACAAGGTGATGAAAGAGCCAACAGAAGCAATGCAAAAGGTGATTGTGGCGCGACTCAGGCTGTTTTCAGGGATGTAGAATAGCCGTTGCAACCTTTGATGGATGTGTTATTGTGCTAGGTACGTGGTTTCGGTGTGGAATTTTCATGGTGAGATTGAGCGCTCAATATTACCCCGCCGTTAAACGTCAATGTAGCATGTATGGTGACGAAATGTTCATCAAAAAATGCGAGCATTGCTACCAGCCCTTCGGATTAGAGGTCTTGGGGTTAGGATGAAGAGCAAAGGCCTCGTTTATCAACACAGCCCCGCTATTACAGGGGGCTGTTTCTATTTTATAGCATCATTGCTTGCATTTTCTCCTGAAATCCGTATACTTACCCGATATGAATATCACACTAAAAGGGGAAACAAGGGACCCAAAGAGTAAACTTGCAGCGCTTCGCGCCGAGGGCTTTGTTCCAGGGGTTTATTATGGGCACAAGGAGGCTGCAACACCGTGCGTTTTTCCGATGGTTGCTTTTAAGAAGGTTTGGAAGACCGCAGGGGAATCAGCAGTTGTAACTCTTGAAATGCCAAAGGGCAAGATTTCTGCGCTCATTCACGAGGTTCAGGTTGATCCTGTAAAAGGTCATCCAATCCACGTTGACTTTTACGCTCTTGAAAAAGGACAGGAAGTTTCGGTGCATATTCCGCTAGAATTTACTGGTGTTTCTGTTGCTGTAAAAGATCTAGGAGGTTCGCTCGTGAAGGTTCTCCACGAGGTTGAGGTGAAGGGTCAGCCAGAAAATCTTCCACATAATTTTGTTATTGACATCTCAGCGCTTGAAGCGCTTGATAGCCAGATTCTCGCAGAGAGTATCGTTCTTCCAAAGGGTATTACTTTGGTAACTAATGGTACTGATGTAGTTGCAGCAATCGCGGTTGCAAAGGACGAGCCAATAGAAGCTCCCGTGATGGATCTCTCCGCTATTGAGGTTGAAAAGAAGGGCAAGAAGGAAGAAGAGGAAGTACCAGCAGAAGAAAAATAATCTCTTAAAAAATTCCCCGCAGACTACGTCTGCGGGGAATTTTTTGCTATAATATACTCCACATGCCTAAAAGTCTTCTTGGAAAATCTGTTGTAATAATTATTTTTTTTGCACTCGTATTTGAGGCATTTTCAATGGTTGCGTCCGCGCAAGTTGTCGCGGATGATGTTCTAGCGCGCAGAGCAATGCTTGAGGCAGAGCTTTCTTCTATAGAAAAAGAAATAGAGAATCAAAAAACAATTCTTGAGGCAAAACAAAAAGAAGGTGTATCACTCGAGAGAGATATCGCAATACTCACAGCGCAGATTCAAAAAGCAAAACTCTCAATCAAAGCGCGCAACCTTTCTATTTCTGGGCTCGTGGATGACATAGGTGTGAAAAATCGCACCATTGGAAAATATTCCGCAAAGATTGACCGCGAACGCGAATCACTCGCGGGGTTGATGCGTCGAACAAACGAGCTTGATACATATTCCATTGTGGAAGTAGCGCTTTCCGACAGAGATTTTTCTGAATTTTTTGTTGATTTGGATAATTTTCAATATGTAGAGGACGCAATAGGTCAGTCGCTTGAGGAAGTCGGGGCAGCGAAAAAATCTACCGAAGAAGAAAAAAAAGCTCTTGAGGAAAAGAAGGCAGAGGAAACCGATTTGCGTCGCATTCAAGAGCTTGAGAAAAAGCGAATAGAAGCGAACGAAGCCGAAAAGAAACGTATTCTAAAAGAAACAAAAGGGCAAGAGGTTGCGTATCAAAAGATTTTAAAGGACAAGCAACAGAGCGCCGCGCAAATACGCGCGGAATTGTTTTCTTTGAGTGGCTCAACTGCAATCTCTTTTGAAAAAGCGCTTGCGTACGCGAGAGTTGCCGCAGAAAAGACTGGTGTGCGCCCAGCGATGGTCCTCGGCATTATCGCGGAAGAGTCAAATCTCGGTGAAAATGTTGGCAAGGGAACGTGGACTGTGGATATGCACCAAACACGTGATGTCCCTGTTTTTAAGTACTTGACCTCACTCCTGGGTCTTAACCCTGATAACGTGCCTGTGTCTAAGAAGGTCTGGTATGGATATGGAGGAGCAATGGGTCCCGCGCAGTTTATTCCATCCACATGGGCGTGTTTTTCTGGATACATAAACACTACAACTGGAAAATGTAGCAAGAATCCAGACGGCACCTGGAACGGCCCGTGGGAGTATCAGCAAGGCAAGGACAGGGTAGGTAAGCTCACTGGCAATTTCCCCCCAAACCCATGGAACCCGCAAGACGCATTTATGGCATCGGCTCTTTACCTTGCAGACTCTGGTGCGGATAAACAAACATCACGCAATGAGTTTATTTCAGCAATGTGTTATTTGGCTGGCTGTGGAAATGTGAACAAAAAGAGTTTGCAGTTCTATGGCGACGACGTGATGTGCCTAGCGCAAAAATATCAAAAAAATATTGATATTCTGGAGGGAACGAATATTGCGTCGCAAAGGGCAGGGGATATTTATCATGCTGGGTGCAGAACATAGCGCGAGCCCAAAAGTTGACAAAACCTGTTACAAATGTAATATTTTTAATGGATTAAGTTTTTTGCTCATAGACATCATCAACATTTTGCCAACGAAAGGAGTTTGAAATGAATAAAATACTGGCGTTGTTTTGTGCCATCGCAATTTTGTTTGCTGGCACTGCGTACGGCGACACGATTACTGGAATTATATTTCCACCGACACCTGGTGTCGTGGTGGATTTGAGCGACAAGTTCGGGAATATTGTGGATAGCACTTTGGTGATGGACCCTCAAGGGAAATACAGCCTGACTGTCTCACCGCATGGCGACTTTACTGTTACTCCGTCGCTTCCTGGGTACACATTTAGTCCGCCATTTGTTTTGTTAAGAATGCTCCCACACGGTAAATACCCAAGAGCCAATTTTTCTGTAACACAGGACAGTGGAATTAGAAATCACCGAGTGACAGGAACCGGAGTCGTATTTTCGGGAATACTGCTTGGATTTGATTCAATTTCAAATATGCATTTTTCAGACGGCGTGTATGTTGCTGGCGCTCAAACATTTATGCACGGTTCTGTGTATAAATGGAGCGACCCAGGCGGATCTACAGCTATACTAATTTACAATGGAGCATCTGACACTCTTGAAATCACGATGGTTCGCGGGTACAGCATAAGATGTAGCGTTGGTTCCGCGGAAAATGTATTTGCTAGCACTTCTTGTGGCAGTGTCGGTATCCTTTTTGACATGAACGCAGGGTTGATTACTTTTACAGCTACTCCAATACAGTTTTTCCCTTCAAAAATACAGAAGGGGATAACGGTAACAGGATCGCTGTCATTTCAACCGTTCTAAATAGTTTGACGCAAATTAAAAGGCAGTCGCTCCGCGACTGCCTTTTTTCTTTACCAATCAAAATGTTACTTCAAATTCTCGCTGAGCGCTTTTAGCGCGTAAACCTCAATAGGGCGGAGCATTTCATAGAGTTGCTTCGCGGTCGGTTTTGTTTTTTTACCAAGTGCGACTAGTAGTGCTTCCATTTTTGCTTTTGCGTCTGGGGAGGTAAGTGTTGTTCCCGACATAATCGTTTGTGAGAGCCATTCAGTGCTGTTTTTTACACAAGGCGCATTTTTATCAGTCGCTTCGAGCGTTGGGCAGAGGGCGAGAGCTAGAAATGCTGAATTTACGCGCGCATCTGTAATTTTTTTCTCAGCATTTATACGAGCAGTTTTTTCTGCCTCAAGAGTTGTTTTTGCGAGGGATAGCTCAGATTTTAGTGACGCAATTTCTTGTGTAAGAACAACATTCCCGCTAACATTTTTTGAAAAAAGTAACCATGCGCCAAATGCCGACAACGCATACACAACGACAAGGAAAAGGACTATTTTCTTCATCCACACATTATATCAGCGAGTCGTTGACTTACAAAGGCTTTTTTGGTATATAACTGGGTACAATATACACTGCTCTCGTTCGGAAATTCAAGCGAAGTCAAGGAAGATGAAAACCTTGACTTCGCTTGATTTCTCTCTCTCAATTGTGTATAGTGGTTGATATATAAGCCCCGCATGTGCGGATTTTTTGTTTACCGAGCACTATCTATGTAGAGCACACTCAAGGTGTTAGGAACCCTTGAAAGACAGTGCCTCATCAGGTAATTTAACAAGAAAGATAGTGCTCGGTTTAAAATCAATCATGGAAATTAGAAATATCGCGATTATCGCCCACGTTGACCACGGCAAGACGACTCTTACCGATGCTTTGATGCGCCAGACCGGAATGACGAAAGAGGGCGTAACAATGGACTCAAACGCCCTTGAGCTTGAGCGCGGTATTACTATTTACGCAAAAAACACCTCTGTTTTTTACAAAGGAACAAAAATCAACATTGTAGACACTCCAGGTCACGCGGACTTCGGTTCCGAGGTAGAGCGCGTGCTTCGCTCCATAGACACCGTGCTTCTCCTTGTGGATGCTCAGGAAGGTCCGATGCCCCAGACTCGTTTCGTACTCAAAAAATCACTTGAACTCGGTTTGAAGCCAATCGTTGTTTTGAACAAAATTGACAAGCCCGCTGCTCGCCCAAAGGAAGTGCACGACGAAGTTTTTGAGCTCTTTTTTGAGCTTGGCGCAACAGATGAGCAACTAGATTTTACAACGGTATACGCAATCGGTCGCCAGGGTATCGCAAAGCGCACGCTTGAAGATGAGTCAACCAACCTTGACCCGCTTCTCGATGTTGTTTTGGAAAAAGTTCCTGCTGTAAAAGCAGACATTCACGCGCCAATGCGTATGCAACCTTTTAACTTGGGGTATGACAATTTCCTAGGCCGTCTCGCTATTGGCCGTATCTACGAGGGCACCATCCACGCAGGAGAAAGTATTATTATTAAAAATGTTGACGGCACTTCTCGTCAAGGAAAAGTCACTAAGCTTTGTACTTTTGAAGGTACCGAGCGAAAAGAGGTAGAAGAAGCTGTCGCGGGTGACATCGTGATGGTTGCAGGCCTTCCAGACGTTTATATTGGCGAGACCCTTTGCGTGAATGCAGGTCAAGAAACACTCCCTGCTATTAAAGTTGATGAACCAACAATTTCCTTGAATTTTTTCGTAAACGACTCGCCGTTTGCCGGACGTGAAGGCAAGTTTGTTACTATTCGTCAGATTCGTGACCGTTTGGAACGCGAGCTAGAGGTGAACGTGGGTCTCCGTGTGGATTTTTCCGCAAATGATTCATTCAAAGTGTATGGCCGTGGTGAAATGCACATTTCTATTCTCCTTGAGCAAATGCGTCGTGAGGGTTTTGAACTTCAGGTGTCACAGCCTCAAGTTATTATCAAAGAAGAGAATGGAAAGAAGCTTGAGCCATACGAGGAGCTTATCATTGACGTGCCATCGGCGCTTTCTGGCGGTGTTATTGAAAAACTTAACAAGCGCAAAGCGATGATGACAAATATGAAAGAGGAAAACGGCATCACGCGTCTTATGTTTGATATTCCTACGCGCGGGCTTCTTGGATATCGAGGACAGTTTGTAGTGGATACAAAAGGAGACGGCATTCTTTCATCTCGTTTTGTTGAGTTCCGCGAGCATGCGGGCGAGATTGTGAAGCGAGCGGCTGGGTCAATGGTTTCAATGGCGTCAGGAAAAGCGCTTGGTTTTTCACTCTACAATCTTCAGGACCGCGGTACTCTCTACATCGGGCCTGCAGTGGAGGTGTATGAAGGGCAGGTTATTGGCAATACTTCAAAGGGTGACGAGATGACTGTGAACCCAACGAAAGGCAAGCAACTTTCAAACATGCGTTCTTCGGGCACCGACGAAGCAATTGTTCTCACACCCCCATTTGACCTTTCAATTGAGCGAGGTCTTGAAACAATGACCGAAGAGGAATATTTGGAAATTACCCCTAAATCAGTGCGTCTCCGTAAGCAGTATCTCACTGATGCTAATCGTGTGAAGGCATTTAGGAAGAACTAGGACAAAAAACCCTCAGTTTGGATAAACTGAGGGTTTTTTGTTAGTTATCCACAGCTTTATTTTAGGATATTGTGCTTTTGGCTTCCTCGTGGTACCCTTATATGGTAAGAAGTTTTCTCTCAGTGCTTGCTTGACTGCTTGGTTCTGGTTAGGAAGAGGGCGAGGAGAACGGTCATCTTACGAAAAATTAGAATTAAGCAAAAAATAGCATTTTATGGCAAAGAAATTGTACGTAGGAGGGATCCCTTATTCAACAACTGAGGATGATCTCAAAGCAGCGTTTGCAGAGATGGGTGAAGTTACTTCTTCAGCAATCATCATCGACAAGATGACTGGTCGCTCAAAGGGTTTCGGATTCATTGAAATGGCAAATGATGCAGATGCCGACAAGGCAATCGCAGAAATGAACGGCAAGGATTTCCAGGGCCGTACACTTACAGTGAACGAAGCACGCCCTCTCGAGGAGCGCGCACCTCGTCGTGAGTTTGGTGGTGGAAGCAACCGTCGCATGTAATTATGCGAACAACAAAAACCCCAGACGGCCTAGGCCGTCTGGGGTTTTTGTTTGTAAGATTGACAGTTGTACACAGTCATCCATTGTGAATGGTTTATGCAACGTGGTATAATTCAAGTACGTTTTATTAATTTAATATTTAGAAATTTATGAATAAATTTATTATTGCAGGAATAATGTTGATTTCATCGCCGTTTGTTTCATTTGCTCAGACATCCACAACTACGGTGACACAAGCAACGGGTACGGTAACTGTCACAACAACTATTTCTAATCCAGGATTCTTGCCGGGAGACTTCTTCTATTTCCTTGATCGTTGGACAGAAGCACTCAATATGGCGCTTACATTTAACAATGAAAAGAAAGCTCGCAAGCACCTAGAGAATGCAAAGGAGCGCGCTGCAGAGATGGGTGAAGTTCTTAAAAATCCAGAGGCAAAACTTGATGATGTTAAATCAACCAAAGATGACCTTGATACGGAGATAGGGGATGCGACATCTCTCGTTAAGGGAGAAAAAGACAAAGGCAATGATGTGTCAAAGCTAGCTCACGAACTTGATGACGAGCTTGATAGCATTCGTGAGGCACTCAAAGACATTTTTAAGGAACACAGAAACGAATCTTCTCGCGCAGAGACTGAGATTCGCGCAAAACTCGCAGCTCTTGCTCCTGGAGATCCACAAATCCCAGGGTTAACTCAGGCGCTTGCTTCTATAATGAAGGAGAAGAATGACACCGACAAAGAAGATGGAGACCTTGATGGAGACCTAGAGGACGATCAAGACCTTCTTGATGATGGTATGGGAAAGGAAAATTCAGCCCAAAAGCACATTGACGAAGCAGTACGCTTGAAAGCTCGCCTTGATGCGATGGCAGGAGAACTTCCTGCAAGCGTTGTCGCTGCATATCAGGACCTCTTAGCTAAGGCAAAGGCAGCAGATGCGCGTGGTGATTTTGAGACAGCAAAAGATTTATCAAAACAAGCAAAGAAAGTGCTTGAAAAAATTCAGGATGCTGTTGAAGAAGCTGATAATGCAATGAAGGATTCAGATTCAGACAATGATGAAGAGGTTGATGAATCTGACGTAAATAAGCTCGAGGAGGAGATTAAAAAAGGAGAGCGAATGATGGAAGGTCTCAATAGGTAAATATTGAATGACACAAACGACACTAATCGGAAAGCTCCTTTTAGGTACGTTGTACACAAGCATCGCAGTGGCTATTTTGGTCACTGCGATGCTTGTTATACCAAAGGGTTCACTAAAAGAGGCAAGAGTATCTCTTGCTGGAGTGGAAATAATGGTAACGATAGCAGATACACCAGAATTGCGAGAGAAAGGACTTAGCTTTCATAACCCTCTTTTAAAAAATGAAGGCATGCTATTTGTTTTTCCCGATGCCGGTCTTTACGGATTTTGGATGAAGGACATGTTGTTTCCAATAGATATCATTTGGCTTGATGAGAAAATGAGAATAGTGGATGTGTGGGAAAATGCGACACCAGAGTCATATCCAAAAGTATATATGCCACGAAGTGAATCTAAATATGTACTCGAAGTTAATGCGGGATTTTATAGAAAACACGCACTTAAGAGCGGAGATGTTGTTGAACTTAGGTTGCAGTAGAGATATACTTAGTATAAGTGGTCGAAAATAAAAAATTTAAATAAGATAACGAGCGAAGCGACATTAGACTATTTACCCAGTTAAATGATTCCAAATTTATCAAATTTGGAATCGCGATTTTGGAAAAATCGCATTTAACCGGGTGATGATTTTCTAGGACTCTCAAGCTCGTCAAGAAAATCAATCATGGCAAAAGGAAAAGACGCGCATAAAGAAAAGAAGAAGCCAAAGAAGAGCGCAAAGAAGTAAAGGTCGCTCGCTGTTTTCTTTTTATGGTACGGATTTTTTTAAGCTTTAAAAATCCTGAAATGCTCGTGTCGACACACTCGCAACCCCATAAAAAGTAAACCAGCTCGCTTTGAGTAAGAGAAAAAACCTTGTAACACAAGGTTTTTTCTCTATTGCTTTTTTCTGCAAAAGGTGGTATAATTGTTGTACCCATATCAGATGGTTGCTGAACATCAGCAATGATGTTTGGAGGAAAGTCCGAACACTCCCAAGCACCAGCAATGGTGCTTGGAGTAGGGTAGCGGGTAACGCCCGTCGTCCAGCACCTATTTTGTACATGAGTAGTATTATGCAGAGAAAGTAATAATGCGTGATGAATTGTTTAGTCATGAGTTTGTGTGCAAAATAGGTGCTGGACAGAGGTGCGAGCAGAGACGCTTTGAACGAAAGAACAAAGCACCCCTCGTGGGTGAGTCCGCATGGCAACATGCGGGGTGAAACGGCTAAATCCTTACCTGGGTGCAAGGCCGTACTGCGCGCAAGCGCAGGGTGCCGCTCGAGGGTGCGAGTAATCGCACTCCCAGATAAATGACCATCGTTGAATATCAGAAATGGTATTTGATACAGAATTCGGCTTATCGATATGAGTAAACCCGCCCCCCATTAATCTCTCCTCATTTCCTTAAAAATCTTGGCTGCGCCTTCGAGAAAATTCTTCAAAGTATACCTATACTTTTCAAAATTTTCTTATTGGCTCGCCTAATATTTATTTAAGGAAATCATGAGAAGGTATTAATGGGGGGCGGGTTAGAAAAATCACAGTGAAAGCTGTGATTTTTCTTTTTGTTACTTACTATACACGTATTTTATA
>DNMN01000060.1 GCA_003489395.1 Candidatus Yonathbacteria bacterium | reverse complement strand
AATTATGGTACGATGGTAGCACTATGAATCCCGTTAGAGACCCGAGCGTTATGTTTGCGGTGGCAATGGGGTATAATGGAACAATTACTACTAGCAGTTTAATATAATTAGACACGGGGATTTCTTCCCCTGTCTCTAACGGGATGAATATTCACAAGATTTTAGCAAATGCGGTGGTTTTGACGGGGTTTATTTTGGTGCCGTTTATTCCGTTTGTTATTCTTTCGCAGACCACTTTTTTCCCGTTTATCGTAGGGAAAAACTTTGCGTTCCGTATTGTTGTTGAAATAATGTTTTCTGCGTGGGTCGTTCTTGCGTTTATTGATCCCGCGTATCGCCCAAAGAAAAGTTGGCTTCTAGGAGCGTTTGTGGCTTTTATAAGTATTCTCACCATCTCTGCTATTTTTGGCGAAAACCCTGCGAAGAGCTTTTGGTCAAACTTTGAGCGAATGGAAGGGTTGGTTACATACTTCCACCTCTTTGCATATTTTATAGTGGCGTCCACTGTGCTCACGGTACGCGACCTATGGCGTCCATATTTAAACTTCCACCTTGGCGCTGGGGTGATTATGGCGGTCTATGGTGTCATGCAGTGGGCTGGAATGCTCAAAGTGGTGCAAGACGGCATTCGTATTAACGGCACGCTTGGTAATGCGGAATACATGAGCACCTACGCGCTCTTTAATATATTTCTCGCAGGATTCTTTATTGTTCGTCAAAGTTTTACGACAACTGGCGAACGCGCGCGGGTTGCGATATATGGCGCAATAATCCTTTTGCAAACGTTTGTGCTGTATCATTCTGGAACTCGCGGAGCTATGCTTGGTTTTATTGCTGGCCTTTTGCTCGTCGCTATCTTGATTGCGATTTTTGAAAGGAATAATAAATTGGTGAGAAAAAGCGCAATTGGCGCCCTTCTTGCAATCGGCCTCATTGTCGGCGGATTCATAGCGCTTCGCGACGCTTCCTTCATACAGCAAAGCCCAGTTCTTTCTCGCCTCGCGGCAATTTCGCCAAGCGAGGGGACAGGCAAAGCGCGCCTCATGGTGTGGGGAATGGCGATTGAAGGATTCAAGGAGCGACCAATCCTCGGGTGGGGAATGGAAAACTTTAATTATGTCTTCAATGAATACTATGACCCAAATATGTGGGGACAAGAGCAGTGGTTTGACCGAGCGCACAATGTGCTCTTTGACTGGCTTGTTGCAGGCGGTATTTTAGGCGCTCTTGGGTACGTCTCACTTTTTGCTTGTGCTGTGTATTGCATTTGGAGACGCGCCGACGAACTCACAATTCTAGAAAAAAGCGTGTTAACTGGCCTTCTCGGTGGATACTTTTTCCAAAACCTTTTTGTGTTTGATAGCATCTCGTCGCTCATTTATTTTGGAACAATTCTCGCGTATGTTGAGAGTATGAGCCATAGGGAAGTTGAAAGTGTTTATGGCCAAGCCACGAAATCAGCTGATTCGAAGTTGAAAGTAAAGAGTCAATTTAAGGTTGGAGAGGAAGATTTGACGATTTTTGTTTCCGGCGGGGCAGTTGTTCTCGCTCTCGTTCTCATTTACACAGTAAACTACAACGGCTATATGCAGAACACAACACTTATTCGCGCATTGTCCGAGCGTTCAGAAAAAGGCGCCGTGCATAATTTAGAATTAATGAAAAAAACTATTGCATATAATTCATTTGGTACTGCGGAAGCGCGTGAACAGCTTGCATCATTTTCAACAGGAGCTTTTGATTCCTCTAAAGGGATTTCTGAAATGCAAAAACAATTTATTGATCTGGCGAAAAGCGAGCTTGAGAAGCAGGCCGAAGAGCTTCCAGGTGACGCAAGGTACCAGCTTTTTGCAGGGTCATATCTTTCAAAAATAGGAGAGCCCCAAAGAGCATTGCCATATCTAGAGAAGGCACTCGAGCTTTCTCCAAAAAAGCAATTTATGTCCTTTGAGCTAGGCAGTCTATATTATAATGGCCTTAGAAACCCTAAAAAAGCAGAGGAATTATTCAAACAGGCTTTCGAGCTCGCGCCAGAATTTGCCGAAGCAGAGATGTACTACATCAAAATTCTTGTTATGAATGAAAAGCGTGATGAGGCGGCAGCAATATTCAAAGCCCGTCCAATCCCTGGTGTAAGTCTATAAAAATATCACATAAAAAGTGTGTGGAAATTAGTACCAAATTATGGTATAATCAACACACATGAATAAGCAGGATCTTCAAAAAGTCTTGTGGGATATCAACGAGGAAAGCATCAGTGCCCTCCCTGCGGATTTTATTATACAGAGAATTCTTTCGTACGGGGGCCTCTTCCTCGCTGTGAAGGCTATACATGAATACGGAAATCTCGCAGTGAAACAAGTGTTTGAAACAATGAAGCCAACGAGTATCCCAGCACGGAAATATTACTACATCAAAAATTTTCTTTTGATATGACGCTTCACCTTGAAACCATCACAAGTGAGATGCACGTAATCGCGCGCAAAGTATTTGAGGATCTTGACGCTGGTTACTATCTTGCCGGTGGAACGGCACTCGCTCTCTTTTTAGGGCATCGCAAAAGTGTAGACCTGGACTACTTCATCGCTAAGCCCATTGATACACTCGCCCTGAAAAAGACTCTTGGTGAAGTGTTTCCTACGGAGAGGGTAGAAATTCTTTTTGAAACGAAGGATACATTGTGGTGTGTGATTGATGGTGTGAAGGTCTCATTTATCTCTCGATTTGACACACTTTTGGAAGTGCCACAACCCGCAGATTCCTTTCGCCTTGCTGGCATCAAAGATATAACTGTAATGAAACTTGTTGCCGTATGCGGAAGAGAAGAGTACAAGGATTACTTTGACCTTGCTTGCCTTGCAAAAGAGACAGATGTACGTTCATGGATATCATGGTGGCAGAAGGTTTATCCAGAACAAGACATTATGAGCTGGGTAGTCGCTTTGTCTGCAGTAGATTCAGTCCAAAAGGTACCACTGGAAATAGCTGATAATTTTAAGAATAAGGATGTCGCTGGCGTCATCAAAAGCGTTGTTGAGGAAGTTACGAGACAAGTAAAATTGACGGAGGGTATATAAAATTCTCTAAAAATTTGACATTTTTCTCAAACCTGCTATACTTGCCTTATGTGAGTGCAAAGGAGGAAACTCTAATGCGTTTCAACAAACGAATGTCTGCAAAAATCCCCGCGAAAGCGGGGCTTTTTGTTTGTTGGCGTTTTTGTCAATATTTCGTACAATATACTAGGAGCTCGCCTAAAATCTAACCGCGATAAAGAAAGGGATTGGTTCGTGTATGCACGCTTGTCTACCAAAACTCCCAAATTTCTGCTACAAAACACTCATCTCTCGTCGACATATATTTATATGCCTTCTCGAGCTTTATGTTTTTCGCAAGAAATTTGAGAGTTTTGGTGAGACATTAGATTTTGGACGCGCTCCAACTCCTGTTTTCCTTTGGCTAGCGAAGCACTCACATATTAGACATTTGTTGGAGTTCGCACTCGCTAGCCAAAAGAGTACAGGAGTTTTGTATCATCCCAAATTAGGTCCTTCGCGTAATTTCACTAAAAATATCGAGCGAAACAAGAAGAAAAATTTGAATTGAGCCGAGGCTCAAAGAAAATTTTTCTTGAAGTTGTAGCCGATATTTTTAGTGAAATGCGAGGAGGTTAATTTGGGATGGTACAAATACCACAATGAGCATTCATATTGAAGAACAAATATCACTTGCGCCATTTACAACTATGCGTGTTGGAGGTAATGCGCGCTTTTTTGCGCGCGTCAATGATGTTGATGATTTGAATGACGCGATAATTTTTGCGCGCGAAAAATCGGTTCCAATATTTATTCTAGGAGGCGGTTCAAACACTCTCGTGTCAGGTGATGGATTTCCCGGACTTGTAATAAAAATTGAGATTAAGGGAATTACATGCGAAGACAATCGTGTTACTGCGAGCGCGGGAGAGATGTGGGACGATGTTGTGCGTGATGCTGTCTCACGCAACTTGTGGGGGATTGAAAATCTTTCTCTTGTACCTGGGACAGTGGGAGGAGCTGTAGCACAAAATATTGGAGCGTACGGAGTTGAAGCGAGAGAAACAATTTTTTCTGTTCTTGCATTTGATACAGAGACAATGCAAATAAAAACTTTTTCTCGCGATGAATGTGAGTTTGATTATCGTGAAAGTTTTTTTAAAAAAAATATAAATCTGATTATTGTGAGCGCAACATTTGAACTTGCGCAACACGGCACACCGCGCGCTGATTATGAGGATGTAAAAAAATATTTTGAGGATAATGAAATCAGTGAGCCTACGCTCAGTGAAATACGAGATGCGATCGTAGCTATACGCACGAAAAAAATGCCAGTACCGCCAATAGGCACCGCAGGTTCATTTTTCAAAAATCCAGTAGTA
Source organism: Candidatus Yonathbacteria bacterium (assembly GCA_003489395.1). Classification (GTDB taxonomy): domain Bacteria; phylum Patescibacteriota; class Minisyncoccia; order Phycocordibacterales; family UBA1550; genus UBA1550. Next base: position 7,479 of record DNMN01000060.1, on the reverse strand, counting down.
AGCGCACAAAAATACGAGTCGCTTAAAAACGAGTTTCCAGAAATTAAAGCATATGATCAGGGCGATAATACGTACAAGCTTTCCGCAGCATGGCTCATTGACCACGTTGGCAAATGGCGAGGCGCGCGTCGCGGAGATGCTGGAGTGCACGAGAAGCAAGCGCTTATCCTAGTGAACTATGGAAACGCGAGTGCTGAAGAAGTGCTATCGCTCGCGCGTGAAATAAAAAATGACATCAATGAAAAAACAGGAGTGACACTTGAAGAAGAGGTAGTGATGATGTAAAAAAATATTTTAGAAATTAATTTTTTAAATTGAAAATTTTCTTGTGAGGAAAAGAAAAAAAGTTATCCACAGTTTAATTTCAAAATGCATTGCGAATGAATTTTGTATGCGGGATAATATTAGTAGATCACTGTACAGCGTACGAAATGAAAATTTCGCACAAAGATGATCCAACAATTGTACGTGATGCGTGAAATTAATTTTCGCATCAGGTCGAACATTGTTGTAGATATTAATTTGCATACATTGTTTTGAGATACATTCATGTGTCTCAAAACAGCACATAAAAAAATGGCAGCAAAGAAAAAGGCTAAGAAAGTAGCAAAGAAGAAGGCAAAGAAGGCTTCAAAGAAGCGAAAGTAGTTCTACTCTGTTTTAAGAGTCAAAAATCTCTCCGATTATTTTAGTTGGAGAGATTTTTGTTTTTAAGTGAGTAGCTTTGGGCATCCAAAGCTACTCACTTCAGAAGAACGCGTTTTTATGCTAAAGTGTCTAAATGTCATTTCTGAAAAATATCTTTGCTGGAAGCGGACCTGCGGGGAAATACGCTCCACTTGTGAAGAAAATCAATGAATTTGAGCCGGCGATCCAAGCGCTCTCTGACCAGGATCTACGAGCAAAAACGGAGGAATTTCGCTCCCGCCTGGCGTCAGGCGTTTTATTGGACGATATTCTCCTAGAGGCTTTTGCCGTGGTGCGCGAGGCGTCTCGTAGAACCCTTGGTCAGCGACACTATGATGTTCAGCTTTTGGGTGGAATCGCTCTTCATCAGGGTAAAATTGCCGAGATGATGACCGGCGAAGGAAAAACTCTCGTCGCGACACTTCCGGCATACCTAAACGCGCTCCCTAAAAAAGGCGTGCATGTTGTCACAGTGAACGACTACCTCTCTCGTCGCGACGCAACATGGATGGGTCAGATTTATTCATTCCTAGGACTTTCTGTTGGAGTGCTCAACCACAGCGCATCGTATCTTTACGACCCGAATCACAAGGACAAAGATGAGGAGCGTGATGAAGTTGGGTCATTCAAGGTCATTCACGAATTTATGCGTCCATGCGGAAAAAAAGACGCGTACCTTGCGGACATTACCTACGGCACAAACAATGAGTACGGTTTTGATTATCTTCGTGACAATGTTGCGTACAGTCCGGAGGACCTCGCTCAGCGCGATTACCATTTTGCAATCGTGGACGAGATTGACTCTATTTTAATAGACGAAGCGCGCACACCGCTCATTATTTCCGCGCCGTCTGGTGATGCGGAAAATTTGTATACCGTTTTTGCAGGCATTGCAGGAAAATTGAAATCCCCAGAGCACTATACTGTGGATGAAAAACTAAAAGCGATTCAGCTTACAGACGAAGGAATCAACAGAGCTGAGGAAATTTTGGGTATTGATAACATTTATACCGAGCGTGGAGTTAAATACGTGCATCATTTGGAAACCGCAGTTCGCGCGCAGGCTCTTTTTATACGAGACAAAGAATACGTGGTGCGAGAAGGCGAGGTGATTATCGTAGACGAGTTTACAGGTCGCATGCAACCCGGACGTCGCTGGTCCGAGGGTCTTCACCAAGCCGTGGAAGCAAAAGAGGGCGTGAAAATCCAGCAGGAATCTCGCACTTTTGCGTCTATAACATTCCAGAATTATTTCCGTCTGTATGGCAAGCTTGCCGGAATGACCGGAACTGCCGAAACTTCTAGCGAGGAGTTTTACAAAGTGTATGGTCTTGAAGTAACTCCAATACCTACAAACCGTAAAGTTTCTCGAATAGACCGCACGGACCTTATTTTCCAGACCGAAAACGGCAAGTTCAAGGCAATCGCCCGCAAAGTAAAGGAGCTAAACGAAAAAGGTCAGCCTGTGCTCATCGGTACGGTGTCTATTGAAAAAAACGAGCTTCTTTCGGAATATCTGAAAAATGAGGGTGTGCCACACGAAGTTTTGAACGCAAAAAACCACGAACGCGAGGGCGAAATTATTGCCCAAGCAGGCAAAAAGGGAAGTGTGGTTATCGCGACAAACATGGCAGGTCGCGGTGTGGATATTAAACTCGGCGGAAACCCAAGCACACCCGAGCTTTACGAGGAAATAAAATCTCTCGGCGGACTTTTTGTGCTTGGAACCGAGCGACACGAAGCGCGCCGTATAGACAACCAGCTCCGCGGTCGCGCGGGACGCCAAGGCGACCCCGGTGAGACGCAATTTTTCGTATCAATGGAGGACAGTTTGATGCGCGTCTTCGCCTCAGACGTTGTAAAAAACATGATGGGCAAGCTTGGTATTCCAGAAGACGAGGCAATTCAAAACAAAATGATTTCTCGTTCGCTTGAAACAGCGCAGGAAAAAATTGAAGGATTTCATTTTGATTCTCGCAAGCATGTGCTTTCGTATGACGACGTGATGACCAAACAGCGCGCGTATGTGTACGGAATGCGTCGTGAAATTTTAATGGGTGGCATGGACTCTGCAAAAACATATCTCACAGAGATTGTTGCTGGAGTCCCGGCTCTTGAAAGCAATATCGCGGAGAAAGTCGCCGGGCTTGGTGAGGCGGAGTTTTACAACGCTGTGAAGCGTCTCATTTTGCAGGTCGTGGATATGATGTGGATGGAACATTTGGACGCGATGGAATATTTGAAATCGTCGGTGAATCTCCGCGCGTACGGACAGCGTGACCCACTTGTGGAATACAAAAAAGAAGGACTTCGCCTTTTCCGCGAAATGAATGAGTCGGTACAAAATGAAATCCTCCGTCTCGTACCAGCTATCGGCGCCGGAGCATTCGTGAAGGAAGAGGAAAAGGCCCGCGAAGTGGTGAAGCACGCAATTGAAATAGGTGGTGGGGAAGAGGCGGAGAAGACAGCAGAGCCAATTCATTCCGACAAAATTGGCAGGAATGACCTCTGTCCTTGTGGTTCTGGCAAGAAGTACAAGAAGTGCCACGGGAGCTAGTCAAAAACTTGTAGGATTCACGGCTTTTTAAAAGCAAGCGGAAAAGTAACGAAAAAACAGGTTTGACAAGCCGTAAAGCATATTGTATAAAAACCATTGAAAAATAAGGATATTTTAGCAATTTTTCATCTAAAACCAGCTCAAAACAGAAGAAAAATCCTTGACTTTTTGAGCTGGATATGATACACTTGATTCATCTTCAGTCAGGCTCAAATGCACCTTTAGTTAGGTGCTTTTTTGTTAGGGCTGCTGCAGTCACGGAGTTTGGTGGAGCGAATGCCACTGCTATATGAAAAAACAAACAATACAATTTATGCGCGGTTTGGTACTTATGCCATTTTTGGCAACAAGCGCCTCACCACTAGCTACGTTCAATACGAATTTTTCGCTAAAGAACATCACTCAGTCATTTTACACATCAGTTAACGATGAGCGCGCAAAGAAGGTTGACGCTTACTTTGCAAAGCGTGGGATGCCACTTGAAGGCTACGGCGCAAAGCTCGTGAAGGTTGCTGAGGAAAATAATCTTGACTGGCGCCTTCTCCCCGCGATTGCTATCAAGGAATCAACGGGTGGAAAGTTTGCTTGTCACAACAACCCATTCGGTTGGGGCTCATGCAAGATTAAGTTCAAGAACTTTGATTCTGCGATTGAGACTGTGGGTATGAACCTTGGTGGTAAGAACCCTAACACAGAGCAATACTACAAAGGCGCTACTACAACGGAGATTCTTCATCATTACAACAACTCAGTTGTTCCAACATACACAGGAGAAATTCTTGCGTTTATGAAACTCATTGAGATGGGAGCGTAATGGGTAGAATGCAGAATNNTATACGTGTATAGGTGAATTTTGATGTTCTTAGAACAGCAAAGTATGGAGGATTTGTAAACAAGAATTCGCCGAGCACCAGTACTGGTGCTCGGCGGGCTTTTGTTTTACCGAAACTCTGTGCTAGTATCCTAATTGGAATTTCCCATTCAAGAACAAAGGAGAACGAAATGAAAAGCAACCTGCCGATTACTCTGGTAGAGGCAACAAATCTGATATGTGACGAAAAAGACGGGCTAGCGCTCCAGCTTCACAAGGCAATCGCATACAGAAACGCTTCAGCGGATCATTCTGATATGCATTGCTGCAAAACTCTTGCGTCGGACGCAAAAGTGGCGCGAATCAGGCAGGAAATCGTGGATGTCGTGAGACGTGGAATCCTCCAGTGTGGTAACTGCAAGGAGGATTCTACTCTCGGTAGTTGGCGTTTGGTAGATCGCGAAACAATGCTTAAATGCCCGAAATGCATCCACCTCACACCTCTTACAAAAAGCACTGAGTCGTTTGTGTTAGATGATTTGCTTCCATTGGTCCCTGCTCCGTTGCGAGACATTTTTGCTCCGGAACAGTAGCAGAAATCGCACGAAAAACCGTTGAGCACCAGAATGGTGCTTGACGGTTTTTTTAATTTTTTGAACTCGTTGCTGATTTTGTAGCTTCCTCCTTTTCGCGTTCCGCGCGAATGCGTTTGAGCTGTGGGATTATCTTTTCAATGTCCTCGGCGGTTTTGAAACCGTAATAATTTTCGTCCCAAATAATGAGCGCAGGGAGCTTGTTTTTCACGCCCTGAATAGACCTCATTGTTTTTACTGCAGAAAGGTCTAGGTTGTAGTCAAACGAGTATATGCGGAGCTCGGGGAACTCTTCGCGAAGCTTGGTGAGAACATATCCCTCGCGCTTGCAGTCCTCGCAGTCGCCAAGATTTGAATAGAAGTAAATAATTGTAAGCGGTTTTACTCCACATTTTTGCCTGACTTGCTCCACTAAAAGATAGTCCTTGATTTGAAGAAGCGAATAGTATTTTTTGAGTCCTATAACCTCCTCGTCGTTGTCGCCTAGTTTTTCCTCCATATATGACAGTCTTGCCGCCAATACGCCGAGTTCTTCAGAAAAGGCTGTACCGCCGTGATCTATTGATTTACACGAAGACTCTTTCAGAAGGGCAAATTGTGTTTCTGAAGACAGGATGTCCATAGCGATCTTATCTTCTATGGATTTAACTTCCGCTATGCGATTTCGTGAAAAAATGTTGCTTATCAAAAGCGCGCTGAAAAACACAACTGCTGTAATAACAAATGCAAACACATATTTTTTAGTTTCTATTTGAGCGCGGATGTTTTTCATAATGGTTTAACGCCATGAAGTTGCGCGGGAGAACAAAACGTTCACGATGGCGCGTGTGAACCAGATTGGCGCTACAATACCATAAAGCGCGATGAAGTAAAGAATTCCCATACTTGGGCGGAAGCGCCCTTCAGCCAATTTTACTCCATTCCACATAATTACCAAACCCAGCCCGAGGAATATGTATGAAAGTATCGCCATAAATTCTGTGTTAAAGAAAAAAGGACTTGCGGTTGGGATAGCAAAAAGAAAACCAACAGTGCTGATTTCTGTCGCCTTTTCCACAACTGCTTGTATCGCGTGAAAGGCTACAAAGCTGAAATTATACAAAAAGATGACAACCGCAAATAATGAAAGCGGAAGTGTAATCATTCCCAAAATGCCGTACTCGCGACGGAAAAGCATAAAGCGGTAGTCAAGCGTGTTTTTCATTCCGCCATATGCCCAACGAAGTCGCTGACGGTAGAGCTTGTGGAGGCTTTCTGGCGCTGTCGTGTACACGCGCGCTGTATGAACGTTTCTGATACGCATATGGTTTGACTGCATGCGAAGCGCTAGCTCCATGTCCTCTGTATTGTGCGCTTTTTTGAAGAGACCTATTTTTTCAAAAACTTCTCTTCGGAAAAAAGAAAATGGTCCCGGGGTGATGTGGATAGCGTCTAAAGGCGAGAGCATGCGTTTAAAAAATGCGATGTTGTGGTATTCAGTTTTTTGCATTTTTTGGAGAATTGTTTTTGGCTCGTGGATAATGATTGTAGGAATCCCTGCCATCATTTTGGGGTCCTCATTGAAAGCGGTCGCAATTTCGTGCAAAGCGTCCTTTTCTACAAATGAGTCAGCGTCNNTGAGGATTGTTAGCGAATTCCTGAACAACTTTCCACGTATTGTCGGTGGAGCCGTCGTCCACGACAAAAATTTCCAGTCTGTCTTTTGGATATTTAAGTTTAAGAATAGAATGGACTGTTTTTGAGACTGTTTTTTCCTCGTTCCAGCATGGGACAATGATAGTGACGGAAGGATAGTACGAAAGTTTGTCAGTCGTGCTTTTTACGGCGAGTTTCAAGCGCTCCTCAAAAAAAGTGATGAGAAAAAATATCTCAAGGTATAGCGTGAGAAAAAGAAAAACATAAAGAATACTGTCGAAAAATACCTCAATCATTATTTAAGAAAGTCCGCATGTGGCGGACTGTTAATATCTTGACTATACCAAACTTTTCGCAGTCCCGCAAGGGTGTGCCAATGAGGAGCTACGTGGTACAATGCCATTACATATGACAAAAAAGATATTTATGACGCGTCGCATTCCGGCGCGCGCTGAAGAAATGTTTCGCGAGATGGGGTACCAGGTGACTGTGAGCGAAAAAGACGGAGTGCTCACGCGCGATGAATTGAAGGAGGCGCTCGCGGAAACGCCTTATGATGCTGTCGCATCGCTACTTACAGACGCTATTGACGCGGATATGATTTCTGCAATGCCAGAATCGGTAAAAATAATTGCGAATTACGCGGTAGGGTATAATAATATAGATGTAGCAAAGGCTCACGAGTGCGGTATTGCGGTAACCAACACTCCCGAGGTGCTCACTGACACAGTTGCAGAACACACTGTTGCCTTGCTACTAACCGTTGCTTCTCGTATTGCTGAAGGGGATAGATTAATTCGCGAAGGGAAATTTGTGGGCTGGGAGCCGATGCTACTTCTCGGTACAGATATCAAAGGGAAAACTCTCGGTCTCATCGGTGCAGGACGCATTGGTTTTGAAGTGGCAAATATTTTGCACAAGGGCTTCGGCATGAAGGTTATTTATTGTGATATGAAGGAAAATGACGCGCTAAAATCTTCATGCAACGCTGGTTATTTTTCTAGGCACGAGGAGGTTCTAAAGGAGGCAGATGTTGTGAGTATTCATGTGCCACTTCTTCCGTCGACACACCACCTCATCAACGGAGAGCGTCTTGCGCTTATGAAAAAGAGCGCAATTCTCATCAATACATCTCGCGGACCGGTGGTGGACGAGGTTGCCCTTGCTCAGGCTCTCAAAGCTGGCACCATCCGCGG
>DNMN01000019.1 GCA_003489395.1 Candidatus Yonathbacteria bacterium | reverse complement strand
GTGTATCCGCGCGCCTCCGCTTCCTCTTTTGAACCAAAATGAATGAGATTTGCTGGAGAAATTTTTGAGACACCCGTGCACCACGAGTAGTAATATTTCGTGCCGTTTTTTGAGGCAACAAGCTGATTATCTGTTGCATTTGTGCTCGGAAAAGGTCTGACCTTTTCCGAGGATGTTTCGGTGGTATTTTCAAATTGAACCGGTGTTTTTGAACTCTCTATTTTTGAAAGTCGCCCTAACCCGAATGAGCCAAAGGCCACAAGGATGATAATAAGCCCCAAAAACAGGTCGTCTGGGATGATGTGGAGATTTGGTCGGTGCTCGTCCGCGTAGCCCTTGATTCTTTTCGTCAAATCCTGTATACTTGTCATTACTTTAGATTATAGGCGTTTTATAGATATTTACGAAATTTACACACCATGGCAACACGAAAAGCCGGCGGATCCGCCAAAAACCTAACCGATTCAGGACCACAATACCTTGGTACCAAGCTTTATGCTGGCGAGGTTGCAAAGGCTGGCTCTATCATCGTGCGTCAGCGCGGAACAAAGATTCTCGCAGGTGCAAACGTTGCCATCGGCAAGGACCACACACTCTACTCTCTAAAAGAAGGAATCGTAGAATTTACAGAGAAGCGCAAGCAAAATTATGACGGGTCAACTACTCGCCGTAAAGTAGCGAGCGTTAAATAGACTCACAAAATAAAATCCCGCACATTGATGTGCGGTTTTTTTGTTGCATATTTAACTTGACAAAAGCATAAATATTTGCTATATTTATCCGTAGCAGTTTAGGCCTTTTCATTAATTTTTTGTGGAGAAAATCATGCAAGGAAAAACACCGATTGTTTCAGGAAGTACTGTTGTACTGAATGAAGAATTTGCTGGAGCAGGGCTGAGGAAAATTCAGTGTGGAACCATCTATAAAACTGAAAAGATTGAGATTGTTCCACTTCAAACACTACTTCCTTCTAACTACATTTCGCGAGGGTATATCCCTGATCAATATAAGCCGCACCTCATTAAAGGAATAGGCACAACGAACCATGATCTTATGGGAAGTGACCGCTTCGTCTTCGTTAATGGGGAGAGGTATTCTGCGGCATGGTTTCGGCAAGCAACAGCTGGCGAAGTAAATCAGAAAGCAAGGTCAATTCTGTAGTCTATCCCGCGAACGACAAAGCTCGTTCGCGGGTTTTGTTTTATATTGCCTCCACCTCCACCGTAAATGTAACGCGATTTTTCTCAATCACCACAGGAATTTCATACGTACCAACTTCCTTGAGCGGACGGTCTAGGATGACGTAGAAAACCCGCACAGCACTGTGCGGGTTTTTGTTTGAGAATACATAGATTATATTGAAGCCATAATCTTGTCTACCACGTGTCCATTACAGATCTCATATTGAGAAAGTACTTTTTGTCTATCTCATTTTTCTTTCCGTATTCCATAATTTCAGAAAGTTCTGCCTCGTTCCAAGGTTTTTTATTTTGTAACGTAAATACCCTATCCTTAAAAACAACAATTGCACTACTGTAATTCCAAACTAATGCAAACCAACCCTCCTGAAGTCCGTGCGAAGAAAGTATTTTAATAAGACCACTTACTTTTCCCTCAGGAATTATTACCTTTGAGATATGTAACACTTCGGGCTCATCTCCTTCCCATTTTTCTTCATACGTACTTAATATTTCATAATCACTTAGTACCATAGGGTCAACTAGGGAATCACGGTCAATCAATGCTTTATACATATTAATTTATCGCCTCCACTACCACCGTAAAAGTCACCCTATTTTTTTCAATCACTACGGGGATTTCGTAGGTGCCGACTTCTTTGAGCGGGCGGTCTAGGATGACGTAGTCTGGGTTCATATCTAAATGCGCGGAGCGTTTGAGCTCGGCGAGAACTTCCTCCTTGTGGATGCTCGCAAAGAGGTGCCCTTTTTCATTTGCTTTGCCTTTGAGTGTGATTTTTGCGCCCGCAAGAGCCTCAAGGTTTTTCATCAAAAGCTCAGTGTGAACTTTTTTCATTGTTGCGTCTGTTGCCATTTTGCCTTGTATACGCGCAAGAACTTCTTTGGTTGCTGGCTCGGCGAGTTTCTGCGCAACAAGGTGGCGACCATATCCATCTGCCACCTCCTTTGTTTCGTATTTTTTACCGATGCGAGGAATGTCCTTCAGAAAAATTATTTTCATNNTTAAATGCTGGGTCCAATAACATCGCGACTGCTTTGTCCATTTGCGGATCTAGTTTCTTTTCAATATCTTTTGCTGTTAATTCTATTTTAACATCCGGTTCAAGTCCATTTTCAGAAATTGATTTACCTTTTGGAGTGAGCCAACGAGCGATAGTAACTTTGAGCGATGTTTCTGGTGTGATTTCAATAAGCTCTTGCACCGAGCCCTTTCCAAAACTTTTCTCACCAACGAGTTTTGCGATGCCGTGCTCGTGGAGCGCTCCTGCGAGAATTTCCGACGCTGACGCCGAGCCTTCGTTGATGATGATTACCATTTTTAGATTTTCAGTAAACACATCATAACCCGCGCTTCTCTCTGCTTTTTGTTTTACATTCCCGCCGGAATCTTCAATGACTACTGTTTTACCCAAAGGGAGGAAGAAGCTTGCCATATCAACAGCCGACTCTAGGTAACCACCAGGGTTGTTTCGCAAATCAAGGACGAGCTTGTCTGAGCCAGACTGAATAAACTCGCGGAGCGCTTCACGGAAGAGGCTTGCGGAGTTTGCGGAAAAATTGTATAGCGAGATAACAAACACGCCGTCGTCGCGAAGCTTTGTGTCTATGGTTGGGATGTTGATGACATCGCGAGTTACTTTGATATCCTCAATTCCACCGTTTCTCTTTATTGCTAAAGTAACAGTCGTTCCTCTCGGCCCGCGAATATGTTTAATGGCTTCCTCTACTGTCATTCCTCCCGTGTAGAGCTTGTCAATTTTTAAAATTTGATCTCCAGGCTGAATACCCGCTCTCTCCGCGGGAGTATTTTTTAGCGGAGCCACCACTGTGAGGACTTTGTCTTTAATCGCAATTTCCATTCCAACACCTTCAAAACTTCCTCGGACTTCTTCCTCAAAAGCTGTAGTTTCTTTTGGCGGGAAAAAAATAGTGTATGGGTCACCGTATGATGCTGTGAGACCCTCAATTGCTCCGTACACTTTTTCCTTGTCTGTCGGAACAGACGAAGAAGCTGTTGTTGCGACAAATCGGTCGTTCAATGTTTCAAAAGTCTTCCAAAAAGGCGCGAGGTCCAAAATCTCTGATGATGTTGCTACTGGGGTTTTTGGCGCTTCTGTGACGGCAGATTTTTCCAATCCAGACTGCACTCCCAGACTATATGCTCCCACGAGCCCAATAACTGAAATTGCGATAATGAATGGTTTGCTAACATTGGTTTTCATCCCGTTAGAGGTAGGAAACGCTATGCGTTTCCGTAGTTGGTTATTGTTTATTAAAAAATTCGACCACTTTACTATCAAAATCCCCGTTGGTGTAGTTTAGTTAACTGAGTGACCTCTAACGGGATTCATCTTCTGTAGTATCGCAAAAGTTGAGGGTCTGGTCAAACTCGTTACACACAACAACCAACTATGCACGTATAATATACTATAGTGAGACAAACAAATTAATTCTGTTGGTGACATATGAATAATATCCAGTACTGACAAGCTGAAATGTCGTTTTTTGAGCATACTTCGCATGTATGAACAAAAAACACGTGAAAAGCACCTGTTGTGGGGCAAAAATTATCAATTACGGACACAAAAGAATGCAGTGTATTCAGTGCAGAAAAACGTGGACAATGCGTCCAAAAAAGCGAGGAAGGAAGTCTCGACGCATCACCCTGGAGCCAGTAAGAAAATATTTAACAAACAAACGAGTTCCTCTTTCGCGCGAGCGTGGAAGCGATGTCGGTGCATCACGCTCTGCGCGGCTACGCAAAGAACGAGACACATTTAATAAAAAAGAGAGTTGGGCACCTGTTCCTCTTGGACCTCTCATTATGATTGCGGACGCAGTTGTAAAATACCGCAAAGGAATATGGCACACATGGTTTTTCATATTAGTGCGCGCAGTCGACGAGGAAGATGCTGTCATTCTTCCTCCCTACCACGCTACAGGAAGAGAGACGGGTGCGGGATGGCATAATGCAATGGAAGCTGTCCCTTCTGTTGTCCTTCTGCGGGTAAAAGCCCTTGTCAGTGATGGACATTGTGGACTTACGAGCGAAGCGATGTGGCGACACTGGCACGTGCAACGGTGTCACATTCATCTCCTCATGGCAATCCAAGCGAGACGGAGCAGGTGGTCGATGGGGCGTCATCAAGCGGAAGGAAATGAACTTCATCGTCTTACTCAATGTGTTCTCAATAATCCAAATAAACAAGAAGCATCGCAGGCACTCTCGCGCATCGAAGAGATTGGTTGGACAACAAAATCAAAAATGTTGAGCAAAGTTCTTCTCGGGTTTGTGACATCATCCGAAGACTATCGAACATACCTCGCGTACCCAGAACTCAACTTACCAGCGACATCGAACACTGCTGAGTCACTCAATGCCCTTGTTGATTCGCTCGTGTTGCGTGCGCGGGGCTTTCGCACGGTCGCATCGTTTGACGCGTGGATTATTGCACTTTGCAAAGACCGAAAAACTATCAAATGCAGAGGGAAATACCAACAGAATTAATTTGTTTGTCCCACTATAGTATA
>DNMN01000028.1 GCA_003489395.1 Candidatus Yonathbacteria bacterium | reverse complement strand
GAAAATGACCTTGAAAAGTCTGGGGATTTTTCTTTTCTTGACCAAACTCTCCGTCCTAACAAATTTGACGAATACATAGGCCAGGAAACGATTAAACAGAATTTAAAAATTCTTCTTCAAGCTGCAAAAGAGCGTTCTCATCCTCCGGAACACGTTCTTTTTTACGGGCCACCGGGGCTCGGAAAAACAACGTTGGCACATCTTATCGCGAACGAAATGGGCTGTCAAGTAAAATCAACATCTGGCCCAGCCATTGAAAAAGTGGGTGATCTGGCGTCCATTTTGACCAACCTTTCCCCAGGAGATGTGCTATTTATAGATGAAATACACCGTTTGAACAAAATAATTGAGGAAGTGCTTTACCCTGCAATGGAGTCTGGAGTCCTTGATATCATAATTGGCAAAGGTCCGAGCGCGCGTACGATACAGCTAGACCTACCACCTTTCACAATGATTGCGGCGACCACACGAGTTGCGCTCATTTCCTCCCCTCTTCGCTCGCGTTTTTCAGGCGGAACGTTCCGTTTAGAGTTTTACACCGAGGATGAAATTGAAAAAATTATTAAGCGTTCAGCAAATATTTTGGGTATTACTCTTTCAGATGACGCCGCGCGGGAAATCGCTCGTCGCAGTCGCGCAACCCCGCGCACCGCAAACTACCTTTTGAAACGCGCGCGTGATTTTGCCCAAGTAAATAAAGGCGATTTGTCTTCCAAGTACGTCGCTGACGCTCTCGCTTTGCTTGAGATTGACGAGCTGGGACTCACCGCTTTGGACAGAAAAATTCTGGAGGTGATTATTGAGAAATTCAAAGGCGGACCGGTTGGCCTTTCCACAATAGCCGCTGCCCTCTCGGAGGAAATGGCAACTCTTGAAGAAGTGAATGAGCCATACCTCCTGCAACTCGGTCTCATTGAACGCACGCCCCGCGGTCGCCTCGCCACCCCTCGCGCCTACGAGCATCTGGGTTTTGATGTGCCGAAGGACACCTCAAAACTGTTTTAGACAAAAAAAGTAATTTCGGATATGCTAGCAATACTATGTCTGGACATAACAAATGGTCGCAAATAAAGAACAAGAAGGCAGTCACGGATGGCAAGAGAAGCAAGATTTTTGGGAAGCTTTCGCACTTAATAGCGCTTGAATCAAAAAAAGCGGGGGGAAATCTGTCCTCCCCGGGGCTTCGCGCTGTAATTGAACGCGCCAAAAAGGAGTACATGTCCTCCGACATTATTGACCGCGCGGTGAAAAAGGGCGCAGGTGGAGACGCAGGCAATATGGAAGCCGTGCTTTACGAGGCTTATGGCCCTGGCGGATGCGCGATACTTATTGATGGTCTTACCGACAACAAAAATCGCACTGTCGCGGAGATTAAACACCTACTCTCAAAGCGAGGACTCGCACTCGCTGGACAAGGCGCGGCAATATGGGCTTTTAGCAAAACAGCTGAAGGATACGAGCCCCAAACTACAGTTCCATTGTCAGACGAGGACGGCGAATCCTTGTCATCCCTCCTTGAAGAGCTTGACGACCACGACGACGTGCAGGAAGTGTACACAAACGCGGAGTAATAACAAACTACCTTCCTTTTTTCATATCATGGCAATAGAACGCTATANNTATAGCGTTCTATTGCCATGATAGGGGGAGAGGGATATACTTAACATTATGCCTCTAACTTCAAAGCAAAAGGATGCGCGAAAGAAACCACGGGTGAGTATTTTGCAAAGGAAAGCTCTCACATTTATTCTTGCAGGTCTTGCCATTGGTCTAACTCGTAACCCAAACCAATACTTTCGTATTATAAGAGAGACGATGAAGGAGCTGGAAGATATAGAGAAAGGCACCCTCGAGCGTGCAATTAATTCGCTTTACAAATCAAATCTTGTTGAAACAAAGGACAATCGTGACGGCACCCTCACTCTCGTGCTATCCAAAGAAGGAAGGCGGGTTGCTCTTTCATACGATATTGAAAACATGGGGATTAGGAGACCAGATCGATGGGACGGCAAGTGGCGTATTGTAATGTTTGATGTGCCAGAGCCTCTCAAAAAAGTACGCGATTCAATTCGCATGCATTTTAAGAACATGGGGTTCTATGAATTCCAAAAATCAGTTTTTGTTCATCCTTACCCATGCGCAAAGGAAATTGAGTATATTATGGAGTTTTATGAAGCAAAAAAATATATTCGCTTTGTCGTCGCTACTGATATTGATAATGCAATTGAGCTTAAAAAACATTTTCGCCTTTCTTGATGTTTAAACATGGCAATAGAACGCTATAGCGTTCTATTGCCATGTTTAGTGTTTGGGGTGTAGGAGCGGGGTGTATTTGTTTGAGGGCACAGTGGAGGAAGTGCTACACTTCTATTATGCGGATTATTGCTATTGACCCCGGATATGAGAGGCTCGGTATCGCCATTTTGGATAAGGGAAATAGGGAGGAGCTTGTTTTTTCTGAGTGCTTTAAAACAAAAGCAGAGCTTTCTTTTGTGAACAGGTTGGAGCTTATAGGGCGAGAGGTGGCGCATATTATAGCCGAGTACGAGCCTGAAGCTCTCGCTATTGAAAATCTATTTATAGAAACAAACCAAAAGACCGCGATGCGCGTTGCTGAGGCGCGCGGAGCTATTCTCTACCAAGCGCGCATTTTGGGGCTTGAAATATACGAATACACCCCGCTTCAAATCAAGGTTGCGGTGACTGGCTATGGAAAAGCGACCAAAACACAGGTTATGACTATGGTTAAAAAGCTTGTTTCTGGCGCGGAAACTATAAAACAGGATGATGAAATGGACGCAATAGCCATTGGGCTCACTCATTTTGCTCACTATCGGTCGCAAAATACTCATATATAACAAGGGTCATTGCAGGCGCCAACCGCTTTCCACAAGTTATCCACAATTACATAAAAATATAGTTGCAGAGAAAAAAACTTTCTGTTACAACTATGGAGACCCGAGTTGATATACAGGTTTCGGGCGCTTAATTTAAATATATTAAATAAAAAAATATGTCAGAGGAAGAAGAAATTGAGGATGGAATGATTGACCTTGGAGACGAGGTTGATTTTGCTGATGACGGTATTGATCTCGGCGATGACGACGAACTTTTGGAAGAGGAAGGTACTGAGATGGAGTTTAGTACTCGTGAGATTGAATAATAATTTAGCAAATTAAAAACCNNGGTTTTTAATTTGCTAAATTATTTTCACAAACCTTCTCTTCCCTATTTTGTACACACCCGGTGTCGCAAGGATTGTGTCGTCTGTAATTTTTTCTTCCTCTCCTCCCTCTATCAATCTTTTTACTGCGCCTTCTTCCACAAGTCTTCTCCAATCTGTCATTGATGAAACAATTTCTTTAGCTTTCAAAAGTTCTCCAAGTTTTCCTTCTCCTTTAATCTCCTCAATGCCCTCTGGAATTTCTTTTTTCTGAAAAGTTGAGAGGAATGCTTCACGTGCGCGCTTTGCTTCATCCTTTCCGTAATACATAGAAACAATTTCTTCCGCAAGCTGTAGCTTCACATCGCGCGGGTTCTCCCCGCGACCGAGCGAAGCTTCTGCTTCATCAGCTTTACTTAGTGGCACACGTGTTGCGTTTATAAAATACTTCACAATGAGTTCGTCACGAAGGCTCATAACTTTTCCAAACATATCGTTTGCAGTGTCAGCTAGGTTGATGGTATTGCCCCAGCTTGAGCTCATCTTGCGTCCGTCTAGCCCTTCTATAATATCCAGCATCAAAATGCTCTGAGGTTCTTTTTTGAAATGCTCCTGAAGTTTCCTCCCTGAAAGCATATTAAATTTTTGATCAGTGCCTCCTATTTCTATATCCGCGTTTACAGCAACACTGTCGTACCCCTGCATAAGCGGATACAAAAGTTCTCGTAGTGAAACGCGAAGCCCTTTATCAAGACGAACTTTTATATTTTCGCGAGAAATAAAATCTGAAAGAGAAAAAACTTCCGCATGCTCGGTAATCTCGCTATACGTAAGCGGTTCAAGCCATTCAGTATTGCGATGCTTCTCCACCTTCTCCATATCAAGAATTTTTCCCGCTTGTTCAAAATATGTGGCAAGATTTTCCTCAACAGTTTCGCGCGAGAGCATTGGGCGTTCGCTTTCTTTGTCTGAGGTGTCACCAATAATGCCAGTAAAGTCACCAATTATAAAAACAATTGTGTGCCCAAGGTCTTGGAGATCGCGAAGTTTCCATATTGCTGTTGCCCTCCCAAGATGGATATTTGGGCTTGTGGGGTCTATGCCAAATTTAATTCGGAGTTTTTTCCCAGACAAAAGTTTCGCGCGCAAAGTATCCAAATGAATCACCTCCGCGACTCCCCTTGTTAAGATTTCCTCTATCTTCTCGTCATTAGTCATAGTGGTTCTATTTTAGCACAAGACTGTGGGCTCGCCCATCCTCTCTTTTTATGGTACAATCTTTTCATCTTATGGCGCGACGAACACGCTCCCTCAAAAAAATATTTAATTTTATTTTTAGCCACTCCAAAGCGGTGTTTCTTTTTCTGGTTGGAAGCGGTTTTATTTTTGTGAGTGTTCTTATTCTTTGGGCGTCATTTATGAAGCTTCCGGATTTTGGAGAATTTCACGAACGTAAGGTTGCTCAATCAACAAAAATTTACGACAGGACTGGCGAGGTTCTCCTTTATGATGTTCATCAAGAAGTAAAAAGGACAGTTGTTCCTTTTGAAGACATCTCACTTTGGGCAAAAAACGCCTCTATCGCTATTGAAGACACAGAGTTTTATAATCACAGCGGTATTAGCGTCCGCGGTATTTCACGCGCGATACTTTACGGTGGCACACGTGGAGGCGGTTCTACAATCACACAGCAGGTTGTTAAAAAAACTCTCTTAACAGACGAAAAACTTATAACAAGAAAACTCAAAGAAATTATTCTTGCATTCAGACTTGAGCAAGCTTTTTCAAAGGATGAGATTCTCGCTCTTTATTTAAATGAAATTCCTTATGGAGGAAGCATATACGGCATCGGTGAAGCAAGCATGACTTTTTTTGGAAAAAGGGCAATTGACCTCACACTAGCGCAGTCTGCGTATCTCGCGGCAATTCCAAACGCTCCAACTTATTATTCTCCGTACGGAAATCATCGTGATAAACTGGAGGAAAGAAAAAACCTTGTTTTGCGTCGCATGAACGATGTTGGTTTTATTACAAGCTCGGAATACGAAACAGCTCTCGCGGAAAAAGTGGAGTTCCTTCCGCGCGAACCTCGCGGTATTCGCGCTCCTCACTTTGTGGAGTGGGTGAAAGAAACTTTAGTAAACAAATACGGCGAACTTGCGGTGCAGGAAAACGGCTACCGAGTTATCACCACTCTTAATTACGAGCTTCAGAAAAAAGCGGAGGAGGTTGTAACCAATTATGGCCCAAGCATTGAGAAGGATTTTGAGGCAAAAAATATGGCGCTTGTGGCTGTGGACCCAACAAACGGAAACGTGCTCGCCATGGTCGGCTCGCGAGATTATTTTGATATGGAAAACGAAGGAAATTTTAATGTTACACTCGCTCACCGACAGCCTGGGTCTACTTTTAAGCCATTCGTGTACGGAACAGCATTTATGAAAGGCTACACTCCTGAAACAACAATTTTTGACCTAAAAACAAACTTCAGCACAAACTGCGACGCAAAAGGTGTTCCATTTTCTCCTCTTGTAAAGCCTGAGGATTGCTATATGCCGGAAAATTATGATGGTAAATATCGCGGACCTGTTTCAATGCGTGACGCCCTCGCGCAGTCGCTCAACATTCCTGCGGTAAAAACCCTTTATCTAGCAGATATCAAGGATTCATTGACTATGGCGCGCCGTATGGGTATTGAAAGCCTCGGAGACGCAAACCTATACGGCCTCACCCTTGTTCTTGGAGGCGGTGAAGTTTCTCTTCTTGACCTAACAGGAGCTTATGGTGTTTTTGCAAACGACGGCGCGCGTAACCCAAATACATCAATCCTTCGCATTGAAGACAAGGATGGAAAAATTATTGAGGAATTTAAACAAAAAAGCGAACAGGTTATTCCGAGCGATATCGCAAGAAAGGTTACAAATATTCTCGCGGATAATGTGGCGCGAACTCCTGAATTTGGCGCCAACTCTGCTCTATATTTCCCCGGCAAGGACGTTGCGGTAAAAACGGGTACCACAAACGACTTCCGCGATGTGTGGACAGTGGGTTACACTCCACATATTGCTGTTGGAATGTGGGCAGGAAACAACGACAACACCCCTCTTCATAAAAATATCGCAGGATTTATTATTACTCCTGTGTGGCACGCTTTTATGGTGGAAGCGATGAAGCTCACTCCATCTGAACGTTTCATTGCGCCAGAAAATGAAGATTTAACAGTCCTCCCTTCTCCACTTCAGGGTATTTGGCAAGGAGGAGAAAAATATATTATAGACAGGGCTTCTGGAAAACTTGCCACACCATTAACACCAATGGAGTCGCGCGGGGTTATTGTTGTTCCTGAAATTCACAATATTCTTCATTGGATAAACAAAGACAACCCTCGCGGGTTACCGCCTATAAGCCCACAAAATGACTCCCAGTATCTGCTATGGGAAACACCTGTCCGTGAGTGGGTTTTGAGCCAAGGCTTCATTGAGGGCGACCGTAGCGCTATCCCAACAGAATACGACACAAGTCGCACACCCGACTCTATCCCTGTTGTTTCTTTGTCGGGTGTGGATTTTAATATCGCTCATAAACAAGACGAAAAAATAACTGTTTTTGTTTCTACGATAAGCAAGTACCCAATAGGTAGTGTTGAACTATTTGTTAACGGCGAACTTGTTGAGAAAAAGACTTCCGAGCCTTATGTTTTCTCTTTTACACCAAACAATATAAATTCTCTTTTATTAAACAACACTATTACAGCGGTTGTTTATGACTCTATTTTTAATAAGGGAACATTTACCGCTCAATTACTTATCGCGGAGTAATCATTGAATATTTGAGACTGTAGCCAAACTTTTAATTTTACTTATTTCATTCAGAATTATTTCTTTTTTAAGAAGTAATTCTGTTTTTATAATTGGTTGAGTTTTAATAAATAAAGTGTTTTTTGATATAGATATTTGGTTTATATTTATAGGTATTTTGTTTCTTTCAAAAATTTCAACAATTAGTTGTTTTTTTACCTTCTCTGTATTTGCGAGGTTTTTAAATCTTTCTAAAAGCTGGTTTAGTTGGAGCATTTTACTTTGTGAGTGGCATAGTTAGGTATGTGAAGGATTGATCACCTAATCCGCGAATTACAGCTGGTTTATTTGAACCATTAAACTGTATTACAATACTGTCTTCGTTTACAACATTTAAACAATCAAACAAATGCTTTCCGTTTAATGAAATTTCTATTGGTTCTCCGGACATAGTAACTGTTAAATTTGCCTCTGTTTCACCAATATCTGAATTTTTAGTGTTAATTGAACACTTTTTTTGTTGTGGGTTAATAATAAACTGAATTTTATTGAATTTATCGGAAAAAAGTGTTGATAATTTAAGTGTGTTGATAAGATCTTGTTTCAACATTACAACCTCTGTAGTGTTGTTTTTAGGAAGAATTTGCTCATAATCAGGGTAAACTCCTTGTATAACGCGTGATGTTATATAAACAGATTTACTTACACATGAAATTTGTGTTTTTGTGATTTTAATAAGAATATTTTCATTAAGAGGCTCAAAAATTTTAACTATTTCTATAATATTTTTAAAAGGAATGATTACCCCATGTGAAATTTTATCTCCTTCATATTTTATTTTTTTCTCTGCTAGGCGAAATGAGTCTGTTGCCACAAAGAACAAAGATTTTTCTTTTTGATATATGTATACGCTTGATATTTCTGGTTTTACATCAGAAATAGCTGAACTCATAATAACTGATTTCACTCCTTGAATAAAAAGTTGTGATTGAATTGTAAAACTTTCATTGGATGTAATAATTGGTATTGTAGGAAAATCATCTGAAATTAAACCTTTTACTGTTATATTTTTTGTTTTAGTGATTATTTTACAAACATTATCTATTACAGAAACAGTGATTATTTCCTCGTCTGGAATATTTGAAAGTATATTTGAAAAAAGGGAACCGGAAACAGCAACACTGCCTTCTTTTTTTATTTCTGCGGGGATTTGAAACTCAACACCAACTTCTAGGTTTGTTGCTCTTATAATAAGAGAATTTTTATTTGTTGTTATGAGAACAGAATTAAGAATTGGTAAAGATGAATTTTTACCAGTAACCCTTTCAGCGCTCATAATGCATTTTTGAATTGTTTCTCTATTACAAGTGAAGTTCATATTATTTTGATTGTTTACTATTATTATATAAATACTTATTATTAATACTATATATGTGGATAAGTGGATAACTTACTAAAACCTTTTTATTTACTACTTATATTTAAATTTATAAAACCAAACTCCTGTGTATAATTTTTACAAAACTGTTTATATATTTTTTTCATAAATTTTTACCACTTATTTATTAATAGTTATACACATACATATTTTTATTTATACACAATCTATACACATATATATTTTATTAAAACATCGCTCTTATTTGATCCACCTCTTGCATAAGAGAAAGATCATTTTTAATATCAATCTTCACTTTCTCACAGGAATGCATTACTGTTGTGTGGTCTCGGCCTCCAAGTTTCTGCCCAATAGTTGGGTAAGAGATATTAAAATCTTCGCGAAGAATAAACATCGCTATTTGGCGCGGTTTTAAAATCTCTTTTCTTCTGGTTTTTTCATACACAAACGACTCTTCTATGCTGTAAAAATCACAAACAACCTTAACAATCTCTTTTACAGACAAAAGTTTTTTAGGCTTCGCGGAGTTTTTAATAAATGGTTTTATTTCATTTAGTGTAAGGTTTCTGTTTTTAAGTTCAGATTGGCAAATAATTCCATTCAAAAGACCCTCGAGCTCGCGAATGTTTCCGTTTACTGACGAAGCAAGGTATTCAATAATTTCCTCCGGAGGAAAAAACTTCTGTGTTTCCGCTTTCGCGCGTAGAATTGCCAACCGCGATTCGTATTCAGGTTCTTGTATATCAACAATCATTCCAGCGCTAAAACGGCTCTTTAAACGAGCCTCAAGCGCTGGGATATAATTTGGGTGTTTATCAGAGGAGAAAATAATTTGTTTATTATTATGATAAAGCTCGTTGAAAATATGAAAGAGCTCTTCTTGAGTTTTTTCTTTATTAGAAAGAAACTGAATGTCATCCATAATAAGCAGATCGTAAACACGATATTTGTTTTTAAAAACAGCCATCGCTTTTGCCCCCTGCCCTACTGAATTGATATAATCTACTGAAAATTTTTCAGAAGTAGTGTAAAAAACGCGTTTGTTTGGGTAGTGACTCTTAACTTGGTTTCCAATTGCTTGAATAAGGTGTGTTTTACCAAGACCAGTGTTGCCGTAAATAAACAAAGGGTTGTAAACATTAGTGCCAACTTTTTTTAGAATTGCCTGGGATGCTGCGTAAGCAAGCTCGTTGAAAGCGCCAATAATAAAATCATTAAAAGTGTAGCGGGGATTAAGACCGTCCTCTTTGTTTATGTATAAATCATTCAAAGGAAGCTCGGCGCCTTGAGCAGTTTTTATTTGGTCAACAGATTTTTTCTCTATTTTTGGTTCTTCTATTTTACAGACGGCGTATTCTATACCGCGTATATTTTCAGAAAGGTTGCGAAGGGAACGCAAAATAGTTTTATGAAATTTGTTTTGAAGCCAATCTTTCACAAACTCATTTGGCACTCCAACAATAACAACGCCATCGTCTTGCTTTAATATTGCGGTGTTTTTAAACCAAGTGCTGAAATTTGCGCGAGACAACTCCCCTTCTAGTTCAAAAAGTGTTTTTTCCCAAAGTTGCGCGTTGTTTATCATAAGGTTGTTTGGGTTCGTTTCCACATTATATTCCTTGTGGAATAAATAATGAAAGAGGGTTGGTGGATGAGTTGGTGAATAGGGTGTGGATAAGCTGTGGAAATTCATTGTACCCTTTTATTACCCTTAAAAACAAGGACTAGATTTTTCTAGGAATATAGTGTAGAGTACATAATTATGTCACAAACATACCAGCCAAAGAAGAAAAAACGCGCAACAACCCACGGATTCCTAGTTCGTTCAGCTACAAAGAGTGGTCGCAACGTTTTGAAGGCGCGTCGTCAAAAAGGTCGCAAACTCCTAACTACGGTTTAGGGTAGAATGTTGAATGTGGAAGGTAGAATGTAGAATCGGGCCCGTGTTTGTCCCCATATTCAAAATTCAATATTCTAAATTCAACCCCGATGCTTCCTAGCAAGAACCGTATCTCCAGAAAAGACTTCCCTACCCATAAAGACCGCGGAAACCGCGTTTTTTTACCCTTATTTACGGCTGTTTTTTACAAAGGAAACACAATAAGCCACGCTTCTGTGGTGGTTTCAAAGAAGACAGCCAAGACCGCTGTTGTCAGAAATAAGCAGAGGAGAAGGTTTTATGAGCTTTTAGAGCCATATTTTAGGATTATAAAAGCTCCAATAACCGTTGTTATTTACCCCAAAGCAGACGCCCTAAAAGCCTCGTTTTCTGTTTTGAATATAGAAATAGAAAAAGCATTAAAGCAAGCGAAGGTTATATAATGAACAAATATGCGTAACTTTGTTGTTCTTCTCATAAATTTTTATCAAAAGTATATTTCACTGGATACAGGGATTTTTTCGCTTAAAAAAGGAACCACATGTGTTTTTTATCCAACTTGTTCCGAGTATACAAAAGAAGCAGTATTGAAATACGGCGTATTTAAAGGGCTTTTTTTAGGTTTTAGGAGGATTCTTCGTTGCCACCCTTGGCAAAAGAACCACATAGACCCACTTTCCTAATATACATAGGCCTCGCCTATGGGGCGTAGGTCGAACCTGTGTTGTCAGGCTTCCTATAAGTGAGGATTTGCGGTAGACTAGCGAGATGGAACCAGGAATTTTCTCAACAGTTTTTTATCTTCCTCTTTATAATACACTTGTTTTAATACTCTCGGCCGTTCCCGGGGCGAATGTTGGTGTCGCTATTATTTTACTCACTATCGTAGTGCGTACAGCGCTTTTACCGCTTTCTCACAAATCTGTAGTGTCTCAGGCAAAGATGCGAACACTTGCGCCACATCTTGAGAAGCTCAAAGAAAAACACAAAGATAACAAACAGGAGCAGGCGCGTAAGACAATGGAGCTATATAAGGAGCACGGCATCAATCCGTTCTCTGGGTGCCTTCTTGTTTTGGTCCAGCTCCCTATTATTTTTGCGCTTTACTTTGTGTTCTTTAAGGGTCTGCCAAACCTTAATGCTGAGCATTTGTACTCATTTGTGCACCTTCCATCCGCGGTGAGCATGATGTTTTTAGGGCTTGTTTTGTCAAAAAAGAGCCTGATTTTGGCGTTTCTTGCGGCGATTACACAGTATTACCAAATCAAGCTTTCCATCCCAGCAATGGCGCCGGCTGAACCAGGCGCAAAGCCATCATTTAAGGACGACTTCGCAAGGAGTTTCAATGTGCAGATGAGGTATATGTTGCCTGTGATTGTGTTTGGTATCTCCTACTCTATTTCGGCGGCTGTGGCGCTATACTGGACCACAAGCAACCTTTTCTCTATCGGGCACGAACTCTATGTGAAGCGAAAGGCTGAGGCGATTAATAAGTAGCAAAAGAAAACAGAGACGAGCGCCNNGGCGCTCGTCTCTGTTTTCTTTTTCTACTTAAGTTTCTGCATATCCGAGGTTATAACAGACGATGGCGCTGTAACACTTGGTGTGGTTGCCTCAGGAGCCGTTGTGGCACCAGCAGGAGGAGTTGCAACTGTCCTTATTGGAGCAGGTTCAATAATGCTGTACACCCACGGGGTGCTGGAGACTTTATTAGTGAAAATCAGATATGAGTCGTCTGAAGAAATTGCGAGGCCTGTCATATCCAAACCTGGCGCGCCAAGAGTTCTTGGAGTCATTATCTTCCTAGTGACAAAAGTTTTTGTGTCAATTTCCCACAATTCATCCGAGAAAGAAACAAGTCCTTGGTACCATTGGTCGGGGTAGCTTGCATTAGGCAGTGTTTGTGGAACAGCGCAATACACAAATGTTGCCTTTTTTACGCCCCAAACGCACTTTTCTGGGAGAGTTTGCAGATATAGCGAGTGGAATTCATTTTTTGCAACGTCGTATGTGGAGAGCTCGGGAGCTCCGCCTTTTGTTTCCGAATGTAGGACAATTTTTCCATCACGGCTTGTGAGCGTGGTGAGGCCGTTTATTCCGCCAATGATTTTTGTCACAGCTTTTGTACCTGTATTTAGGAAAAACATATGACCAGGAACTGTCGCTGATGGCCTTGTGGTGAGTGTTACAAGTTTTTGGTTTGGAAACTGAGGGAGCCATTCTGTAAAAGCGGAGCTGAAGATTTTTGAAACACTCGTGTCTTTAAATGTTGCTGTTGTCCCAATACCGCCTTCCAAATAAAATAGTTTATCCGCGCCATCCTCCGCGACTGCCATAAAAGGAATATAATATGGTAGTAAAACTTCCTCTGTTTTTAGAAAGCCAGTTGAAATTGCCTCCGTGGAGGTTCCTCGCGCAAATGAGATTGTGGATGAGCCAATGTTTACTACACTTGTTTTAATTGCTCCACCTTCACTGTCGTCTACAAAACGCACAACCACACTTTTGCCTCCATTGCCCCAAATAGCCTCCCCTATTCGCGAGCGTGTTTCATTCACAATACGCGACTTTGTGTATGTGGAAAGTTGTGTCTCGTAAATGTGTCCCAAACCACGCTCTATGTAGCGAACCGTGGTGTTGATGACCACGCCCTTTTTATCTTTTGTCTCTGAAAAACCAACACCAGCAACATTTGTTTTGTGGAGTTCATAAAGACGCGGAAGAGTTGCTCCAGATCCAGGAGTGAAAACGCCTTCCTCCTCCGGCGTTGTTTCGCTTGGCGTAACACCAGTCTCTCCTTCTCTTAATCCGCTCTCGCCGGGGAAATCCGACACGGGAGTGATATCAACAGGTTTGTTTGTGTAATACCAATACGCTCCACCTCCGAGGATTGAGGTAAGTATGACTATTAGGATTATTATGTTTCTACGGTTCATATTTGTATTTTAATATAATTTGGTACAATATTGGCTCCTCGGCTTGGAAATGAAAAGTAATCTTTTCAGTTCGCGCGCGCTACGTTGCTAATAACACACGTGCCAATGGCGACCACTTGTAACGTTTCCATCACTGTCTCTGTTTGGCTCGTCAACATATATACCGCCACTTGCTCCGTCTGGCTGGTAGTGTGGGTCACTCTTTACACCACAGTTGGTTATAGGCACCGCACCTCCCCTTTTGATGTATGAGTTAAGAATTCCACCTGCGCCTCCTTGGGATAAATCAACTGTTCTCCCATTTGTGTGTGATTTATGTAGCCAATATTCTGTTCCGCCAGTAATTGTAACATCACACTTGTTGCCAAAGAAACCAGTCTCTGATTTTGAACAATTTTGAGCGAGAGTCTGTAATCCTACTTGTGCTTGACCACTAAGACCAAGAACACTTGTACACCCCTGTTGGCCAACCATGCTACAGTTTTGTTTGTTGATTTTGATGTCCTGGCTTAATAAAACGTTTCGAATAGCGGTATCATCTCCCCATGTCCCAACTGCCTTAAATGTTTCAAGAGCTTTTGGTGTGACAGGCTCAAGCGCTAAGTTAAACTGAACAAGTTTTGGGTTAATGGAGTTTAAAAGGAGATATGAGGTAAGGATGATGGCAAGACCAATTAGAGCCATGGTTACCCTTTCCTTGGCTCCACTTTTAGCATCGGGTGAAATACCTGCCACGACATATTGCACACCGCCAATGATGGCAAAAAGAACCGCAAGAGCTCCGCCAAGAGCAATTAGGAGCTTAATCATTCCTGATAAATATGATGAAAGGTTGTAGGTTGATGGCACTGTACCTCCTGTTCCAATAGGCAGTGGCGCAAGCGGCACGTAATTTTGAGCGTGAGTGACGACTGCGCCAAGCCCTAGTGTGATTATTAATGATACAAGAATTGGTAAAAAATATTTCATAGTGTTTTAGAATATTGGCCTAGCAGACGAGCTACTCTCTAGGAAATTAACCTTGAAGTCCTTGTTCGCAGACTGAAAGGTCTTTGTAATTCCACGCATTGAGAGAGACACAACAGAACTCCCTTTTGCGCCAGTGTCATTTCTGAGGGTGATATTCCTCCCGTAATTTTGCACAGTACTTCCATTGACAGACCAAATATATTTAAGAGACTGTGCCTCACCTCTTTCATTTGAAAAGAAATATGGTTCTGCGCTAACAGAGAACTCTTTTTTGTCTAAAGTAAAATCAGAACTTAAAGGTTTGTTGTAAAGCACACCTAGAAGAGGGTCCTTTTCATAAAAGAGTACGAATGGGCGAACCTGAGGCAAATAAACCTGTACTTCAGATCCCATACTGTCATCTAGTGAAGAAACACCAAGTGATATTTTAGTGTTTGTGAGAGGTTTTGGCCCAACAAAGGAATAATAATTTTTCCCATAGCCAGAAGCGCTGGCATCAACGTTGCCATCTTTTTTCCATGTGTACACAAGTCTTGCTGTTGAAATGGAATCGGGAGTGTTCACTGTGTTTGGAGTAGCGACAATTCGCACACTTGCCTGCGGAACCATCATTGCCTTACCTTTGTAAAAAGGAGGGGTGTATGCATCTGCCTCCCACATTGTTGTGATACCAATGGGTGTGAAGTAGAAAGTCCTGTCAACAATTTCTCCAGTGTTTGTGTTTATATGAACAGAAATTGTTGTTAGTTTCCCAGAGGGCCCATTTTTGAAAGTAAAAATGTTTTTCCCTGTGCCACGTTCTATAACATCTCCGTTGATAGACCAACTAATGCTTGCCTTATACAGATCTACCAAATAGCTTTCAATCGCTATACGCACTGGAGCACCAGGCTCAGGTGTTGGTGGGCTTATTACTACATCCAAATAATTCCCAACCACACTTTTTTGAGTCGTAGATTTCTGAAGAAAAAATTGCCTTTGCTCCTCCGCTAATTTATCCATTGCTTCTTGATATGATGGCATAGTCTGCGCAAGTGCAAAAAATGGCAGTGAAAAAAGTGCGCTTACTAGAAAAAAACGTAACATGTACATACAAATAGTATAGCGTGAAAAGATATTCTATGCCACAGAGTTTCTACACACCACCCGCCGCTTCCGCCTCCTCGAGCTCGCGTTTTGCCTTTTTAATGGCAAGAATTTGGCCTGGGTCTGATGTGATAATCTGCTCCTCTGTATAGGAAGCAATAGAGCGAATAGCCACGTGCTTCATTCCCGCAAAGAAGATTCCCTCCCCCACTCCGGATTCAAGAAGTAAAAACTTTTCCTCATCGGTAAGATTGAAAGCTTTCTGAACTGAATCAATAGATGTTGGAGATTGTTTCAATAGGACTTGGATAGACGAGTTGGTCATAATAGGCAAGCCGTACGGGGATTTTAAAAAGTCGTTCACATCCTGAGTGATGGTTGCAATACCCAAATAATACTTGCGACCGCGTTTTGCGAGAGCATATAGGAAAGCGGCGGTGTCATCGGACTTCATCATCCACCATGCTTCGTCCACCACAAGGAGACGCTTACGGAGTGTGCGACGGATAGCGTTCCAAATAAAGTGCGTCACGAGATACATTGCGACCGGCTTCAAATCGTCTTCCATATCGCGGACAGAGAAAACAATAAACTTGCGGTTGATGTCCACATTTGATGGTTGGTTGATGAAGCCTGCCCATGAACCGCGCGTGTATTTTGTAAGCTTGGTGAGGATTCCTTCCGCGCCCTCCATTCCAGAGAGCACCATTTCAAAATCAGAAAGAAGCGGTGGTTCTATTGCAGAGAAATCGGAATCGGGTGTGATGTCCTTTAATGCGTATGTTTCCGCGATGGCGCGGTCTATAATGGCATCTTCTTCAGGTGTGAGACCCGAAAGCATAATGCGGAAAAGTCCAACAAGAGAAATAATGTTTGCTCGTAAAACATCGGCAGGCGATTCGTCTTCGCGTGGTGTTGGCAAATCAAATGGGTTTATGTGGTGCTCCGAGTTGAGTGAGATATTGAAATATCGCCCCCCTACCGCTTCCGCCATAGACTCATACTCACGCTCAGGGTCAATAACGATGACGTCAATATCAAACATCAAACTTCGCAAAATTTCCAGTTTTGTAAAAAAAGATTTACCAGAACCCGACTTTGCAAATGTGATGGAGTTGTAGTTTTCCAAAGAAAAGCGGTCAAAAAGAATGAGCGAAGAATTGTGGCGATTGATGCCATAAAGAATTCCTTTGTCTGAAGTGAGGTCAAACGATACAAATGGGAAGAAGCTTGAAAGAGGTTCGGAGTTTATTTTTTTAGTGACGGCAATCTTGTCTTCGTTTACGGGGATGATGCTTTGGAACGCTTCCTCTTGTTGGAAAAGCGCAGGGCGAATGTAAATGAGGCGTGATTCAAGCATTGATTTGATCTCCGCTTCCGCGTGGCCAAGCTCCTCCTCATTGTCGGCGTAAAGCGACAAATAGAGACCCACATCAAACATTTTTTCTTGCGCTTGCTGGAGTCGGTCGCGGAGTTCCTCCAAGTCGCGGTATGCAGACTCTAGCATCGGGTCGCGGACAAAACCCTTGCTCTCACGTACGCTGATTTGGCTTTGCACCTCGGCAACTTTCTTTTCAAACTTTTTCATTATTGCCGCCGTATCCACAGGGTGAATATAAATTGCAATATCAAAAACTTTATCTAGGTTAATCAAAGGAGAGAGCCAGTTGTCGGAAACAACACTAGGATATGAAGTGATGAAAAATGAACGCACAAACTTCTCTCCTAAAACAAGTTGCTTAGACTCTACTTTTACAGCAGATGGCGCGATTATATCGGCAAGGTTGAGCCCTTTATCAACATAAAGGTCTTGAGGAAGCACAGGAACAGAATTTGTTTCTGTCGTTGTTTTTGGGTCTTCTTTTTTTCCTAAAAAATTAAGCATAATATATTTTATCTTACATCGACTTTCTTTTCTGCTTCCCCGGGGTTGAAGAGGCGGTAATACAACTCTGTGAGCTCCTCGGTGCCGAGCGGAACCACGCGCACCCCCGTGCGAGAAAGACCTTGGCTGATTATCCCCGCGCGTTGCTCAAGCTGTGTGCGAGCTTCTTCAAATGCCTCCACAGCGCTTTGCGATGGAGTGGTTCCTTCCTCTTTCTTTTTTCCAAAGAGACCACCCATGATTCCACCAGAAGAAGTCGCGCTTGCAGTAACCGACTTTGGTGGCGCGTATGGCACAACGATAACAAAAAGCTTGCTCATAATGTTTGTTGATTGAGCGATTGTTTTCACAAAGCCCATATACTCGCGAATCTGGATTTTTAAAAGATCATTTACTTCTGCTTTGAGACGTTCGTCAAGAAGTATAAGGTAAGGACGAATGTCTAGACGACGTGACTGTATAAAAATTTGTGTTGAGAATTCTAGGGAGTTTAGAAAACTTTGGAACTGCATCAAAACTGCTTGTTGTTCGTCCGCGGATTTAAGCGCGAGGTTGACCGATGATGCCATAAGAAGCATACGGATGGTGCCATCTTTCAAAATCACGACACCGTCGCGGATTTCTTTGATAGGAACAAAATCTTGCGCTGCTTTTGATTTAACGGCCATAATAATTATTTCAATATTGTATCATCTTTTCCGCCTAGAATTTTTTCCTCAGGCTCTTCTTTTCCGCGCACATCCAGGTTGAAGGAGGTGCTTGATAGTTTTCCAGTAGGAACAGACGGTGTGGACATTGGCATTGATGGCAAAAATTCCTCTTCTTTCCCTGCATTCGCTTCCTTTGTGGTTTTCTTCCATGTATAGAGCTTGTCGCGAAGCATATAGTTGAAGCCAGCTTCTAAAATTTCAATGAAAGGTCTGCCGAGTTTCTCTTTTGGATAAAAAGCGAGAGCCCACGTGAACACAGCGATTGCCAAAATAATTGGCGCCTTGATTGCTATGTATGGAATGACGCGCCATACCAAGTATATTGCGCCACCTCCACCAGCCACATAGATAGCTTGCTTTAACGTAAGCGGACCAAAAAGTTTATCCTCTATGTCGATGTATTGAGGAATGTGAAATTGCATACGTATATTATACACAGTGCGCGCACAATTGACCACGGGTTGTTTTGTTTGAAAAACAAAACAACCCGTACAATTGACAATTAACTGGGCCCGTCAAATGTTCGCAAAGCGGCACTACTCAATCGGTTCTCGGTATGGGTCTGCTTGGTAAATAGGCGGAGCTTTTGGCGCTTGTGTTGCAGACAGTGGCGGTGCCGACGGTTCAATAGCAAGTTCGCCCAAGGATTGCTGTCCAGCGGTAAACACCTTTTTCATTTTTTCTTCAAATGGGTGCGTTGGAGTTTCCTTTGCTTCTGCTTCCTCAAACTCTGGAGTAAATGATGTCAAAAGCGATTCGCCTTCTTCTGTAGGTAAATTTTCCGGCGCAACATCAGGTATTCGGTGGACATTTAACACTGAACCACTGACAACTGACGGAGATGCTTGGGCTAAGGGGGCTTCCTCCGCGACAGCCTGTGTCTGCACGGAGTCATTCCGTGCTTCTTTTTCAAAGAACTCTACAAGCGCAGGACGGATTGGAGAAAAAATTTTCTTTTCTACGTTTGCAACGAGTGCTTCAAGCACGGCGCCTTTTATACCTACTTCTTGTTCGAGCATTACACTAAAGGCATCTGGGTGCACGAGACCAACAAGAGCAAGTGTTGCCTCACGCTTGAAGCCATATAGCTCATTCTCTGGCAGGTTGTAGAGAGACCCAATTTCATCAAGGTCTTCAGACCACGGAGCAGATGAAAGAAAAGAAGTAACCTCATTCGGAAGTTTCCCTAATTGTTCTTTGAAAATTTTTTCTGCTTCGTTGTCCATTGTGTTATTTTAGTGTTTGTCTCCGCCCTCAGTTTCTGCCTTTGGTTTCTCCTCCACCTTTTTCTCCTTTTCAAGAATTTTCATAATAATTTTTGTAGCGTCCTTTTCCTCCTTCTCTTTTTCTTCTAAGTCTTTAATCTTGGTAGTGCGAATTTTTTCCGCGCTACGCTTTGCTTGAGTGTGGCTGTAGGCGCCACGATATAAGCCTGCCCCCGCAATTCCGCCAGCAATAGCTACCGCGGGGCCGGCTAATATTCCTCCTGCTATCGCCCCGACTCCTCCCATCGCCATAGTAGTAGTTTTTGCTCTCCCTTCAATATATTGAGCGTGTACTTTTCGGCGACGCTCGTTTTCTTCCGCCACTAAATCTTTCTTTTTCTCTTCCTCAAGCTTCTTTTCTGCTTCTATTTTTTCTTTTTCCGCAATTTCCAATACCTTTTTAAGGTTTTGGTCATATACGCCAGATGTGCGAGAAGCCTCTTCTTCTTTTTCTGCTTTATCAAATGCCGACTTTTTTTCATTAAGACTTATTTGCGCAAGGTCAACCTTCTCTTTTTTAGAACCTTCTAGTTTTTCTTTTTCTTGGTCAGTAACTTTATATTTCTTTGCCTCCTCTAGGTCGCGTTTATCTTGTCGCTCCATTACGCCTTTAAATCCACCCTTTGCACCTTCACCCGGCTTTTCTATCCCAAGTATTCCAGTTGCTTTTCCTGTTAAACCAGCTGTTTTTGCGACTGTTTGGAATGCTTTAGTCCCGCGTGCATCCCACGTGCCAGTACGGGCTTTGTCAGTCAATGTAAGAGCCTGACGACCTGCAAATCTGCCTATTGCGCTCTCGCCCGTCGCCATTTTTTGGAACGTGCCACTTTCTTGAACCTTTTGCGCAAGACGTCCGCCGAGCCCTCTCCCTAATGCAGATGTTCCACCCGATGCAACCATTGCGCCGACACCGATAGCTTGGCCTGCTAACCCAGCAACCATCCCACCAAATTTGCCAGCCATATCCTCGGCAATTCCGAGTGCCATCTTAAGCGCAAAAATAAGAAGTGTTGCAACAATTACAGGACCAAGAAGGTCTTTAAACCAATTGTCCGTTTGCTGAAAACCACCAAGGATACCCGTTCCACCAGAAATAACCTTCATTATAATGTATACAAAAAACAGAAATACAGGGGCTATAAAAGTTTGTCCCATGAGTGTGTCTAGCCATTTATTAAAGATGTTCCCTTTAGGCATTACCATAGAAATAAATGCAAACGGAGAGATAATCATAAGTCCCCAAAAGATTATAAGGCGGCCCATAAAAAGAAGCGCCACTTTGAAAAAGATATACGCTGCAAATCCGCTTACAACTGCAGCGACGAGAAATACAATAATTGCGTCTCCGCCACTCGTGTCTGGGCCTTTTGTGGCTGCACTAAGGAACTGCTGTGGTTGGAACGCCGCGGCGAGGCCCTCGGAAACACTCGTTGTGCTGATGGCGCTTTTTATTCCAACAGCAAGGACGTTTCCCGCGTCAATGACAACTTTTGTGAAGAAGAGACTGAAATTTATAAGGAGTGCGATGATTATTACATTACGTACTACCTTTTCCCATCCTTTTACACCAAAAATTGTTTGGATTCCTGTATAGAGAAGTATAAATATGAAAATCATATTTGAAAAATCTCGTACAACAATCCACGTAGAGTTTATAAAAGGAGGAGCAACCATCTCTCCTTCTAAGCTTAGAGAAAGTATTTGGTCAAAAATATACCCAGAACCCATAAGCGCGTACGCTGTGGGTTTATAAATTATTTTATAAACTGCTTCCGCAAAACAAGGCATTAAGTTTGTGGCTTTTGTTGCAGACCAAACTACGCAGTCTTGTTGCATTTTTAATGCTATTGAATCATCCGTATTCCATGCGCTCGCGTTTTGCTGCGCCTGGCGCGCAGCGTTTATATATTCAGGAGTAAATTCAACAGGTGCTGTGTTGGCAATATCATTCTGTCCTTGTTCAACTAGAGTTGTCTGCCTTGTTTGAGCGGTGTCTGTAATTCTTGTGGTACCAGTGGTTAAAGCCTCTGTCACAGCGTTTTGAGCCCGGTATGATTCTATTATGAGGTCCTGCCTTTCTCTCGCCAACACAAGTGCGCTTTCAATCTCTGCGGTTGCCGTATCCAACGCATCTTTTGCGCCCCTAAGAGTCGATTCTGCAGCTCGGCATTCTGCACTGAGGCTTAACCCTGGTATGCTACAGTTCTTGTAGTCGAAGTCATTTTGAGCGCTACTTACTGCAATCTCTGCCGCTAGAATCCTTTTAAAGGATACCTGAACAAGGCCATCGTTTTTTATATTTGTTAATATTAATTGCGCTTGACTTGCGGTTATGTCCGAAGGAATTTCGGCTACTCTTCCTGGACCTGGTAGATACTTTGCATCAAGAGGAAGAATTTCAGATAAATCGCCTATGATATCCGCGCTTGCAATATTTACAATCGTGCCAAACCCGACAACAGAGAATACTATTGCGAAGACAAGTGGCACAAGTTTTTTATTAAGCCAGTGTGTCATTATTGTTGTAATGGTAACGTCCTGAAACTTCTTGCTACTCCATACAGGTTGCTTGGTGTCCCAGTTTGTGATGTTCCTACATTTGCTGTAAACCAATATGTAGTATCTGGAAGAAGATTTGGAACAACATAACTAAAGGTTTGGCCAACAACGTTTACTGGTATTGAAACTGGGAAAATGACGCCACCTGTTGGTATTGGCTTGTAAGGTTGCGCCGCTCCAGCAACCTGTGATGCTGAGACAGAAGCTTCAGTGTTTCCAAACAGGAACCATGCAGTAACTTTTGCTTCATAGCCAGCGTATGTTATGAAGCCATTGAGTGTTGCGCTGTTTGAGGTTACGTCAGTGACGATACCTGTGTTTACTGCAACAACAGGAGGTGTTTGGGTAGTTGAGCTCGGTGGTCTTCCCCCGGCTGCAGTAGAACGATCGCTTCCAAAGACAGAACGAACGGCAGTTGTTGTGAGCGTATCAAGAAAAGCGGAAATAATTTTGTTCATATTGTCAGCAAAACCAATTCTATCCATATCAACTCCGAGTGTTTTTGTGAGTTGGTCGCCAACAATCTTTCCTGGTGTGGTGGTTTTACAATATGCCTCTTGAAGAGCTTTTGCGCGAGCTGGATCTGACAGCAATTCCGCGTTTTTTTTGTTTGCTTCTTCTTGGGTCATACTACCGGTGCCACCAGATGAAAAATCGTCGGGATAATAAAAAATATCTGCTGGGTAGTTACAACTAGTAGCATCAATAATATCTGTAAATCCGCCAGACCAACTTAGTTTTTTCTCCTTATCAGCTATAGCTTTTGCTTCACGAGATGCTTGTTCCTGAGCCGTGATAAGCTGTACCCCATATGGGTTTCCACCGTCATTTAATGCAGCGCCCATCAACTCCCACCCACCCTTGCTGAAGTCGCTGTAAAAATCACTCGCCTTAAAGTTGTAGTCTTCTTTAAATGGGCAGGTTGCTCTTTGGTTATATATGTATGGGCGTTTTTTTGCAGAAAGGTCAACAGTGTTAACAAGGTCGTCCTTGTATGATGCGGTAAATTCACAGACTGCTATGTTTCTAAGAGAAAGAACTAGTCCGCCTGCAATACTGTCAGCAATGTCTGTAAAAATTTCGTTGGTGTCCACAGCAAATGAGGGACTCCCGTGGAACCCTCCACGAATCCATGCGATTGTGTTGTTGGTGAGCTGACTCAGAAGATTTTGTGCAGCCATGTACGCAGCGGTGTCAAGAAGATTTTTCCCGGTGACGTCCCATGTTAGTTTTGCTGTATTTATGCCAACGTTTGCAGTACCAGCCGTTGCGGCAACAGGCGCAGAGCCAGCAGTTATGGTATTTTGAGCTGTGTTCAAGGGGTCGGTTACAGCCATTTGTGCTTGTAGGTTGTTTGTTAGTGTAAAAAAGGTACTCAATATAAAAATAGCTGTTAATATTTTTGTCGAGTTAAAAAGATTTTTTGTTTTCATAAAATGTTATTAGTTCGCAAAATTGAATTCGCGGTACGCTTTTTCGGTTAGGAAAAGATCATCAAAACCAACTCTGTATTCCGCAAGCGCGGCAATCCCAACCACAGGGTCTATGAGCATACTTTGAAGCCCAACTATAGATGAGCGCAGTGTTTCGTAATCTTGAATCAAGCGAAGGTGAAGTTGCGTAATACGAGAAGGTGTTTTTATCGCAAGCAAGTCCTTTATAAGGTCTTGGTAAATCGCTTCCTTTTCTTTTAGTTTACCCAGTGTTGTGGTACTTCTAGTTGTCATTGCGGAAAGTAATATTGTAAGATCTGTTTCTTTTTGCCCAGTAGCTACATACTTATTGAGTCGCGCGCTAAGTGTGTTTATGTATAAAAGATTAGCGTCGTAACTGTTGTCTAAGGAAACATTTAGGTCACCCAATACATAATTTTTTTTATGTGGGAGCTTCACCTCTTGAGCAAGAGTATTTGCGATACTCTGAGCGTCTGCGTCGCTTATTTCTGCTGTTGTCACCCCGGCCTGCGAGGTTGCGTATTCTAAGAGGAGTTTCCTTGCAACAACATCTGTGGTTGTTGTTGCCTCCTCCGTGCTCATCTCAATATCACCTTTTGTAGAGCCAAGAGTTTTTGATGTGTACGTCTGTGGAATGACGACTAGAGCATCTTTCCATTTATTGCTACCAAGAGACGGGTTGTCTGTGGGCGCTACGTCGCCACCCTTCCACGCAAGGAAAACAATACTCGCACCAACGAGGATTGCGAATAGAACAGAAAATATTTTTTTATATTGTTTGTTCATAATATGCAGTCCTCGCATATATTATAGCAGAGACATTATGGAAGAGATAGCGAAAAGTTTTGTTTTCTATAATGTTATTTCACAAGGCAGGTCAGGCCACTAACCACTGTGACGTTTCCACCACAAATCCCGCCAAACTGGCCCCAGTTTACAAAGGAATTACCGTTCCAAAAAACCAGTCCGTAATCTTTTCCACATGATGTTGGGTGCGTATAATAAATTTTATCTAGATGCTCCCAATTTGGGTGGTATGTTTTATCAAGCAGGTTCACAGATTGTGTGCCACTTGAGGTTTTTATTAAGTAGTAACGTGTGTATGGGCAAAGATATTTTTCATCACCAGCTCGTAGTTCTCGAGACCAACCAAAGAGACCATGAATAGATGTTGGGTTACTATAAGTATATGTGCAGATAGCTGGTTCGCTACGTCCGTATCTAGAACCAGGCTCGACTTTACCATTTATAGTCCTTGTGATTTCCTCAATTGTACTTCCGAAACCATACGTAAACTGACAATTAACGAAACTTATCATTACTGGGTCGCTTGTTATAGTGCCACCCTCGCCTGTGCATACAAGAGTGTAGGTGAATGTACCTCCTGATTTTTCATAAAGTGAGGTGCTTGAATTTGGTCCAAGGGATGACTTGAGCACCTCGGAGCCTTTGTTCAGTGAGCAACTTTTTGCGTTGGATATGTTCCAAGAGAATTTTATCATTTCAAAAGTGGCGGCAGTCTTTTTGTCCGCGTAAAATGGTGTTTTAACATCTGGTCCTGCTGCTATTGGTTTTGTGCCTACGCTCACAGTAACAGACCTCTCAATTTTTGAGGCTCCTTTTGTGCATGAGAGTGTGTAGGTCTGGTTTTTTGTTAGACCAGATACAGCACGACTTCCAGAAGCATATGTGAATGGTGGCAAGCCGGTAATGGCTCCGTCACTTGTGAACACACAATAAGTTACATTTTTTAAGTCCCAGGCAAGTGTCGTTCCCTTGTTATATTCAATACTTGATGGGGTTGCAGACAAACTAACTACAGGCGTAGTGTTGTCGGTTGTTGCCCCAGTGGAAACATTGGTGCCAGTACTACCAACGGTACCAGTACCACCAGTGGTCCCAGAGGTGGTGTCTGTTGCGAGCGGTTTTGCTATTGAAACAGTCACTGATTTTTTTGCTGTGCCTTTTGGGCCGGTGCAACTCATACTAAATGTGTACGCAGTTTTTGGCGAAACAGAAAAACTGTCGCTAAGCCGAAGCGTTTTTCCTGCGCTATCAACACATCGGTCAGCATTGATTGCGTTCCACGAGATGAAAGATTGCTCTCCTGTTTTGACCGCTTCTGGGTACGCAAAGAGAGTAATAGTAGGAGCAGTCGTTACAAATATTGTTAACGATTGTAAATCAGTGCCCTTTGGGCCGGTGCAAAGAATATCAAATGAGTAGGTTTCTTTCGGTGAAAGCGAGACACTACCTGTGGTACTAAGAGAGTCGCCGTCAATGTTGACACATTCGGTTGCGTTGGTTGCCACCCATGAAATTATTGTCAATTGTCCAGGAGAGATTGCTGTGCGGTCGGCAGAAAGAGCAATCCTTGGAAGCAATTCTAGTGTACTCGTTGAGGTTCCTTCTCTAGGCGCAAGCTTTGCAAAGTCTGCCAATCGTTGCGCTTGAGCATCCTCTGATGTGCTAGGTGTGGTGCTTCTAGTTAGAATAAACGTAAGACCAACAAGAAGAAGCAAAAAAACAACGAGTCCAATAATCAAAAACTTTTTCTTTTTATCGTCCTGTATGATGCTCTGGATGTCCATTTTAGAGTAGTTACTTTTTAAGTATAGCACCAGCTGTTAGTTGTGCAATGGAAAGCCACTGATTTAGAGAAAGGTCTTCAGCGCGAGCATTTTCTGCAACCTGCGCATTTTTTAAAACAACCAGAGTTTTTTCACCGAAAAGTTCTTTCAGGTTTCCTGCGAGAATTTTTCTTTTGTGAGCAAAACCTGTTCGCACGACTTCAAAAAAATGTTTTTCAGAAACTTTATCAGCAAAAGATTTTCCTGAGATGTTTTCGATAGAGAGAATTGCAGAGTCAACCTTTGGAGCTGGAGTGAAATAGCGCGCAGGAACCTTTTTAATAAGTTTTGGTGTGCCGTACACTTTTACTGCAATTGATAAGATGCTTTCTTTTTTGTCGCGCGCAACGATTCGCGTTGCAACTTCTTTTTGAACCATTAAAATCATTCGTTCAGGCTTTTCTTTTGCTTCAAGAAAAGTACGAATGATTTGCCCTGTTAGATAGTAAGGGATATTTGCAACGAGTTTGTATGCTTGCCCGCCTAAGTCTTTAGAAAAAAAATTTTGGTGAGTCAGGATTTCCATGATATCCCCATGAACAAGTGTGAATTGCTTCATCTTAATTTCCTCGCTAAACTTTTCTGAAAGGATTGGAATCATCCGGTCGTCCTTTTCAACAGCAGTGACACGAGCTCCAGAGGCAAGAAGTTCTGATGTGAGGAACCCCTTTCCTGGCCCAATTTCAAGCACGGTGTCAGAAGGTGAAAGGTCTCCAGCTCGAATAATATCTCGCGCAACAGTTTTTGAATTTAGAAAATTCTGCCCTAAAGATTTTTTCGCGTGAATCATTTTTACAGTATACCAAATGCTACCAGCTAATATTTATTACGGGTTCACCGCCCTCGTCCCCTACTTCGCGTTCGGTGTAGGTGTCGTCTATGTCGGAGAGGAATTCGGATGGCGCGTTTACTTGGCGTTGACCGAAAATAGTGCGGACGGATGCATACGAGAGATAAAGTTTTTTCTTTGCGCGCGTGATAGCCACGTAGAAAAGTCGGCGCTCTTCCTCGCTATCTTCTTTTGATTGTGGCCCAGCACCCATTCTTTTGTGAGGAAACAAATCTTGTTCAAGTCCAGTGACAAAAACGTACGGGAACTCAAGTCCCTTTGACGCGTGCACAGTCATTAGCTTTACTGCGCGAGAACTTTTCATCATAGAGTCCTGGTCGCTCGCGAGCGCGGCATCGCCCAAAAGTTTCTCCACCGCTTCTTCTGGTGGCAAAATATCGTACTTGGTTGCAAGAGTTACGAGCTCGTGAATGTTTTCAAGGCGGTCATTGTCCTCGTCGCTCCCTGTTTTTAGCGATGACTCAAGCCCGGATTTTTCAGAAACAAATTTAATAAGCTTTGAAGTTTTTTCCACAAGCGCGTATTCTCTAATTGATTCAAGGAGTGCCCAGAAATCTGCAACACGCTTTTTCCCAGCTGGGGGCAAGCTTTCCTCGTCCTTTGCAAACATTTTCATTAGAGTTGCTTTGCCGATACCTCGTGGAGGAGAGTCAATGATACGCTTAATGTCCGATAGACTTTCTGGGTTGAGACCTGCGCGGATATAAGACAAAATGTCCTTTACTTCTTTGCGTTCAAAAAAACGTATACCAAGCACTTGGTATGGAATCTCCATAGTGAGAAATGCCTCCTCAAGAGCGCGTGATTGGAAGTTTGCGCGGTAAAGCACCGCAATGTCCTCGGGGTCGGTGCCACTATCAATCAAGTGTTTTATTTTTTCTCCAACGGCGCGCGCTTCTCCGCCCTCGTCGTAGCTTTCAATAAGAGAAATTTTGTCCCCTAGAATATTCCTTGTGAAAAGATTTTTCTCTTTGCGAACAGTATTTTTTTTGATGATGTCGTTTGCAACAGCGAGAATAGTTTGTGTTGAGCGATAGTTTTCTTCAAGGAGAATTGTTTGCGCGCCCTTGTAATCGTTTTCAAAATTTAAAATGTTTTGCAGGTTTGCTCCACGCCAACTGTAAATGTTTTGGTCTCCGTCACCCACTGCACAGATGTTCATTGTTTCTCCAGCGAGCAAGCGCGCCATTTCATACTGCACCGCATTTGTGTCTTGATACTCATCTATATGTATGTACTTCCATCTGTTTTGATATTCTCGGCGCACTTCTGGATGGTCACGCAAAAGAATTACAGTTTTTAAAATGAGATCATCAAAGTCTAGAGCGCTTTCACGCGCGAGAAGTCTTTCATAGCGTTCCCATACAGCAGAAACAATCATTGGGAAATATGCGTTACCAACGTCACTTTTATATTGGGCAAGAGTTACAAGCGCGCCTTTTTGCCTTGAGATAACTCCCGCAATGCGGTCTGGGGAAAATTGTTTTGAATCAATTCCTTGTTCCTTTACCGCTTCCTTTATAAGCGAGCTCGCGCTATTTTTGTCTACAATAGTAAAGTGTTTGTTGAGACCAAATACTTGCGCGTGCGCGCGGAGAATATGCACGCCGAGCGAGTGAAACGTGCCAATGAAAGGGCGCGCGTCGCCGTAGCGCAATCCCGCGTCAAACCCGTGCTTTGCGAGGAGTTCGTTCACGCGTTCCTGCATCTCCTTCGCGGCTTTGTTTGTGAAAGTGATTGCGAGGATTTCGCTCGGTGGCACTCCTTCTTTTACAAGATTTAAAATGCGATGTGTGAGTGTGCTTGTTTTTCCAGTGCCTGCGCCAGCGATTATTAAAATTGGCCCAGTTTTGTGCATCGCCGCCTCTTTTTGTTTAGCATTTAGATGTGCGAGATGAGGCATTACTTCGTTACTCTATCATAAAAGGGACGCGCAGGCACCTCCTGCGCGTCCCTTTACTCAGAGCGAGGGATGCCTCTTGTGTGGGGACTTGCGAACGTGACGACGCGAGCACGAGGACGAATCAGCTGATTCGCTCTTGGAGCTTTTTCAGCAGAAAAATATCCGCACCCCGCACAAGACGGCTCCCGAGCGGTATTTATTCCTCCCCCCTCGCTTTCGGCTTCCCTCCACCAGCCTCCAGTTCTGCATAGTTTTGCAAAGTTCTCCTCACCTCTTCTTCCATTAGCGTGTGCATATCTGGAATATTGTCCTCAAGAAATTCCTGAATCAACGCAGGGTCGCCCTTTGAGCCGATTTTTTCAAATTCTACTCGCGCTTCAGCGGAAAGTTTGTCAAAAATAGCAATTGTCAGCGATTTCAAAATAACCTCGCCAAGTTTGACGACAATTTCATCTTGCGCTTCCTCTGGCAATTCGCCGATGCCGAGCTCTTTTATTAGTATGTCGCGAAGTTCCTGATTCTTCATAGTAAAAATATATTATCTTATTATTGATTATTTTGATAGTTTTGCGACCGATGCTCTGCGAATGAAATCCACAACCTTCTCATTTGAATTTGGGTTAACACCCGTCATGCTCGTTACATTTAACAGATAGGATTTCATTTTACTCGTAGCTTCAGAGTTTTCAATTCCAAACGTTCTACCGCCTTCGCTTGGGATTGTGCTTGGATTTGCATTCAAAATTTCCACAACTGTTTTCCCACCAAACCCAACCTGAGGGTCTTTCCAGTTTATAGAATTAATTCCGTCCGTGTGTCCAAATCCGAGGAATTTTGACTCTCCAAAAAGGATATCCATGTCAGTGAAAAGAATTGCATCAGCGCTTGTCTCTATGTGAGCGAGCTCTCCAATATCTCCAGGAAGAATTTCTGATTTAATGAATGATGTTGGAATATTTTGCTCAGACGCTTCATGAATAACACCTTCCATCAAAACATCTTTTGGTGGGACTTCTGGAGTTGCAACAGCCTGCTCAGGCGTTGGTATTACCTGTTGAGGCATATGGGCGCTAACTTCCTCCGGAGCAAATGTTGTATGAAGAGGTTCATTTAGAAACTCTTCATTACTCATTGTTCTTGCGGGTGTTTCATTTCCATAATTTTGAATGTTAGCAATATGCTCAGGAGTGAGATTTTTTGCAGAGGACAAAGCATTGTCCATGAACTCCTTGTCTCCAAAAATTCCGCCAAAATCCACACCCTTTCCAACAGTAATTTTGTTTATATCGGCTAAGCCGTATGAACCAGGGTCTTTTTCAATCCTATCTTTGATAGCGTCAATAACATAAGTTTTTTGTTCCGGAGAAAGATCAGGAAATTTTTCCGCAACAATACTTCCTGCCATTTTCCAAACTGAATCACCGTTTTTTGCGATTTGAATATATTCACCGCTCTCAACAGGAGCTTCCACGTGCGCTCCTCCAAATCCAAAAAAGTCGGATATTTTTTGTAACAGTCCGTGTTCAACAGCATAGTCGCGGGCCATGCTTGGCAATACTCCTGCTATTACAATTGCAAATGTGGCAGCTACTAATTTGTCGCGTCCTTTCGTAAGGCTAGAGCGCTCAACACCTTTCTTTCCAGCGCGCTTTTCAAGCATCTTATCGAACGTAGCAAATAAGCCTGTTCCACCAATGAAACGCAAACCAGCTCCGATTGAGGCAACAGCTGCCGTGGCTGCCGCAGTTTCAACAGCAAGACCAGAAACAATCATTCCTGCTGAAATCATCACTTTGTAGCGAGTTGGGATTTTGTTCCATGTATCTCCCACACGGCGGAGCCATCCCTCTGGAACTTTTTTTTCTTCAGCTCTTGCTTCGGCCATCTCTCCGAGTTTTGCGATGTTTGCAAGCACTTGCTCTCTTGTAACTTTATTTTCCACAAGCGATTCAAATTTCTCAAACGCAGCTTCTTGCCCCTCTTTTGGAGTGCCGACAACTTCCTCATTTTCTACAGTTGTTATCGGAAGAAGTGAATCGTCCTCTGGTTCAGGCGCAGATCCAGCGCTGACAACAGTTTCTTCATTTGTATTTTCAAGAGTTGCGTTTCTTTTCGCCTCGTTTTCTTTCCAAAGGCGGTCCATCGCCACATCATATGCAGACTGAAGAGGCTTTTTTGATTCAATCTTACTTCGTCTTTGTTCAAGCGAAGACATCTCTTTTGCGAGCTCCGCAATCTCTTCTCCAATCTCACTTTTTTGAAATGGACCCTTTGGCTCTGCTTCAAGCTCCGCTTGTCGCGTGGCAACTTCTTTTATGCGGTCCTCCACACGAGAAAGATTCTTCTCGTCGTCTGTAGGCTCAAGAGTAAATTCAAGCGGTGGTAATTCTTGCTTCATAATTTTTTCTTCAACACTTGTTTCGTTTATTGTAGCAGGTTCCGACGTCTGTTGCACAGGCGCCTCACTGGCACCAGTAGCAAGTACATCCATTTCATTTTGCATTTCTTCGTTTTCGTTATTAAGACCAAAAATTCCTGGAGCCACTCTTTCTGAGCGACGGCGATTGAGGAAATTTTTTTCTTCAATGGTCTCCTTGTCTGTATGATGAACACCCTCGTCCCGAACAGGATTTGGTGTTTTGTTATTTAAAATAAGTTCAGCCTCGCGTTCGGCTATAGCAAGCCGATTTTCTGCCTCTGCTTTTTCATTTTGACCACGAATTGCGTCACCAAGAGCCCTGCCGTCATCCGGCGTTGTTTCAAGCTTACTTTCCGCGTGCCTAATTTTCTCACCAGCTTCCTTTGCTTTTTGCCTCTCGGCATACCAGTCGCTAACAATGGATTGAATTTTCTTATGGTCTTCATGGGCTACCGATTCTGGAACAATGCCATTTATCTTGTCCACTTCATTTTGAGCATTAGTAATGGCTTTCCTGATAGCGCTTACTTCTTCTGTTCTGCCAGACTCTACTAGCATTCTTTCTTTAACACGAAAATCCGCAATTGTGAGTAAAAGTCCGTCTTTCTCGTTTTTTAATTTTGATAGTGTCTCGTCTATAACAACAGCCTCCTTCTGCGCTTTTTTAATTGACTCATCAATTTCAGATGGATCGCCTTTGCTCCCCCTGCCACCCCTCATGTTTCTCTGGCGTATTTCTTCAGTTACAATTTTTGGGTCAGCATTTCCGCTCGTTAATTTTGACAATAGATGAGCCCCAACTGACGAGCTTGACCCTTCGGCGCCTTCCTGTGCGAAATTTAGGAGTTGTTTTTCTAGGTTAGACATTTGTTACATTGAATTATCGCACACTTTTGTGGGAGCGTACAATTTAGATGCTTGTTTAGATTTGTATTATACCAAATTTTAACCAAAAAGTCAATGGTTTTCAGTTGTCCACAGCATATCCCCAGCACCCTCCTCAACGGCCT
This sequence comes from Candidatus Yonathbacteria bacterium, assembly GCA_003489395.1. Taxonomy (GTDB): domain Bacteria; phylum Patescibacteriota; class Minisyncoccia; order Phycocordibacterales; family UBA1550; genus UBA1550. The sequence goes on along the minus strand of DNMN01000028.1, from coordinate 2,384 downwards.
TCTTTTGTGCTAGGCTTTAGTCAGAGCCGGTCCAAGATTTAAACACAAGGCAGATTATAGAGCTTGCGCTCGTTTGTCTGCCAAAACCTTAAAATTTCCGCTGTAAATCACAAATACCTTGTCGGCGTATGATATACGCCTCCTCGGTATTTATGATTTTCGCAGTAAATTTTAAAGTTTTTGCTAGACATTAAATCTTGGACCAACTCCGAACCTCGGGGATAAGCCCCAGGTTTACAGAAAAGAGAGCATTTCCCTTCACGACCGCACGACAGAAAGATACCTATTATATAGACCTATTTCTACAAAATTAAAGGACCTCAGCCGAGGGCAAAAGAAAGCAGGCTGGGCGAAATATGCATATTTTTCAAGGTTCGCTAGCTCCGGGCTCCTTTTTGCTGTCGTTGGCTTTGGTCTAGGAACCCCTTTTGCCTCAGTACACGCTAGGGCTTTTTCCTATTTAAGCAATAAAACAGATAAATCTGTTGTTCTTGCCGTCCGTTCGGAGGCTCAAAATTCTCAGACAATTTCATTTTTAGAGGCGGCAACCAACGTTGATCCAAAGAAAGCGATGGGAGGTGGAGACATTACAATTGTAGGCGACAGCGCGTTTATTTCAGACGCTGGCCCCTCTGGCACAATAGCCGACATTGAATCAAGCGACCACCAGGGCAAAGTTAGCCTTTACGTTGTTCGTTCTGGAGACACTATTTCACAAGTTGCAAAGATGTTTGGCGTTACGGTGGAAACCATTTTGTGGGCAAACGACCTTACGCGCGGGGCAAGCCTTCGTGAAGGACAGCATCTCGTTATTCTTCCTATTGACGGTGTTCAGCATACTGTTCAAAGAGGCGATACGCTTCGCGGTATTTCAAATAAGTACAAGGGAGACCTTGAGGAAATCCTTGAGTTTAACGACATGACAGCCGATCAAAAGCTAAGCATTGGTGATATTGTCATCATTCCAAATGGCAAGGAGGTTCTAACACCTACGGGCGTTACGACTACATCTCGTTCTCGCACTATTGCCTCGTATCCATCATACGTTGGATACTATGCGCACCCAGTGCCAACCGGTCACAAGACACAGGGCACTCACGGGTACAATGGCGTGGACTACGGAGCTCCAACAGGCGCGCCAGTGTATGCGGCGGCTGAAGGTACGGTTATTGTAAGCAGGTTCAAAGCTGGCTCCTGCGGTCGCACATGTTTCGGCGGATACGGCAACTACATTGTTATTGAACATCCAAACGGCACACAAACTTTGTACGGACATTTGAATGCTGTATACACATCAGTAGGCGGACGTGTTGAAAAGGGTCAGTGGATTGGCGAGGTTGGAAACACTGGCAAATCAACAGGCGCGCACCTCCACTTTGAAGTCCGTGGAGCTATGAATCCGTTTTAGGGGGAAGAATGGAGAATGGGGAATTTGGAATGGAGACGAAATACGGGCGAGGCCAGAGGCCTCGCCCGTATTTTGTTACTACTTGGTGTCGTATTTAATTACTCTCCTATGCGCTTTTCTTTTTCGCTTATATAGAAGATATAAATCATTTCAAGTATGCCTAAGGTGTTGATAAGTAGCAATGCAATAAACCACCATACGCTATTCTTGCGAGCGGACTTCCATAACGCATAACCCTTCCACGGAATAGTCCAAAGGGCAACGACTACAAGTATCCACCAGTTTTCTAGTAAAAATTGTTCCATATATTAATTTAATCGCATTTCAAATATTAACGCAACTCCGTCGGCCTGTACGCGAGTGCCTCTAGAATATGACGCTCTTCTATATCGCTTGAGTTGTCCAAGTCCGCAATGGTGCGCGCGACTTTGATTGTTTTGTGGTGAGCGCGTGGTGAAAGTTTCAATCTTTCAGCAGACGCGTTGAAAAGCGCGCGAAGTTTTGGCGTTAGTTTAATAAAAGTTTCAATATCATCAGCGCGCATTTCGCTGTTCGTCGTAATCTTCCTTGCATGGTTTGTGAAACGCGCATCCTGCAAAGCGCGCGCTTTTGCGATGCGTTCACGCACATCGCTTGTTGATTCACCAGTGCTTGCAGAAGAAAGTTTGTCGTGACTCATATGTGAAACCTTTACCCAAAGTTCAATGCGGTCCATAATCGGGCCGGAAACTTTTCGCGTGTATGAAGCGAGTGTGCCAGGCATACAGGTGCACCTTTCCTCGCTTCCATATTTTCCGCACGGACACGGATTCATTGCGGCGAGTAAAATAAATCGCGCGGGAAAAGTGTCGTGCCCTTTTGCTCGCGTGATGCGAATGTGCCCCTCCTCTAGCGGTTCACGAAGTGACTCAATGACACGCCTATCAAACTCTGGAAATTCATCTAAAAAAAGCACACCGCGATGAGCGAGAGTAAT
>DNMN01000021.1 GCA_003489395.1 Candidatus Yonathbacteria bacterium | reverse complement strand
CTCGTGCGAGTGGATATGTCGGAGTATATGGAAAAGCATTCAGTTTCAAAATTGATTGGCTCACCTCCTGGATATGTGGGGCACGAAGAGAGTGGAAACCTCACTGAGACCGTGCGTCATCGCCCTTATTCTGTGCTTCTTTTTGACGAGATTGAAAAAGCGCATCCAGAGGTGTTCAACATTTTGCTTCAGGTTCTTGATAATGGACATCTTACAGACTCAAAAGGTCGTGTGGTGAATTTCAAAAACACTGTCATCATTTTGACATCAAACATTGGTTCTGAATACATTGATAAAATGCAGGCGATTGGTTTTGGCGCGCACGCGAGTGACAAGGCTGACTACTCTGATGCAAAGGAGCGCGTTACGGGAGCGCTTAAGGATTTCTTCCGCCCAGAATTTTTGAACCGCTTGGACGAAATCATTATTTTTGATATTTTGTCACCGGATATTATAAAGAGTATTGTTGGACTTCAAGTTGATATAGTTAAGAAGCGCCTCGCAGAAAAAGAAATTGCTCTCAATGTTATGCCTGAAGTCCTGACCTATCTTTCAGAAAAAGGGTATGACTCACGCTATGGTGCTCGCCCGCTCAAGCGTTTGATTCAGACAAAGATTTTGACACCAGTAGCGTCGCTTATGATTTCATCTGGAGTACTCAAAGGCGGTCGCGTGCTAGTGTCTGTGGAGAAAGACGAGATTGCTATCCGTGTTGAGAAGAAGCAGGTGACGACAAAGGCACGCGTAAGTGCAAAAGCAGGCATTTAAAAATGAGGTTGAAGTGAGAGAAAAAAAGTGATAGAGTTAACAAACGCTTTTAAAGCGCTTGTTCAAATGCGTCGGTACTCAAGTGGTCAACGAGGGGAGACTGTAAATCTCCTGACTTCGGTCTTCGAAAGTTCGAATCTTTCCCGGCGCACACAATTTGCCTTTTTGGCTGGCTTATAGTAGGATAGGAAAACTATGTCACAAGACCAACTTATCAAACTCGCCTGCAAGAAGTGCAAGCGTATAAACTATTGGACTCGCAAGAACAAAAAGCTTGTTGAGCGTAAGATTGAGCTAGATAAATACTGCAATTCGTGCCGTGCCCACACGACCCATAAAGAGGCTAAAAAATAGCTTAATGAAATACCCCTCACATGGGTATTTTTTTTGCAGCACGAATTGAGGAAAGGGGTCGGGAAAACACATGTTTTCCCGTGGAGGAAGGCAGGGCGAAGCCCGTCGGAAAACCGTGGGTTTCCGAGGAAGAGGAATGTCGCGCGCATACGTCCCACAAGGAAGCAAAGAAGTAGAAAAAACTCGGCAATGCCGGGTTTTTCTTTTCATTACAGTCTGGTATACTCCGACATACAGGATAATTAATATTCTGGGCCTATAGTTCAGTGGTAGAATATCGCACTCCAAACGCGCAGACCGAGGTTCGAGTCCTCGTGGGCCCGCAAATGAAAAGCACCNNGGTGCTTTTCATTTGCGGGCCCAAGCAAGCCAACTGCTTGGCTTGCGTCGAGGACTCGAAGGCCGGAACATGTCGCAAGGCGACAGTGAGGCGGGGTCGCGAGTACTTAGGATTTTTGCACACGAAGTGTGGTAAAATACTTAGTAACTCGGGACCGCGGACTCGTGGGCCCGCGTTCTATTTCAAAAATTTTACTACAGCTGACAAAACCTTCTTCGTCTCAGTTGGCTGAAACCACTTAATCTTTTCATTCCTATTAAACCAAACCATCTGGCGTTTTGAGTATTGGCGAATGGCGATGTTAAGAAGCTCGAGCAGTTCCTCCTTTGAGATTTTATTTTGTAAAAACTGCGCAAGGAATCGATACTCAAGTCCAAGCGACTCCATTCGTTTCCATGAGAGACCTTGCTCGCGCAAACGCTTTGCTTCGGCGAGCATGCCTTGGCGCATACGCGCTAGGAGGCGCTTGTGGATGCGTTCCGCCAATTCTTCTTTTGGAAGCGCGAGTCCTATATAAAGAGTGTCATAGCGTTCGGTTGCAGGCGTGCGCGCTGGAACGCTTCCGAGTGCTTCTGCAATCTCAATCGCGCGAATGAGCCGTCGTGGATTTTTTGCGTCAATAGTTTCTGCGCGCACGGGATCAAGCTTCGCTAGTTTCTTAAAAAGTTTTTCAGTGGAAAGTTTTTCTAATTCTTTTCTGAGTTTTGCATTTGGTGGGACTTCTGGAAATGATGCGGAGGTTAAAACAGCATCAACATATTGCCCTGTGCCTCCGCAGACAATGGGAACTTTTCCTCGTTTCAAAATATCTTGAACTGCTCGTGTGGCGAGGCGCTCGTACTGCACAACCGACATTGCTCGTTTAGGATTTATGACATCAAGCATGTAGTGGGGCACACCGAGCATCTCTCGTTTCGTGACCTTGCCTGTGCCGATATCAAGCCCTGTATAAACCTGACGTGAATCAGCCGAAATAATCTCGCCGTTAACGAGGCGAGCAATCTCTACAGCAAGAGCGCTCTTGCCTGAGGCCGTTGGGCCGACAACAGCGATGACCCTTTCTTTCTGTTTGTGTGCCATTTTGGTATATTACTTATATATCAATAAACAATAAATTACTACTATGAAACATAAAGATATGAACGAATGTTGTGGAGGGTGTTCGGTAGATATGCCAATGTTTGCGGAAATAGGGCACGAAATTCCAAACGCAGAAGTGGAAGCATTTCACAATGAAGAAGTAAAAAAGATTAAACTTTCAGATTACCGCGGAAAGTGGCTCATTCTCTTTTTCTATCCTGCTGACTTTACTTTTGTTTGCCCAACAGAGCTTGAAGAGATGGCGGACAACTACGCAGAAATTCAAAAGCTCGGAGGAGAGGTTTTGTCAGTTTCAACAGATACTGTTTTTGTTCATAAGGCGTGGCACGACACCTCGGAAGCTATCAAGAAAATAAAGTTCCCAATGCTTTCTGATACTCGTCGTGAACTCTGCCATATGTTTGGCACATACATTCCCGAGGAAGGACTTTCGCTTCGCGGAACATTTGTGGTTGATCCAGATGGNNACATTGAAGCCGGGATTGGACTTGGTGGGGAAGATATAAATTGGTCTATAAAGTCTATAAAGTCAAAAGTCCGTAAAGTGAAAAGCGGGCGTGACCTATGGTCACACCCGCTTTTACTTAGCCCGCTTTTTTTGCTAGTATGGGTTCATTGCCGGGATGACGGAATTGGTAGACGTACACGACTCAAAATCGTGCGGGGCAACCCATGAGAGTTCGATTCTCTCTCTCGGCACATGAATGAAAACAAACTATTAAAGATAATTATCGTAGGATTACTTATCTTATTGTTTTTTACTATCATCGGAGTTAATAATTCGTTCAATGCTTTAAGATGGGATGTTTTTGTTGCTAGTATTTTTTTAGCACTGCTTGCTCTTTCCACTAGGCGTTATTATTGGAGTATCGTTTTTGTAGCTTTTGCACTGCTTTTTAATCCTTGGATACGACCACCGTTATCTAGGAATGAGTGGGTGCTTGCAGATATTTTACTTTTTTCAACTTTATCTTTTTGGCTTTTTGATTATTTCCAAGCTTATCGTAAAGGCTTGTCATTTGAGCATTTCATACAAAATAAATTTGCTGAACCAAAGTACATACTCGTAAGTGCAACAAAAGATTTACATAAGAAGCTACGACGCTTTGTAGAGTCTGATGCAAATCCTGATTTTGTCTTTAGAGAAAGAGCGACAGGAAAAGTTTTTGCAGTTGAGTGCAAATATCGTTCCAACTATTTGGACGGTGGATCGTGGGGCGAGGGGGTGTTGTGGATTAAAAATCAAGGTGACCGTTATTTGCAGTATTCACAAAAAGAAAATATCTCAGTATATATTGCTATCGGTGTTGAAGGGAACCCTAAAAACCCGAAAGATATTGGACTCATTCCGATAGAAATTATCCAAAAGCAATATTTCAAATTTATTCCTAAGAGGGTGATAGAGCAGTACTCTTTAAATTCTATTAGGTTATAAATTATTTGGGCATTAAAAGTTTGTCTTGTATACTATACCTATGCAAAAACTTCGTGTCGGTGTTATGCGCGGGGGGCTTGGTAGCGAGTACCATGTGTCGCTTCGTACTGGCGGGAACGTGCTCTCAGCGCTTCCTTCAGACAAATATGAAACACACGATATTCTCATTACAAACGCTGGCGAGTGGCACATTGACGGCAGACCAACGAGCCCTGCGAAACTTGCTCAACACGTTGATATTGTTTTTAACGCTCTTCATGGTGAGTTTGGCGAGGACGGGAAAGTGCAAAAGATTCTTGAGCTTTTTAATATTCCATATACTGGTTCCACAGCGATGCCTTCTGCTATTGGTATGAACAAGGATCTCGCAAAGAAATACTTTTCATCTGTCGGCATCAGGGTACCACGTGGGCTCGTTGTTTCTCGAGGCGAGGAGGTGAGCGAGGTTGTTGCTCGTGTCGGATCTGAGATAAAAGCGCCGTATGTGGTGAAGCCACTTTCTGGAGGTTCGTCAGTAGGTCTCTCTCTCGCGCATACAGACCGCGATCTTGTGTACGCGATAGAGCGCGCTCTCGCGTATTCGGAGAAGGCAATGATTGAGGAGTACGTGCGAGGACGAGAGGTTACAGTCGGTGTCGTAGATTCATCAGAAGGGGTTGGTTCATATGCGACACCCGCTCTGGAGATTCTTTTGCCAGAAGGGAAACTTTTTGAGTATGATCAAAAATATAGAAATCTGACGCATCCAGTCGGTCCCGCGCGCATGAGCGATGCTGAACGCAGAGCTCTTGAAGAGTCTGCTCTTCGCGCGCATGCTCATCTTGGCGCGCGACACTACGCACGGTACGATTTTATTATGACTGACGATGGCCCGTGCCTTTTGGAGGTAAATACACTCCCCGGACTTACTGACACATCGCTCCTTATGAAGTCTCTTGCGCTTAATGGGCTGACCCTACCCGAATTCGTTGATTACGTGCTTACCCTTGCATTACAGAAAAAATAAGGTAGAATAGCGAAGATAGTCAGAAAGTCATAAAGTCCAAAAGTCTAAAGTAGATGCATTAGATTCGCACCCGCTTTCGACCTTAAGACTTTTGGACTTTGGACTGTGATGGGCCCGTAGCTCACCTGGCTAGAGCGCCGGTTTTGCACTCCGGAGGTAAGGAGTTCGATTCTCCTCGGGTCCACAATAGCAGGCGATAATGCGGTAGCATTATCGCCTTTTGCTATTGTGAGACCCGAGGAGAATCGAAAAACGGAGGCGGGCACCTTTTGTATTCAAAAGGTCGCCGAGTTCGGGGAGGAAGTTCTTAGCGAGCTTGCGAGCTTAGAAACTTGACCCCGATTCTCCTCGGTTCCTTGCAACCTATCCCTAATATCACGTATAATTAAGGTAGTTGAATTGGTCACTTTGTTCCTTAACATTGCGAGGAAAGCGAGGTGTGTCATGGAAGCATTTTATAGCATGGATGAAGGCAGTGTTACACTTCTAGTGCATCCTAGCGAGGCAGAAGCCACTTTGGTGCGTATGCAGTTGTTTCTCGAGGAGAAACAAGAAAGAGGTAATTCTGTGCCTGATTTTCCAGAAAATTTTTTTATGAAATTTTCTGCTTCAAAAAAAATGATTCCGCTTGTTTTTGGTTTTAGAAATGCTGATTTCGCTATAAGCTTTATTGAAGAATTTATTCATTCAACCGATAGCGATTACGAAAATGCTGAAGACCTGAAACATTTCTTATACAAATATAAAGTAGAATATTCAATATCTAGCACTATTCAGTAATTTCACACACTCACACCCTGAATCACAGCTATCGTCCAAGATTCTGCGGCCTAGCCGTGAATCTGAGGATTCAGAATCTGCTGATTCAGGGTTTTTCTTTTGCTCAATAATGCGTTATTATAATCGCAATGTTCGCAATTTTCCTCACACTTCTCGGCCTTATTATTTTTGAAATAGTTTCAAGCATTGACAACGCGGTTGTAAATGCGGATGTGCTCTCTACAATGAAGAGTAAAGCGGCAAAGAGATTTTTCCTCACATGGGGAATTCTTTTTGCGGTGTTTGTGGTCCGCGGATTTCTGCCGTCTGTTATTGTTTTTCTAGCTGACCCGAGCATTGGCGTATTTGGCGCGCTTCAAGCTATTTGGCAAACTGACTCTGGTGTGACCTCGGCAGTGGAAGCGGTAACTCCTGTCATAATGATTGCTGGCGGAATGTTCCTGTTGCTTCTTTGGGCACACTGGCTTTTTATGGAGGACAAAAAATTTGGTCTTCCACACGAATGGTATGTGCAAACATACGGAGCAGTGTGGTTCTATTCTCTCGCGGCACTTCTCCTAGTTGGAATTATTTACGAAATTAATAATTCAAAACTTGAAAACCCGATGCATCTAGCGCTCGCGGCGGCGGTTGGTTTTAGCGTATTCTTTATCACTCAGGGATTTAAGGATAATGCGGAAAAAATAGAGGAGCGACTGATTGAGTCTGGCGAACA
>DNMN01000022.1 GCA_003489395.1 Candidatus Yonathbacteria bacterium | reverse complement strand
ACGCCGGCGAGCCAGACCAAATTGGTGAGCACACTAGCAGATGAGAATAAAAATTTGGCTTCGGCTCACACAGGCACAAAAGCATTTTGGAAAACGGTGTTTTCGCCACCCCTCAAAGAGCTTTTTGTCACAGACGAATACGGTTATTCTCGAAAAACTGGCGTTTACACAATAGCTCACAAAGGCGCGGACTACAGAGCGGAGGAAGGCACGCCTGTTACCGCGATGAATCGCGGAGTAGTACGTATTGCGAAAACATATCGCAACTATGGTAAGACAGTTGTGGTGGATCACGGGCTCGGCCTAATGACTTTTTATATGCACCTGTCAAAAATACATGTGAACGTGGGCGAGCTTGTTCTGCCGGGNNTTTATGGAGCTGTTTCGGTAAGGATTAAGAATGAGATGATAAATCCATTAGATGATATACTTTTTGAATGAAGAGGATATTTATTTTTTTGTGTGTCGTAGTGTTACTCGTTCTGTCCGGAGGTGGTTATTGGATTTATCAACAAAAAATAGACCCGCACATCTCCAAGATTAAGAATATTGCTAGTATTCTTAATACACCTATCGATGCGCAAAATATCGCCTTTTCAGAGTTACATCCTGGGAAAAATGATTTTAATGGAACAGTTCTTGAGCTTTTCGACATTGGTTTAATGAAAAAAGAGAAACATGAGACATTCTATGTAGAAGATCTTGAAGATTGTAGTAGTGGTTGCAGTACTGTCACTGACTATTATTTTTCGTATGCAGGCAAGGATATTAAACTTAGCGAAGAAGATTGGGTCTCTGGTGGGACAGCAGGAAGGGATATTACGTATGATGTGTCTATACTAAACAAAGAAACAGAAAAATGGGACACTATTGGGGGGCTAGGTTCTGAGGAGGGGCTTCGGGTAGTGGGGTATAAGGACTACCTCATTATTTCAGGGTCATACTATCGTTATCATTGGGCGCGTGGTGAGGCTGTCCTCCCTTATAATTTAAAAGAAATGAAGGTTGTCCCTGCAAAGTATTTTATGTCAAGGGTAGCTGGTAATTTTTGGGCAGGGGATCTTTTTGGCGAGAGGATAAATACTTTTTACATAAAAAACGGGAAGCTCTATTTACGCGCTCCAAGAGATCAGTGTTATTTTTTGTCAGATAAGCCTACATATGTTTGCAGTGATAATTGTGACCTTGAAGAAACTTTTCAATGGAATCAAATGCCACAATATATGTATGCAGGATGTGTTGCTAGATATTACCCAATAGAAGCGACTACTACACCGCAAACGCAAAGCGAGATTTTTAAGGATGAATATGCAAGGGAGGCTGCAAAGTACGACCTGATATTAAGGACGACAAACTGGGCGAATTTGGACGCCGGTGTAAAGCCATCAGAAGACATTTTTTTGAATAAAGAGATAAAGGCGCTGTATCAAGGAAATATACTTTCAAATTTTCAATACACTGCAAGCTCCAGTCTTGGGTATAACAACGAGGGTTTGTACAAGCACCCCGCTGAATGGTTGTCCCCACTCCTTGGGAGAACGCTTAACCTAGTCCTTGCTGAAGACATGGAGGGCGCATGGGAAATGTTTAGGGAAGACTTTGAAATATTTTCAAAAAAATATCCTTTAATAAATCCTGTTGACTTTGTGAGAGTGGAACGTGATTTACGTGAAATGTTTTAAAACTTTCGGTAGAGAGTTTGTTATACTTAGAGAATCATGACCAGATATCGTCCACCGAGAAATGTTTTTCTAATCGGCCTCACGAGTTTTTTCAATGATATGTCCAGCGAAATGGTGCTGTCCATTTTCCCTGCGTTTTTTACATCAGTGTTGAAAGCAGGCGCGGGGTCGCTTGGGCTAGTGGAGGGGCTCGCGGACGGCGCGGCGAATATTATAAAAATTTACGCTGGCAAGTACTCCGACAAAATAAAAAAAAGAAAACCGTTTATGATTTTTGGATACGGGCTTTCGGTGGCGACACGTCCTATGTATCTCCTCGTATCGTCGGTTGGCGGAGTTATTGGTATTCGCGTAACTGACCGCATTGGAAAAGGTCTCCGCGAGGCTCCGCGCGACGCAATCATTTCGCTCTCAACACCAAAAGAGGAGATGGGGCGAGCTTTTGGTTTTCACAGAATGATGGACACGCTAGGCGCGATACTAGGACCGCTCATTGCGTATTTAATTCTCCGCGCGTATCCAGAGGGTTTCAATATTGTGTTCGTCGTTGCGTTCATTGTTGGAATACTTGCTGTTGCGTCAATTCTTTTTGTGAAGGACATCGCCGGGGAGGCTCGCAAGGGGAATTTGTCTCTTGATTCTATTTCAGTTTTTCCGTCAGACTTCAAGCGGTACCTTGTGGCGCTGTTCCTTTTGTCGGCGGGGAGTATTCCGGTAGCCGTGCTTTTGCTAAAAACTCAACANNGCGCGCACAGTGATGCGTATTGGGTACGTCGTACTTTTGATAGGGTATTTTGTTGTGGCTCTAGCGAGCGGAGCGATAACGCTCGCTTTGGGATTTTTGTTGCTCGGTCTTTTCCCGGCTCTTACTGACGGCGTGGCTCGCGCTCTTGCGGCAGAGCTTTCTCCAGAGGATCATCGCGCTGGCGCGTATGGCCTTGTGAACGCGACTGCTGGATTTGGCTTAATGTTTGCTGGAATCGCAGGTGGGTATATTTGGGAGCACTTTGGGGCTAACTATGCGCTTTTTGCCGGAGGAGTGGTTGTCGTACTTGGAATAGCCGTGCTTTCAACCATCATTGCGAATGGACGGGAGAATTTAGTGGTATAAAAAAGAAAATCCTTCACTTTTGTGAAGGATTTTTGTGTATTATTATTGTCTGGAAGTCACGTTTATTTTGTCGTAGTGCCTTGAGAGCATGTCGTTCTCAACTTCTTTGAGCTTTGTTGCCTCGCTCATGCTGTCTTTCAATGTAGCTTTTGGACTGAGCCTAGTGGTATCCAAAAACGCCTTGAATATTTTGACACGGTTTTTAATTTTCCTTGAGAGCGACTTGTAGTCGCAATCACGAGGTAGCGTTTCAGAACATATCCACAGATACGCGCTGTACGTCTTTTGCGCAATGAGCAAGCAAATCAGACTGAATAGGTGTTTCATTCTCTCCTCCGTTTGTTGTTGATAGGAACTTATACCATCCCCAATT
>DNMN01000044.1 GCA_003489395.1 Candidatus Yonathbacteria bacterium | reverse complement strand
CCATATGAATATCAAAAAGAGGCAATGGAGCGAACCCACCGCTGGGCAAAGAGAAGCCTTGACGCGCACCTCAACTTGAGAACGAAACACCCAAGTAAAAGCCCGCAGGCGTTGCTTGGCGTTGTGCAGGGTGGGCGACACAAGGACCTTCGCGAAGAAAGCGCGCGCGTACTAGGCGCGATGGATTTTGATGGCTACGGCATTGGCGGGTCTTTTGATAAAGACGATATGACGACAGCAGTAGGGTGGGTGAATGCAATCCTTCCAGAAGACAAACCACGCCACCTGCTCGGCATCGGCGAGCCAGAAGATTTGTTTGGCGGGGTTGAAAACGGCTGTGACCTCTTTGATTGCGTTGCTCCTACGCGAATGGGCAGAAACGGCACACTCCACACTCGTGATGGGAAAATAAATCTCCGTAATGCGAAATTTACAAGAGACTTCACCCCAGTAGACAGTGAATGCGATTGCTATACTTGTAAAAATTACACCCGCGCATACCTTGCGCATCTTTTCCGTTCAAACGAAATGCTTGCAGGAACCTTGGGCTCAATCCACAACCTCCGCTTTCTCATAAGTCTCGTCGACCAAATGCGCGAAGCTATTTTGGACGAAACTTTTGATACGCTTAAGACAAATTTCCTTGCGAGGTACTATAAAAAATAAACGGTCGCATATTAGTGCGACCGTTCAGCATATTTTCAGATTATAAAACTTTGTCAGTGACGTTGACGTATTGCCCAGTAGCAACCAACTCGTTTATTTTGTTCAGCTCAGCAAACAAAGCTTCTCTTTCCTCTCCAACAACAGGTGGAGGCGGGACAGCGGGAGTTCCTTCTGCCCGTTCTGCCATTTTGTCAAAAAAATACTGCGTCGTACTCTTTAGTGAGACATGAAAATATTTCAGTCCTTGTTCAATCTCCTGTTTGAGCCAAGCAACAAATTTCTGCTCTTCCGGCCCAGGATTTTCAACTACACCGGCAATACGACGATGTAGTTCTTCAAATGTCCATACCTTGTCATGGCAGGCCATAACTCTGATGTTCTTCTTTGTCATAACGAACTACTCCTTTCATAAAAGATTATGATATGCCCTTCCTTAAACTACCATTTTATGGTATATTGTCAACCTTACCGTTATGTCTACATTTAGCATAAAATCAGATTGGCCTCCAGCAGGCGACCAACCCAAAGCAATCAAGGAGCTTTTGGTTGGACTTAAAAAAGGGATGTGCGCGCAGACTTTGCTTGGTGTTACCGGCTCAGGTAAAACATTCACGATGGCGAATGTCATTGCGTCTGTCGGCAAACCGACGCTCGTCATCGCTCATAACAAAACCCTCGCCGCACAGCTCGCGCAGGAATACAAAGAATTTTTCCCAGACAATGCGGTGCACTATTTCGTATCGTACTACGACTACTATCAACCAGAGGCGTACATGCCGACGACGGACACATATATAGAAAAGGACGCGCAAATTAACGAAGAAATTGACCGTCTCCGCCACGCATCCACGCAGGCGCTTCTTACACGCAAAGATGTGATTATTGTTGCGTCTGTTTCGTGTATTTACGGTTTGGGTTCACCCGCTGAATATGAAAAAGAAAATATGAAATTGAGTTCAGGGCAAAAAATTGACCGCAAGACGCTTATGCAGAAACTCATCAACATTCACTTCACACGCACCAATGCCGACCTTACTCCCGGAACATTCCGCTCTATCGGCGCTCTCATAGAAATAATGCCTGTATCAGAAAAGATAGTGTGGAGTATCACAATGGACACAAAAGGCATTGAGTCAATCAACAAAGTTGACCCAGTATCACAAAAAATCGTAGACACTCCTGAATCAATTTTTATTTTTCCCGCAAAACACTTCATAACCAATGAAGCTGAAAAATCGCGCGCAATAAAAGTCATTAAAAAAGAGCTTGATTCTCAACTAAAGAAATTTGAGAAAGAAGGGAAGCTACTTGAGGCTGAAAGATTAAAGCGTCGCACCACATACGACCTCGCTATGATTCGCGAAGTTGGCTACTGTAGTGGCATTGAAAACTATTCACGTCATATGTCTGGGCGTAGCGCTGGTTCTGCCCCTGACACACTTCTTTCGTACTTCCCTAGGACAAAAGATGGAAAGCCTGACTTTCTCACTATCATAGACGAATCGCATGTGACCATTCCACAAATAGGCGGAATGTACGCAGGCGACCAATCGCGTAAAAAAACTCTTGTGGAGTTCGGCTTTCGCTTGCCGTCTGCAATGGACAACCGCCCGCTTCGTTCAGAAGAATTTCACGAGCGCGTAGGACAAATGGTTTTTACTTCTGCCACACCATCTGTATATGAAAAAGAAAACAGCGCGCAGGTTGTGGAGCAAGTAATTCGCCCAACAGGACTCATTGACCCAGAGATTTCTATTCGCCCCATTCTTGCGCGTCCAAATTTCCCCACAGGCCCAAGTTTTAAGAAAAGCAAAGACACGAGAGGGGAACTTGAGGACCGTTCAAAGGGCGCATACCCAGGTCAGATTCAAGACCTCATCGCTGAAACAAAAATTGCGGTTGCAAAAGGTGGACGCGTGATTGCAACAACCCTTACTAAAAAAATGGCTGAGGACCTTTCAGAATATTTAAAAGGGGAGGGAATCAAGGCTGAGTATGTGCATAGCGACATCAAAACACTAGAACGTATCCAAATCCTAACGGCCTTTCGCAAGGGAACGTTTGACTGCCTCGTGGGTGTGAACCTCCTCCGTGAAGGCCTGGACCTGCCAGAAGTAACGCTCATTGGCATCCTTGATGCTGACAAAGAGGGTTTTCTTCGTTCAGAAACATCGCTCATTCAGATTATTGGTCGCGCTGCGCGCAACGTGGAGGGGCGTGTGATTCTTTATGCAGAAAAAATTACTGGTTCTATTGAACGCGCGGTTTCCGAAACAAGTCGCCGTCGCGCTATTCAGGTTGCTTACAACAAAGAGCACGGCATAACCCCAAAAACTATCATCAAACAAATCAAGGACATCACCGAGCATCTTGAAACAGACCATATGAAAGCAGTGCGAATTAACCTAGACATAGATGCGCAGATATTTATAAAAGACCCGCAAAAACTATTGAAATTAAAAGAAAAAGAAATGTCCAAAGCGGTGAAGGAGCTAGATTTCGAAACCGCGGCGATTTTGCGAGATGAAATCGTGATGCTTAAAGAGCAACTACTAAAATAAAAACATCCTCAAGCCTAAGCCTGAGGATGCACCGCATAGCGGTTTGGTTAAAGTTGAAAAAGGAGAACTGCCGATGAAACACCGGTTTGCATCGCGCTGGACTTTTTCCATTCCACGCGAATGTCCGTGTTGTTTGCGACCTTTGCAGTGAAGCCGAGACCGTAGAGCAACGTTTCTTTGTTTGATGAACGTGTCCAGATTTGTGAAGATCCGTCGCCGTTCCAACTTGCCGGCCATGTGTACGTCTGGCGCTGTTCCCATTCAGTATGCGCCCTCATCATTCCGAGGCGCGCCATTACTGACACATAGTCATTCAACGGCTTTTGGCCTACGAACGACAGTTGCCACGCAGAAAGAGTTTCTTTTTGCGCGATTGTGATGGGGACAGAAATTGGCAAGCCAGTATTCCAGTCAAACGTTGGCATAGTTGCCGTGGTTGTCGCCTTGGCACCGCTGTCGCCACGGATATATCCGAGCTCAACCGCAAAGGTGCCATTCATCTGATAACCCACCGTGACCTCATTAGCAAGTCGCCTGTTTTCCACAGTTCTACTGCTATTCCAGTAGGTCTGGTTAACCAGAAATCCCATCTCCTGCGGTGACATAGGGATACCGCCAGGGGACACCAGTTCGGCAACCCCAGCTCCCACATACCAGCGACTTGCTTCGTCGTCTGCCTGCGCTACTTGCGAAAATAGGCCACAAAAAAACATCAGTGCAACGAGATACTTTTTCATCTACTCCTCCTTTTTTTGACAACGATAAACCCCTATTACCTACATAATAGGGGACTTTGTTACTTTTAAAATAATAGCATATTGGGGCTAAAAAGTCAAGCATTCTCAAAATAGGCAAGAAAATAGCGGTAACGATTGCAAAAATCGTTACCGCTATTGTTTTGTAGAGCCTACTTGATCTTGTAGACAAACAAAACTGAAAAGATGCTTACCACTCCGGTTTTTTGTCCTTCTACACGGATGGTCAGCTTTTTCAAAAAGTTCGCATCAAAGCCAATGCTTGCCATTGGCACAGTTCCTCTGTCCTCGCTTTCCTCTGCGAGGAAGATTGATGTACCTGGAAGCAATATTTTGGCAGTTGTTTTCACATTGTAGTCATAGAGACCTACTCTGCCAAAAACATCAACATAATCGCTCACAGGAACTTTCCAGAGAGCCGACAGCTGTGCCGCAGAAACATCGGCCTCGCGTCGCATAGTTAGATTTGCAGGCAGAGTACCAAAATCAATTTGGGAACCGCCTACATTGACCACGCCTACACCGACATTGTTTATCGCGAGATTTGTGCCAAAGTGAGCGCCCCATAAGTACGCTCCCTCTACGCAAAAATTTTCATTCCAGCAACGTCCGAGTGAAAACGACTTGTAGGTCGTTTTGTCCTCTATGCTTTCGGAGCTCATCACTCCTGGAATGCTTGCGATCTGTTTTTCAGTGCTTGATTGTTTTATTCCGTCCAAAACAATCATCTGGCCGGCGCCAACTCCTCCAGTCCATGTTACTTCCGCGCTGGCAAGCAAAGGCATCAAAAGAACAATTACAAAAACAAGAATGTGTTTCATTTTTACCCCCTTTTTTTGTATTTCAAGAAAAAACTCTTGTACTGATTAAAATGCTAGCACATAGGAAGAGCGCTAGCAACAGGAATTGCCATTATTCAAAAAATCTGGTATACTGGGCACCTTAATTACCATGGCTGAAAACAAAAAATCGAAAGCACTAGACAAAATCGTTGTACGTGGCGCGCGCACGCACAATCTCAAAAATATCAGCGTAGAGATGCCTCGTGAAAAGATGATTGTCTTTACGGGGCTTTCCGGGTCTGGAAAATCCTCGCTTGCGTTTGATACCATCTTCGCAGAAGGTCAGCGTCGCTATGTGGAGTCTTTGTCCGCGTACGCAAGGCAGTTCCTAAACCAAATGCAGAAGCCGGATGTGGATGAGATCACTGGACTTTCTCCGTCCATATCCATTGACCAGAAATCCCACTCATCAAACCCGCGTTCCACCGTGGCAACCATTACCGAAGTATACGATTACCTTCGCGTGCTTTACGCGCGCATTGGCAAACCGCATTGTCTAATCTGCGGACAAGAAATCAAGCGTCTCGGCACCGAAGAAATCATAAATTTCATCATGGACGACGTGAAAGGTGCGGTAGGAAAGAAGTCAGCATCAATTCGAATCTTTGCTCCTCTAGTACGCGGACGCAAAGGAGAGTACTACCAGCTTCTTTACGACCTTCTTAGCAAAGGATTTTTGATGGTGCGCATTGATGGAGTGATGCACAATCTCCGTGAGAAAATTGAACTCTCAAAAACAAAGAAACACGAGATTGATGTTCTTGTGGACGAAATTTTGCTTGCTGACTTCAAGGGTAAAGAAAAAGGCAGGGAGCGTTTAGGAGAGGCCGTAGAAAAGGCGATAGATGAATCGCAAAGTTTGGTACGAATTGTATTTACAGACAAGAAAGCAGATATTAAGGACTTCATTATGTCCAATCGTTTTGCGTGTCCGAATGACGGCTTTTCATATCCTGAAATTGAACCAAGACTTTTTTCATTCAACTCTCCATA
Source organism: Candidatus Yonathbacteria bacterium (assembly GCA_003489395.1). GTDB lineage: Bacteria > Patescibacteriota > Minisyncoccia > Phycocordibacterales > UBA1550 > UBA1550. The sequence goes on along the minus strand of DNMN01000044.1, from coordinate 8,022 downwards.
CGGCGCATGTCCTCTTTGTAATGGGCTCGGCACAAAACATTTTTTTGGAAAAGAAAATTGTCCAGACTGTGATGGCGCGCGTCTACGCAAAGAGGCCCTCAATGTTTTTGTAAGCGGAAAAAATATTGTTGAGCTCGTGAATATGTCCATTCAAGACGCATCAGATTTTTTCGCAACTTTAAAAATCTCTGCGCGAGACAAAGACATTTCAGTACCCGTAGTAAAGGAAATTCAAAACCGTCTTTCATTTATGTTGGAGGTCGGTTTGAACTATCTAACCCTCAGCCGTCGCGCTGGCACGCTCTCGGGTGGAGAGGGTCAGCGTATTCGCCTCGCGTCACAGCTTGGTTCACGCCTCGTAGGCGCGCTGTACGTGCTAGACGAGCCTACCATCGGCCTCCACCAGCGCGACAACGACCGCCTCATCAAAACTCTCAAGGAGCTCCGCGACATTGGCAATACCATCATCGTAGTTGAGCACGACGAAGATACTATTTTCGCCGCGGACTATATGGTGGACATTGGCCCAGGTGCGGGTGTGCACGGAGGAGAAATAGTAGTTTCAGGTGACTTGGACGAACTCATCACTAACACTAAAAAATATAAATCACTCACGCTAGACTATTTGCGTGGTGATGTTTCCGTGCCTATTCCAAAAAGACGCGATACTGACAAAGGGCACCTACGTATTCGCGAGGGCACAATTTTTAATATCAAAAGAATGAATGCGGATATTCCGCTCGGAAAACTTGTCGCCATCACTGGTGTGTCCGGCTCTGGCAAATCTACTTTTATGTACGAGCTAATTCACAAAAATCTGCAGGCGCGTCTTGAGCGCAAGTACCGCACTGCTGATATTTTTAACTGCGAAAGTTTTACCGGCACGGAATATCTTTCACGCACTGTGCTCATAGATCAATCCGCTATCGGTCGCACACCACGCTCAAACCCGGCAACATACACAGGCTCATTCACTTTTATGCGCGACCTCTTTGCGGAGACGGCAGAGGCTCGTCTTCGTGGGTGGGGACCGGGGAGGTTTTCATTCAACGTAAAAGGGGGCCGATGCGAGACATGCGAGGGCAACGGCACGATTGCTGTTGAAATGCATTTTTTGCCGACAGTATATGTCACTTGTGATGTATGTCGCGGAAAGCGTTTTGAAAAGGACACCCTTGAAATAAAGTATAAAAAGAAAAATATTTATGAGGTTCTTGAAATGACAGTAGAGGAGGCTATCAAATTTTTTGAGGACATTCCTGCAATATATGACCGCCTAAAGACTCTCAACGATGTAGGTCTCGGATACTTGAAGCTTGGACAATCCGCAACTACACTTTCTGGCGGTGAGGCTCAACGCGTGAAAATTTCCTCCGAGCTCTATCGCCCTCATGTGGAGAAAACAATATACCTTTTGGACGAGCCTACTGTCGGACTCCACTACGAGGATGTACGCAAGCTTATTGAAATCCTGCAAAAGCTAGTGGACAAAGGCAATAGCGTCATCCTTATTGAACACAATATGGATGTCATCAAAAGCGCAGACTACGTGATAGATATCGGTCCCGAGGGCGGTGAAGGCGGTGGGCAAATAGTCGCGCGCGGAACTCCAGAGCAAATCGCCGCTAGCCCTCTTTCGCACACAGGAAAGTATTTAAAGAAAGTTCTACGAGCTCAAAAGAAATAGTCACACGAGGTGGCTATAAAAATGGTAACTACGCTTTCTTTGATAGTCGGAGTGTTTGTCTACCTATGAGAAATATCGTGATGTATCTTACGACAACTCTGTCGACAAATTCATGTCCAACGTCTTTCGCAACAAGGATTTGCAATGACTCCAAATCACATAACCCGTTATATTGATCCACGTGGTATGTTATATAGTCTTTTATAACCAAATGGGTAACTTTCTGCGAATTCCCAACAAGGTTCCTTAACAAGTAGGAATAATGAAAAAGTGGCAATCGTTTTAACAATGACATCATTGCGTGACTATACACACGTGGAAATACTTTAGCCTCGTCAGCATAGGTATGGTTTTTCATAGAACTACTCTCCCTTTTATTTATCTCTTTTAATGCTACGCCTAAACTTATAAAATGTAAATATATGCAAAAACTAGCCACAAATCTCCCTGACAAACCAGGTGTATACATCTTCCGCGGTAGCGGACGAGCGGTATTGTACATTGGAAAGGCGACATCGCTCCGTTCTCGCGTAGCGAGCTATTTCCGTGGCGACCTTATCGCGACTCGCGGACCGATACTTGTCGGAATGGTAGAATCTGCAAAATCTGTGGACTTCATAGAAACCGACTCAGTGCTTGAGGCTCTCATCCTAGAAGCGCACCTCATCAAAAAACATCAACCTGTTTACAACACAAAAGAAAAAGACAACAAAAGTTTTAATTATGTGGTCATTACAAAAGAGGATTTTCCGCGCGTGCTTGTCGTCCGTGGTCGCGAACTCGAAACTTTACTATCAACTACAAACTATCAAATACAAACTACTTTTGGTCCCTTTCCACAAGGAAGTGTTTTGCGTGAAGCGCTCGCTATCGTTCGTAAAATTTTTCCTTTTAGAGACAAATGCAAACCAAACTCTGGCAAGCCCTGCTTCAATGCGCAGATTGGACTTTGCCCTGGAGTATGCGCTGGCACTGTATCAAAAACTGAATATGCAAAAACAATTCGTCGCATAAAAATGTTTTTTGAAGGCAAGAAAAAAACTCTGGTAAGCGGACTTACTCGTGAGATGAAAACCTATGCGAAAAACTTAAAATTTGAGGAAGCTGGGCGCATCAAAAGAATGATTTTTGCGCTTAATCACATCCAAGATGTTGCACTAATCAAAGCTTCCCATAGGCCTCGCCTCGGCGAAGGGGGTTTTCGTATTGAGGCTTACGACGTTGCGCATATTTCTGGAACAAATGTTGTCGGCGTAATGGTTGTCCTGGAAGACAACGAGCCAAAAAAGAGCGACTATAGAAAATTCAAAATTAAAACAAGCACGAATGATGACAATGCGTCTCTTCGCGAGATTCTTGAGCGTCGGTTTAACCACACCGAGTGGCCAATGCCAAAATTAATTGTGGTGGATGGTGGGAAGGCCCAGGTAAACACCGCGGAAAAAGCGCTAAAAGAATGGGGGATTCAAATCCCCGTCGTAGGTGTAGTGAAGGATGAGCACCATAAACCAAAAGGCTTCATTGGCGGCAGATTAATTCCCGCCCAAGACGCGAATTTGCTAATTCGGAACCGCGACCGACAAATCCTTCTCGCAAACAGCGAAGCCCACCGTTTCGCGATAGGCTTCCATAGGCAACTTAGAGGAAAGATTAAATAATGCTAAAACAACTCGTCAACAACAGCTTTCACATCACCGCCGTCTGCTTTACCATCAAGCTCTTTCATAATTGCGCCCGTAAGCTGACCTGCTTTTGATTTGTCTGTAACACCGAGAGCTTCTTTTTTCGCGAGCGCGATTTTTTTAATTTCCTCGCGGGACATCAGGGTAGGGAGGTACTTTTCAAGAATTGCGAGTTCTGCTTTTTCACTGTCCGCAAGCTCTGGGCGTCCGCCGTTGATAAACTGTTCAATAGAATCTTTACGCTGGTTTGCGAGACGTTTGATAACCTTTAGCGCGCCAGCGTCATCTATCGTATCCTGCGGAGTTTTGCCTGTTGCAACAAGCTCATTCGTAAACGCTGAAATCATATTGCGCACAACAGAAAGGCGCACAGCGTCCTTTGCCATCATTGCAGGTTTTACCTCAGCTTTTATTTGTTCGTGTAGAGACATAGTGAAAAAATTACTGTTTAATCCTTACAGTATACGGCTTTTTTGCCACACTTCCACTATTGACTTTTGATACTAAATATGCTATACTTGTTTTAGTAACAAATTTGTTTTTTTACATATAGGAGGGCAAAATGAACAAACTTCAGCAGGACCCATGTATTCATTGCCGTGTGAAAATCAAAGCTCTTGAACACAGCATTCAGGAGTTAGAAAATCAACTACGTGAAGCTTTGGGGACAGATCCTCTCACAGGGCTCGCAAGTAAAAAGAAAGTGTATGAGGACCTTGAACATAGCTTCGCAGTACTTCATCGTGATGAGAAAAATCGTGGCCATCGCGCCGCAAATAATTTCTCTATCATTTTCATAGATCTTGATGGATTTAAGGCAATAAACGACGGAAATCACTTGCGGGGGGATCGTATACTTATTGAGTTCGCCGATTATCTACGGGAGGTAACACGTAAAGTTGATACGGTGGCGCGGTTTGGTGGAGATGAATTTTTTATCCTCGCGCGGAATACAACGAAGGAGGAAGCTCAATTTCTCTGCGATAAAATCCAATCAGGGCTGAAATCATACAGTTTTGATTCGGAAAATGAGGAGTTGAAATTAATGGCCTCAGTTGCAACCGCTAGTACTTCTGAAGGATTTACAAAGTACATGCCTATGATTGCTGAGGCTGACGCGCGTATGCAAGTTCAAAAGAGCCTGCGCAAACGTAAGTAAAACCTGCTTAACACGGACTACCAGAAATTGGTGGTCCGTTTTTCTTTTGTGATATAATAGCCGTATGGAACAAGAAATTTTAAACCGCCTTCAGGCGCAGGAGGATCTTTTGCAAAAAGTGTACATTTCAACAGAAAAAACTCGCAAATATTTTTTGTGGACTTTCTATGCGACACTCGCTCTTTTTGTGCTTCCGCTCGTGGGACTTATGTTTGCAATACCGGCGCTTTTGTCTACGCTAGGTAGCGCGTATGGATTTTAATTATGGACTCAATTCTACTAATTTTTGTTGGACTCGTAATAGGGGCAATAGTCGCGTTCATTTTTGTGACTTTTTTTCGAAAGCAAAGTGGCGCGAAGACAGAACCGCAGGGCGACGCTTTGATGCTTATTCAGAATCAACTTGGCAATTTTCAGGCGCAACTCGGCGACTTTATGAAAACAGTGGATGCAAAAGTGGGCTCTTCAAACAAGGAGATGCAACAGGCGGTGCATATGCAGTTTAGCGAATCGCAAAAACTCATTCGCGAAATCAACGAGCAAGTGGAACGCAATCTTTCAAACGTGGCAAAAGAAATGACCACAGCAAATGAAACAAGCAAACAAGTTTTGGGTATCACAGACCAACTTCAAAATCTGGAAAAAGTTCTCACTCACCAGAAGCAAAGGGGAAACCTAGGGGAAGCGGCTCTTGAGCTCATTCTCTCAAATATTTTACCGCCGACCGCGTACAAGCTTCAGCACCAGTTTAAGGGCGGGGAGACTGTGGATGCGGTTATTATTACAAAAGACGGGATGATCCCAGTGGACGCAAAGTTTTCTCTAGACAACTACAATCGCGTTGTAAACGAAACTGACCCCACACGCAAAGAAGAATTGGAAAAGGATTTTAGAAATGACCTCAAAAAACGTATTGATGAAACCGCAAAATACGTGCGTCCAAACGAAGGAACACTTCCGTTTGCGTTTATGTTCATCCCTGCAGAGGGCATTTACTATGACCTACTTGTAAATGAAGTTGGCGCTGTGAAGGTAAATACTAGGAGCCTAATAGACTACGCGACAAATGAAAAGAAAGTAATAATTGTTTCGCCAACGACTTTTTCCGCATATTTGCAGTCAGTGCTTTATGGTTTTCGCGCATTCAAAATTGAGGAGTCTGCACAGCTCATTATTGGCCGAGTGGAGGAGCTTCGCAAGCACCTTGTGGCCTACGAGGATTATATGAAAAAATTGGGAAGCACTCTTGGAACAACAGTAAATCATTACAATACAGCTTACAAGGAACTCAAAAAAGTAGACAAAGATATGGTAAAGATTACCGGCGAGACGGCAAGCATTGATCCGCTACTTATAGAAAAACCGCTGACTGAAGACTAATTTTTGTAAAAAAAATCCCGGAAGCCTAAAGGGGGAGGCTTCCGGGTGGTCATGACTTTTGAGTGGTAAAAGTGGGACCGAAGTGACAACATCTCATAGCGTCTGTCTACAATGCGAGGGGAGCAAGCTCAAACCCATACAACACTGTTTTCAATGGCTACAAGACAGGCCTTCTGCGAATGCTGACTCTCAGGGGAGGGAATCAGACTGCAGGTACAGGCCCACCCCAAACGTAACAAGAAAGCCTGCTTTTGTCAAGGGAATCCAGTGCCCCCATAGGCGAGGCCTATGGGGATGACTCTTGCCCCACTGTGGGGTTGCATTTCCTTTTGTTTAGTGTAGAATACAGGAACTATGAATTTTGCAGTAATACAGACAGGTGGCAAGCAATACAAGGTCGCTCCGGGCGAAACTCTCCTNNCGCTACCGCAACAAGTCCCGCTACTTCAAGAAAAACGGACATCGCCAGCCTTTTATGAAAGTAAAGATTGACGCGATTAAGTAAGCAAAAGAAAAACCCGCATCACTGCGGGTTTTTATATTGCGCTTCTATTTAGTAGCGGAACGAGTTTCGGAATTATTGGAAAGCGTGTTGGTCTTGCAAAAATCACTGACAAATTTACTTAAAATGCATGTTTTGTGAGCGAGTCCTTCATGATGCTTCTCCGTCTTCTCGGCGTTAATCTCCTGCCACGAAATTGAACTTTTACAGATGTAACAAATAGCATTGTTCATAGAACACACCCTTTCTATTTGGTTAGGTAGCATACAAAACTTCCTAGGAAGTACCATATCAATATATTGCCTGTAAATCAAGCGCGGTTTTTGAGCGCGTGGCGGAGGGTGTCGCCGTCGGAATATTCTAGCTCAGTGCCAGTGGAGAGCCCTCGCCCTAGAGTGGTGATGGTGATGCCAAGCTGTCCTGCAAGAGGCGTGAGAGCCTTCAAAACATAATCGCGAGTGAAATCACCTTCGGGGTTTACAGACATAGCAAGAATTATTTCTGTGAGTCCGTCGGCTGCCGAACCCTCAATCCGTTCCAAAAGCTCGCGGATACGAATCTTTGAAGCAGGATCTTTTTCAAGAACAGGTATAGTTCCTCCGAGAATAAAGTATCTCCCCGCGTAGCTTCCACTGCGACGCACGCTGTCAAAGTCGGTGTCCTTTTCCACAACCATTAACGTGCTGGAATCCGCATCGTCCACACATACATTACAAAGGGTACCCGCGCCTTTACGTGGATAAAATCGAAAACATCCGGTGCACTGCGCGATATTTTTTTTAAGCACTGAAATCTCGCTTGCGAGAGCATCCACATAATGCGGATCCTGCGAAAGCAAAAAATACACGAAACGCTTCGCCTGGCGTGTCCCTATGCCGGGAAATTTCATAAAAAGTTGGGATAGGTTTTCTATTGAGCTCATGTTTTTAGAAACAGATTAAAAGTCTTCAAAATTTCCGCCTGCGTTGCGAGGCATACCTTCGTAATCGTGATGTTTATCAATTGACATAAATGTTGATTTTTCCTCGTCAAAGTAAAGTTTGATAGCTCCAACCGGACCATTTCTGTGCTTTTCAACAATAATTTCCGCAATGTTTGTTTTCTCGGCATTCTTGTCCATTTTGTCCTCGCGGTGAATAAACATCACCACGTCCGCGTCCTGCTCAATAGATCCTGAATCGCGAAGGTCAGAAAGTTTTGGCTTTCCTCCACGAGCTTCAAGCGCTCGCGAAAGCTGAGAGAGGGCGATCACCGGCACATCCAAATCTTTTGCGAGACCTTTGAGCGAATGCGAAATCTCGGTAACTTGGTTCACCATGGAATCATAGTGCCTTGATGTGTTCATCAGCTGGAGGTAGTCCACGATGATAAGCCCGAGCCCGTGCTCGCTTTTTAATTTGCGCGCTGCGGAACGCATTTTCATAATAGTATTGCCCGATTGGTCGTCTATAAAAACAGGCGCTTTAGAAAGTCTGTCCAAAGAGTTGCGAAGCTTGTCAAAGTCTTCGTCAAGAGAAAGTTTTCCCGTGCGAAGTTTCCATGCGTTCACGCGCGCCTCTGCGGAGAGCATTCTGTCTACAAGTTGCTGTGTGTTCATCTCTAAAGAAAAAAT
>DNMN01000023.1 GCA_003489395.1 Candidatus Yonathbacteria bacterium | reverse complement strand
AGGCGAGTCTTGTCATAGTCCTGCCAAGGAAAATCCCAGCCGTATGTTTGGTCTCCGCCTTTGAATCCGTTCAAATTGAAAGTAGTAAAAGGACGAAGAAGACCTCCGAGGGCTTTTATGTGGCTGAAGTCTGCTTTGTCCTTCTTTCCAAAATATGCAGCCCGAATTCCACAATCAAAACCAAACTTACCCATATTCCGCTCAACGGCAGCAATAATTTCGTTTTCTCCCTTTGTTGTCAGCATCATCTTAAAGGACGGTGTTCCTTCAGGGGTTTTTTCATTGCGTTTAGTTAGTTCGTCAATAATTTCTTTTCCTTCATCCTGCCAGTTACCCATCTGTCCTTTCTTCTTGCCTGATGTTATTTTGTGGCGCTTGCTCGCCGACTGCACAAGTATTTGAATCCAAATCTGCTCGTCTTTTCCGATTGATCCCAAGTACTCAATAATAGAAGTGAGCGGGTCAATTTTGAACTCCTCTTTCACACCCTCCTTGTCCATACCATAGTCAACATAAGTTTTGATTGGGTATGCGTCTTCTTTTGTAAGCGCATACTCTGTGCTAATCATTTCCCAGTCACCTTCCTTTCCACGATAATCCACATAGCGCGTGTAGTCCGGGACCTCGTGTATTTCAATATCTGGATACTGCGCGTAGAGTTGCGCCTCTATAACATTTTTGTAAAAAGCGCCGGTGCGAATAAAAAACTTTACGTTCCCTTCAATAGAAACCATTTCTAAAGAAAACCAATCTTTCACCTTTCCCTTCCAATACTTATCCCACCACACAATCTTTGCGGACATCTGGTAGAGCGAGTTTAGCATAATCTCCATTGCAAGAGGAGTCTTGTGAATTTCTTTCGGAAGCTTTATTTCAAGCATTATCCAATTAACGCGCGCAATATATCGTCCTTGCACATAATGCATCCACTGATGATGAAACAAATAACCTAAAAAGACCGGACCCCAATATGGGAACCATGCAAAAAAAGTTGATAGAAGAGAAGCAACCTGCGCGTATAGCTCGCTAAANNCGCGTATTTCCCTTCCTTTGTTCTCTTGAACATCTTTGGATCCTGAAGATTTACGAACACAGTGTTTTCCTTTACATAACGCTCCTTGAGCACGCGGTCAATAATATCCTTTTTTGAAAGTGGTCCTTCTTTCTTGAGAACCTTTGCAATAACATCCTTCACAACGCCTTTTTCATAACCCCATGACGAGAGCGCGTAGAGACCGCGACCAACGAGCACAAAACGGTTGTCCTTGATAAGCTCGTTGTGACAGGTTGCAACGTGAGCCTTTTTGCCGAATACCGAAGTGATTGATTTTGCAACTTCTGTAAAGTGCATTGGGGAGCCGTGCTTGCGAATTATCAAATACGCGTAGTCGCGCATACCGCGAGCGTTTACATTGTGTGACTCGGCAACACCCCACTCGCCAAGCGGATTTTTTGCGATTGTCTTTGAGAGCGCGAGCCATCGCTTTGTAATCTCCTCGTTTTTATATTCCTCTGAAACATCCTTGAGGTGCTCCAAAAATGAAGCGACGATTTCGCCTTCTGGAACCAAATCCTCGTGTGAAAGAGTTTTGTACAACTCGCGAATAGCCTCATGAACCTTCATTGACACTTTGTCATCCACAATCCAGCGGTGACGGAAGTTTTCATCTTCTTTTTCGCGCCTAAACTGATCACCGAGAACGAGGAGGAAGAACAAATAATTTTGAGTGCTTTCGTCTTTAGAAATGTGCATCAAGAAATCTTCTTCGCACACCACTCCGCCCATAGATACAACAAGCTTGTTAAGCTCCTCAAATACAGCATGCTCTTTTTTAAATGCATCAGACTTTTTGATAGCGCTCAAAGCAAAATTTTCAATCTGACGAACACGCTCGCGAGTGATGCCATATGTCTTGCCAATACCCTCCAAGGTCATTCGGTCAACGCTTTCACCCAAGCCATAGCGCTTGGTCATAACATCAAGAGCGCGCGGAGAGAGAGATGCGAGAAGACGCTTTACGACTTGTTTTGGTTTAAATGTAATGGCTGCCATATGTGGTTACTATTAAAATATTGTGTTAATTAATTTTTGTGAATACACAGTACTTCCTTTATATCATCAAAGGAGTTATGAGTCAAGCCCTTCCCCAACGACAATATTGATAAGTCTGCCTTTTACATAAATAATCTTCCTTATCGTATTGCCATCCACCCATTTTACTATTGCGGGACGCGCTAGGGCAAACTCTTTTAGAGCCTCCTCTGATGTGTCCGAAGGCAGAATTATAGTGTCGCGAAGCTTTCCGCCGACCTGAATGGCAATAGTAACCTCGCTCGCCACGCACTTGGAAGCATCAAAAATTGGCCATTTTGCAAGGTGAATTGACTCTTTATTCCCTATTTCATGCCATATCTCCTCTGTAATGTGTGGCGCGAATGGAGCAAGAAGCATGAGCAGAGTTTCATACGCGCTCCTTGGAATCGCCTCTAGTTTCTCAATTTCATTAACTAAAATCATCATCGCAGAAATGGCGGTATTGAAACTAAACTCCTCAATATCCCCCCCTACTTTTTGGATAGTTTTGTGAACAATCGCTTCGTCTTTTATTTCTACATTACTAGAAACCTTTTCCTTCAATTTCCACACCCGCTCCAAAAAACGTCGCGGTCCGATGATTGTAGCCGAATTCCACGCCTTCATATCTTCAAGTGGCCCAAGAAACATTTCATGGAGACGTAGTGTGTCTGCTCCGTATTCAGAGACTATGTCGTTCGGGTTGATAACATTCCCGAGCGACTTGGACATCTTGCGTCCGTCTTCTGCAAGAATCATTCCCTGATGACGGAGCTTTGTAAATGGCTCATCAAAATTAATGTAGCCAAGTTTCTTCAATACCTTTGTAAAAAATCTTGCGTACATAAGGTGAAGCACAGTGTGTTCTGCCCCACCCATGTACATATCTACAGGAAGCCACTTTTCAATAGATTCACGTGATGCAAATTCTTTATTATTTTTTGGGTCTGCAAAACGGAAATAGTACCAGCTCGAACAAACAAAAGTGTCCATTGTGTCCGCCTCACGTCGTGCTGGTTTTTTGCATGTTGGACACACAACATCATTAAATGTTTTTGAGTATTTGAGTGGAGATTCTCCTGTTGGACGAAAATCAACATCCGTAGGAAGAAGCACAGGAAGATTTTCTTCTGGTACTGGCATCTCTCCACAGTCAGTACAATAAATAATTGGAATAGGCGCGCCCCAATAGCGCTGCCTTGATACAAGCCAATCACGCAAACGATAATTCACTTTTTTGAAACCAATCTTTTTTTCTTCCATCCACAAAGCCATCTTTTCACGAGCGTCTGCTGACGACATATCAGAGAATTCCCCCGAATTAAAGAGCATCCCTTCATCGATGATTGGTTGCCCACCCAAAAGTTCTGTACTAAAAATGTATAAGTGATTAGGGAGAGAAATCGTATTTAGCATTTCATCCTTTGTGAGCCAGCTAATGTGATGCAACTCCTTTTCCTCATCAGTCCTTTCTATGGTTTCACCGTCAGCAAGTTGTATAAAAATATTTTTTTGGTGCGCAACACGGTTAACACCCTTATGTGGTGCGTTAAATTTATCAATATGCTCAAGTGGGATATAGTGAATTTCCTTTACGTTTTGATATCCTGTTTCCTCTCTCATTTCTCGTGTAGCAGCGACCAGCGGGTCCTCATTTTCATCGATACCGCCAGTAAACAAGCACTTCCAATTAAACTTTGGCGAATAATCAATCAGATATTTGTCTTCAGACCAATGTTTAACCATAACGATGACCCCATGGCGAACAGTATTTTCTGCTCCTTCTTTGGGAGGATTCACCTTATCAACAAAGATTGGCGCAACAACCTGTTTAATTGGCAAATTATATTTTTTCGCAAAAATAAAATCGCGTTCATCGTGCGCTGGTACTGCCATTACTGCTCCTGTACCGTAGTTGTTAAGCACATAATCAGCAATGAACACTGGCACAGGTTCATTAGTAAATGNNGTTAACCGCAAAAATCCCCTCAAGCTTTACTCCTGTTTTTTCTTTTGCGAGTTCTGTACGCTCAAGCTCAGTCTTCTTACTGGTTTCTTTAATGTACGCATCAATTTCATCGCTATTTTTAACAGTTGCTCGAAGTCTTTGAATAAGCGGGTGTTCTGGAGCCAGAACCACATACGTCATTCCGAACACAGTGTCGATACGAGTCGTGTACACAGCAATTGATTCATTTACATCTGAAATTTCCATATTGAACTCCACACCCTCGCTTTTTCCAATCCAGTTTCGCTGAGCAGAGATTGTAGACGAAGGCCAATCAACATTACTAAGATCGTCAATGAGCTCGTCAGCATAATCAGTAATTTTAAAAAACCACTGCTCTAAATCTTTTTGTATAACTTCGTTCTTGCACCTTTCACAAATACCATTCTCGGCCTGCTCGTTTGCAAGAACAGTTTTGCACGATTCACACCAATTTACCTTCGCCTTCTTTTTGTATGCAAGACCATTTTTGTAAAGAAGCAAGAAAAACCACTGTGTCCATCGATAATATTCAGGGGATGACGTATCAATCTCGCGCGACCAGTCAGATGAAAAGCCAAGACTCTTCATCTGACCAATAAAATTTTTGATATTCTGATGTGTACTAATGTCAGGATGAGTGCCAGTCTTGATAGCGTAGTTTTCTGCAGGCAAACCAAAAGCATCCCAGCCAATCGGGTGCATCACATTAAAACCCTTCATCCTCAAATAACGAGAATATATACAGGTCGCTGTATAGTTTTCTACATGCCCAAGGTGCAACCCCTCTCCCGATGGATACGGAAACATATCCAGCACGTATTTTTTAGGCAG
>DNMN01000050.1 GCA_003489395.1 Candidatus Yonathbacteria bacterium | reverse complement strand
GCAACATGCTTGTGAGCTTCTTGGATTGTTTTTGTAACATCCTTAACTAACGCCTGAACATCCTTCATAGCATTTTTTGGAGCGGTGCCTGGTGTTGTACTTGCAGTTGCTGCTACTGTAGCTGTTGCAAATGCATTCTCAATTGCAACTTTGATTCCGGCGACCTTTGTTCGCGCTTCATCAAGTTTTGTTTTTGCTTCTGCAAGGTGTCCGCGAGATACAGTTGTTGTAGAACCTTCTGCTTCTAGTTTGGTCAATCTTTCTGCAACACGGTCAGAAAGTTTCTGCACGCGCTCTATCGCAGCTTCTAGTCGCTTGTTGATAAGCTCTGTTTGCTTGCGAGCAATCTCAAGACGCTTTTTCAACTGCTCATCCTTGATGTTTGCGCGTAAAGCTGTTGTTGAAGCGCGCATTTCTTTCGCGCGTCTCTCCATTTCCTCACGGTTAGCTTTCATCGCTTCTGTTGTAGTCGCGCCTAGGCGAGCCTTTTCACCAAAGGTAGTTCCCTGTGTTTGTTTTGGCACTACTGTCCCCGTGCGAAGGATTCTTGCTCTTTCTTCAATTTGTTCACGTGTTAATGGTTTTGGTGGCAAACCAACTGTTCCTGTACCTGTTACGCTTGTGTTCGTTGTTGTAACTGTCGCGTCCGCGCTTGTCGTTCCGTCTGTTTGAGCGCTTGCAGTAACACCTGTGAAGGCGAGTAATGCTAAAAGCGCGATACTTAAATTCTTGTTCATATACTTACTTAATTATTTAAAACGAATAAAATTCTAACAATCTCTCTTACGTCTATTAGTATATAAGATAGAGATACTGTCTACAATAGGAGAGGGTGGATAAGTAAAAGCCCAANNTTGGGCTTTTACTTATCCACCCTACTTACTAAATTCCTTCTTGTATAACTCAATACTCTTTGTAACAGCTTCTCGCGCTTCTTTTACTCCTTCAAATCCAGAGACCTCAACGATTTTGTTCTGAATTTTCTTGTATGTTGTGAAAAAGTGCTCCATTTCCTTTAGCGTGTGCTTGTTTATATCGTTCAAATCATGCACGTCTGCCCAGCGTGGGTCACCCACGGGTACCGCAATCACCTTGTCGTCGCCTTCGCCAGAGTCTGTCATATGCATAATGGCAATCGGGCGAGCATTTACAAGGATTCCTGGGAAAAGTGGATATGTGGTTAGCAACACCACGTCAAGCGCGTCGCCGTCGTCCCAGAGTGTTTGTGGCACAAAACCGTAGTCAAATGGGTAGTCCTGCGCAGTGTGAAGAGCGCGGTCAAGCGCAATAAGACCGGTTTCCTTGTCTATTTCGTACTTATTCTTTGAGCCTTTTGGGATTTCAACAATTACGTTGATTTCTTTTGGAGCATTGTCGCCGAGAGAAACATCGTGCCAGAGGTTCATTTTCATAGTTATAATTATGTATGATTAGTAATCAGTAATCAATAGCAAGACTATTCAATAGTTGCTTCTGGCCCTGCTGATTCAACCTTTACGCCTTCCTCTGTGGCTTTCTCAATTATGACATCTCCATCCGCAGTAGCTTCAGCTACAATCTCGCCTGCATTTTCCCCAGGGAGCCCCACAATATCAAGCTTCCACCCTGTAAGCTTTGCAGCGAGACGCACATTTTGACCTCCACGACCGATGGCTAGAGACTGCTGATCGGCAGAAACCGTTACGGTTGCTTGGTGTTTTTCTTCATCAAGCACCACCGACTGCACCTGAGCAGGAGAAAGCGCATCTTCAATGAACTTCTTTGAGTCTTCTGACCAGACAATAAGGTCAATTTTCTCACCCCCGAGCTCGCTCATTACTGTGGAAACGCGAACTCCACGCTGACCAACGCATGAGCCGATTGGGTCAATGTGTTCGTCGCTTGAAGTTACTGCAACCTTTGCGCGTGAGCCTGCCTCTCGGGCAACCGCCTTGATTTGCACGGTTCCTGCGGCAACCTCTGGAGCTTCCTGGGCAAAAAGTTTCTCAACCATTTTTGGATGCGCGCGTGAAAGGCGAACGTCAATTCCGCGTGGAGTTTCCTCTACTTTATAGAGATACGCGCTAATTCTCTCACCCTGCTTGTAACGCTCGCTAGGAATTTGGTCCTCGTATGCAAGGAGACCAGTTGTTTTGCCGAGGTCAACAAAGATGTTTCCACGCTCCATTCTCTGTACAGAACCCTGTATAATATCGCCAACTTTTCCGCCGTATTCGCCAACAATAGAAACCTTTTCAGCCTCGCGAATACGCTGAATAATCACCTGTTTTGCCGTTTGCGCGGCGATGCGACCATAGTCGTCGTGTGTCTCAAGAGGAAAAATAATTTCATCACCAGAAATTGCATCACGTTTGATTCGGCGAGCGTCCGCAAGGAGAATATCGTGCTCTGGGCTGAAACGTCGGAGTGAGATTTCCTCACCTTCTGGAACATCCGCGTTTAGAGCTTTTTCCTTTGCCTCGGCGTCCTCGTCTGTATCCTCGGGCATACGCACAGCACCCTCGTCAACGACGATTTTAACCTGTACAAACTCAGTCTTTCCAGAGCTTATGTCAAAAACAGCGCGAACAATCTGACCTTTTTTACCAAAGTCCTTTTTGTATGCGGCCGCAAGCGCCTGCTCAATAGCTTCTATGATTTTTGCGCGAGGAATACCGCGCTCCTGCTCAAGCTGTTCCAACGCTGAACCCAATGTTTTTAAGTCTAACATGATGATTTTCCAGATTATTTTTAACAAAAAAGTCCGCTTTCGGGACGGACATTAACTTAACTATTATATCAAAATGGGGCGGGATGTCAATATGCGCCTGTTTTGCGTAATTGCTTACATTTTATGGCTTTTGTGCTATACATTTCATTAGTAGTTATTAGCGACGTAGAGCGAGAGGAATAAGAAAGTACTCTTTCTTATTCCCGAGCCGAGGAGCTAATATAGGTCAATACCCTGCGGTCTCTGCCGCAGGGGCCTATATATTTCAATTGTTGTTTGAAAGGAAAAAACTGTGAAAAAGGAAATAACCGTGAGTGTTCTAAGCGCGCTTTCCATTGTCGTCGGGTTTTGTTTGTTTATATACAACCCTGACCATGACGCCATCAGTATTAAAGATTCGGAAATTCTTGTCATCAGAACCATTGGAGTATTGTTGATTCTCGCGGGAATGATTATTCCCGCAATATGCCACGCGCATAGGAATCAAAAACCAAAATAGAAGGAGGAGAAAATGGAACATAATATTGTTACTTTCATCTCTGTCATTGTTGTTGCTTCTTTCGCGATAAGCATATTTTACTATGGGCTGTCCGAAGGCATATGGTTCACCTTTGGAATTTACGACCAACTGTTTGGCAAAATCATAGAGATAATCTTTGGCCTCCTTGATTCCATATTTATGTAGCGATTATCAAAATCATAACACCGAGCATCATTTTGGCGCTCGGTATTTTTTTGTGTATTCCACAGTTGCGCATTCTATATGTGTGCAAACTTTGATATACTTATTGAAACAGATGACCGTTAACAACAAACAGCTCAAGGAATTCATCGCAGACTCGGGGCTCGTGCCACGCACAGAGCTTGACCTTGCAGAAAAGCAAGCCGATGAAAGCAAAGCGTATCTAGGAAACATTTTGGTTTCTGGGGGGAAGCTTTCCGAGGACGACCTTCGTCGCACAGAGGCGTACATTCTTGGCATCCCGTTTGTAAGTTTGAAAGAACAAAAAATTGACTTTGAAGTTTTGTCTCTCATCCCAGAACCTATCGCGAGAAAGAACAACATTGTCGCGTTTAAAAAAACAACAACTGCTCTTGAAGTTGCGATGCTAGACACCGACGACCTCGGCGCTATTGAGTTCGTAAAAAAGAAAGTAGGATTAAAAATTCTTCCTCGCCTCACAGACAAAGAGTCTATAAAGAGCGTTCTTTTGCAATATCAAAAAAGTTTGAAGGCCGAGTTCGGCGACATCATTGAAAAAGAAGCGGGAGCTCTAAAGATGGTCGCTGAAGGCGATGAGCCACAGAGCGAAGAAGATTTGAAAAAACTCGCGGAGGACTTGCCAGTTGTAAAAATCGTTGACACACTTTTGAACCACGCGATTATTCAGGGAGCATCAGACATTCACATTGAACCATTGGACGCGCAGGTGGTGATACGCTACCGCATAGACGGAATCCTGCACGACGCGATGGTGCTTCCAAAAACCGCAGCAGCCGGCATTGTTGCTCGCGTGAAGGTTCTCGCAAACTTGAAGCTTGATGAAAAACGTTTGCCACAGGATGGACGTTTCAAAATAGAATCCGCTGGAGAAAAAGTTGCTTTTCGCGTTTCAACACTCCCAGTTTACTACGGAGAAAAAACTGTTATGCGTCTTTTGCGCGAATCAGTGTCCGGCTTCACTCTTGAAGGTCTGGGTTTCAGCGGTGTGAACCTTGAGCGCATTCACGACGCTATGAAGCAACGCGTCGGAATGATTCTAACAACTGGTCCTACCGGTTCTGGTAAGTCAACAACTCTTTACACTATCCTTGATCTCCTAAACGAACCGGATGTGAATATTTCAACCATTGAGGATCCTATTGAATATCAGATGTCGCGCGT
>DNMN01000045.1 GCA_003489395.1 Candidatus Yonathbacteria bacterium | reverse complement strand
CCGACTCTGTGCTGTTGGTGTAGGAGGTGATTTGGGGCTTCACAGTTTGTGTGCCTGCCAAGGTGCCTGAGCCGGATTCTGTGGCATCGGAAACAACATCTGTTGACGCGGTAATTTGAAAATTCACCGTAGCTCCTCCAGTGGGATACACAGCGCCGTTGGCGAGGTCGTAACGCGCGTAAATATACGCCGTTGCGCCGTCACTTATAGCGAGCGTACCGCTCACGGTGGCTGTTTGGTCTCCTGCAAATGTCGCAGTAGTCCCAAACAAGGTTTCCGCGCCGGCATCAGCCCAGTTGCCGTCGGTGTCGTAATATAAATTAAGGTCAGAAAGCTCCGTGTTCGCTGTGGCGCTTCCTGTTTCAGTAATTTTAATAGATGTCACATTCGTCGTCCCACCAGCAGACGCCAAAGTAAATGCCGAACAAGTGCCAGCTCCGGTGCAGGCAGTATCGTGCGCGTACTGATTCACATCACCGCTGTTTTGCGTCGTTACTTTTGAGCCAGCGGTTTGGCTGATGGTCAAAGTCGTTGCGGGCGCGGAGGTTGTGCCCTGCCCCTCGGCGCTTAAAGCAGTTTCGTCAGTGTCATTATTTCTTGCCTTAACTTTCACACCGTAAAGCGTGCTTGCCTGGAGACCCTGCAAAACCAAAGCGTCCAGTTGCGCATCAGTGAGCCAAACCGCCGTGGCCGATGGATTGCCGGTCGCATCAACCCACTGATTCAGCCACGTGGCGTCACTGGGGGTGGTGGTTACCACCTGTACCGCGAAATTGGTCGTCGGGTTGGAAGCGGGGTTGCTGTTTTCCGCGTTCGTCAAAGCGAGTGTGCTTGTAGTCGGACTGCCGAGTATAGGTGTCCCTGGTGTATTAGCAGAGGTATATAGAGTTGTAATGCCGGAATATCCAGTTTCGTTCGGAGTGCCTACAGAGTCGCGCGCCTTCACTTTATAGCCGTAACATTTGTTTACACCAAGACCAATGTCACTATAGGTTGTGCCTGACTGCCATCCGCTATCAGCGGCGCCTGTGCCAATATTAGCAGCAGTACAGGAAGTGGTATCCAACGCAAAGTAATAACTAACCGGAGGAGTGGTCGCGTCTGTGGCAGTAGACGCGGTCATATCAATCTGCGTAGCGCTCGTATTTGCCGGAGCCGTAGCAAAAGTCATAGGGTCGGGTGTTGGCGGTGTGGTATCAGCTGGTGGTGGCGCCGGCTTAAACGCGATAGTAATGGCTCCGCCTATGCCGGCAGCCCATGTGCCCCATGCGGGGGGGTCATATGTTCCCGGAGCACCCGCAACAACATAGGCTGCTTCACTTACAAAGTCATCTGTTTCATTAACGGTTCCCCCTGTTAAAATCGTGTACCCACTAACAGTTCCGCGTGTGGAATCAGTCGCGCTAGCTGCCGCGTGTGTTACCACTAATGCTCCGTCAGTCTGTGTGACAATAGCAGGACCGTTTGGAACCCACGAGGATAACTGCCCAGTACTGACCGCTGTTTGATCAAAAATGACCGGGTCAATGGTGGTACCATCAATAACATAAGCACCGTAAACTACACCGTGCGCAGCCCCCGCGCCACCCTCGCCCTGGACTTGTGTATCAGGCGTCACCCCCATAACCTTATACCAAACGCCAAACTTCGGACCGGTGCTATTAATAGTAGAGATAGCGTTATAACCGGTCGTAATTGGTCCCCAAGCTGTTGCGTCGCTTGAGTTCCCACGACCTCCCCAGAGGATAACAACATCTCCTTGCTGCGGAGCACCACCTCCTGTATCAAAGGTAAGTGTAACATCGCCACCATTAGAGGCGACCCCTTGCTTATTCGTGCCTCGCAAAGCGACCGCGGCGCGCGCCTCATGAATCTTTACCCATCCGGCCAATTCCTTAAATGAGTTGAGTTTATCCACCACATTGTCATCCTGTGATAAATGCCACGCACGGTCTACGATATTTGCTGTTTTGACATACCCCTCCATCGCCCCAGACAACACATAAAAAGGAACATTGGAAAATGTTACGCTAAAAATAACTAGAAAAAGAAAACTATTGCGAAAAATTCTGATTATCTTTTTGAACATGAAATTATTCTTCATAATCTTTCACATAATTATACACCTTTCCAGAAATATCAGCCATTATTTTTTTCGATGCTTGTTCGTCTTTGTCTTTTATCATCACCGTGAGAATGTACGATCTGTTTTTCGCGTACACAATACCGGAATCAATAAAAACATTTTCTTCCTCGGAAATTCCGATTTTATGCGAGAACACGACATCTTTTTCCAACCCACTTTGGATGTAATATTTAAACGGCGATTGAGATAAATACAAAAGTAGTTTCTGTGAATTTTCTTCCGATATATACGACGCGCTATGAAGCGCGCGCATCATAACCGAATATCTTTTGGCACTTAGTCTTCCATCGCTTTTCAAAAAATCTTTCAAGCCCATATGGTCGTATACATCTTCAATCTCCTCTACTTCTAAATTCCTCGCCAACATAAAATGCGCCGTATTGTCAGAGTCAGATAAAGAAAGTCTGACGAGTTTTTCTATCGTGTGGGTTGAATTCGCAGGCTCTTTATGAAGCGTCCCGAATCCATCGTCTTTGTCCGCAGACATTAGCACCAACTCGTTTGTCCATTTCCAATCCCCTCTTTCTACTTTTCTTGCCACTGCCATCGCCACAGGCACTTTGAGGAGGGATGCAGGGTAAAATTCCGCATCCTTGTTGATTGCGATACTAGCGCCAGTGGGCAGGTATTCAAAATAAACAGAAACATTCGGGTCAGCCTCATATTTGTCGTTCAAGTAATCACGAAGCGGTTGAAAGTTAACAATAAGGTCTTTTTGTTTGATGAATGCGCGAGCGGGATTGAGTAGCGTAAATTTTGACGATGCAATTTCATCTTTTGCAGATGAACCTAAAAAATAAGTGCCTATGTTTGTCGCGAGAAGTACAGTCAAAAATATTGCGATGAATGTATAACGCTGTTTTTTCTCTGATTGTTTCTCCGGTTTATATTTCATTTTATTGCTGAAGCTTGAGCGAGCCTCCTGTCGTGTCTATCTTACCCGCGGGCGAAATTGTGTCATAGTTTGTATCGGGACATGTTTTTACCGTGGTGCCAGAACCGCCAGTCGTCCACCCTGTCTGGTTGCACACCTTGTTTCGCCAGCGAATAAAATAATCGCTTATTGTTACAGGGCTTCCGCTTCCCTGCCACGAAACAGTCACTGTTACTTTTTGTGTAGACGGATCAAACGCGCCTGTGCTTGTTGTGCAAGTGGTTGCTGTGCCGTCTGTGTCTGTGATGCCTGTTATGTTGCGAACACCGGCCGTTGTGTCACGACAAATATTTTGCACAACAACATATCGCGTGAAGCTTCCAGTATTAAGAGGTATTAGCTCGCTTCCTGTGGATGTCGCCCACTTGTTTCCCGACTGCACAAAATGGTATTGCGAACCCCTCGTCAGGTCGTAGATATTTTGCCACTTTTCATCTGCGACAGCGCGCGCTTGCTCCAGAGCCTCACCCGCGAGACCCATCGCCGTGTCACTCTCGCCAGAAGTTTTTCCGCTTTGCATACTCACATACACAGCCTGCGAACCGATAGAAAGAATAACAGCGAGAATGGACGTGACAATAAGAAGCTCCAGGAGCAAGGCTCCGCGTTGGGAAGAACTTGAGTAAGCGTGCTCCAGTTGTTTGCCGTATTCATCGTAATGTTTTCTGAATGTTGGATTTTTCAATTTATTTGCCAAATACGCCTGAAAATTGAAAACCTTTTTTTTAATTTTAGAGGTTTGTTTGTCCATATATTCTATATTCTACCTCATTAACATCTTTTTGTTATCCACAAGTGCTTGTTGACATAAGTTGCAGGTTTGCTATATTGATTATAATTACCACGAAGAAGACCCTTATGGAGTTTTGTCTCCATCGGGGGCTTTTTCTTTTTGGCTAGATTCTAATAAAGATTTTTGATCATTAATATACGAAATCTTTGCGCCTGTGCGTTTGAGCAAAATAGAGCAATTTTTTTCCTCTCTGGGAGATAAGATAACATGAAGCTTATTTTTCTCCTGCAAAAACTTTATCATGCTGGAATAGTCGCCATCGCTTGAGACAATAACAGCTTTATTAAATTTGTTTTCATATGAGTCCACTACAGTTTGTAACACTAAATCAGCGTCGCAGTTCCCTTTTGGGTTTCCATCACTACCATACACTACTTCTTTATATACCAAAATGAATCCTGATTCTTGAAGATACTTATAAAGATTTTTATGAGTCGGAATCAATCCAATAAAAATATACGCTCTTTCGATACTATATTTATCCCTAAGCCAGATACGGAAACGTTCGTAGTCCAACTGCCAGCCAAGGCTATCAACACCTTTATGTAAATTTGCGCCATCTATGTACGCGTAATTATTTTTATGATTACGCTTCATACTAATATATCGTCCCTATTGTAGATATTGTTGTCGTGGCGGTGGTGCCTTCTAGAGTAACGCTTGTTGTCGTGGCTGTTGAGATAGTGCCAGTGATTTTGTTAAAAATAACTTCCTTGTATCCCGACACTGGGTCAGAAAATGTGACGCCTGAGGAAAGTGTGGTTGTGGCTGTGGTGGTGGAGTTTGTGCCGTCTGTGGAAAAAGTAATGTAATAGTCCCCGCCTGCGTCTTTTACAAAACGCACTCCCCATTTGTATCCGCTCTCCCCTGCCATTGACTTCGCGCGCATCTGTCGCAAATCGCTCGCAATCATTTTTGAAGATGACTGAAGCTCCACATTTTTTGCAAAACCTCTGTAAAACCCAGCGCCAACGGCTGCGAGGATTGCCATAATGGCGATTACGATGAGGAGCTCCAAGAGGGAGAAACCCTTTTGGAAACATTTGACCTTTGACATGTGACAACTGACAGCAGATTTTCGCTTCGCGAAAATCTGCTCTTTATTTGCTNNGTAAAATGTCCGACGAGCTGATAAATCGGCAAAATGATAGAGAATGCGATAGAACCGACAAGGAGACCCATTATCAAAAGCAATATCGGTTCAAGGACAGCTGTGAGGCCCTTGAGTTTGTTATCAACATCTTCCTCATAGAAGTCTGAGAATGTAATCAAAATTTCCGACAGTGAGCCAGTTCGCTCGCCAACAATCACAAGGCTCACGAGAAGCCTTGGGAACAAATCTGGAAACTTTGTGAGAGCATCAGATATGGACATTCCGTTTTTTACATCATCAACAATCGCTTTTATTGCCACCTCGTATTTCTGGTTGCCAATGGACTGCGCTGCTGACTCCAAAGAGCCGACAGCAGAAAGTCCGCTCGCCATCAGGTTGCCTAGCGTGCGTGTAAAACGCACAAGCGCGACTTTTTTAATAAGCTCGTTTGCGACTGGAATGTGAGAGATAAGAAAGAAAAAGAATTTTCTGCCGATAGTCGTTTTGCGGAAATACAGAAAAAACCAGGTTGCGAAAAATACGACAATTAGGTCAAGAGTAAAACTGTATGTAAGCATACTTGAAAGCCCAAGGAAGAATTTTGTGACCCACGGAAGCTCCACACCGCTGGAAGCAAATGCTTTTGTGAGACGAGGAAGAACAAAGATGAGCAAAAGCGACACAACGCCAATAGAAGCGACAAGAAGAATAATAGGGTATGTGAGCGCGCTCTTTACCTTTGCGCGAAGCGCGTATTCTTTTGAAAGATACTGCCCGAGCTCGGTGAGCGTGCGCTCTAGCTGACCAGACGCCTCGCCAGCGCGAAGCATTCCGAGAAATACTGGCGGAAATTGGTTTGCAAAGTTTGCAAAGCCAGCCGAAAGCGGTTGGCCGTTTTTTACCAACGCCTGCACCTCGCGAAGAATATTTTTCATCATCTTCTTTTCGGTGTCGGCAATTAAAATATCCAACGCTTCCACAATAGAAAGCCCCGCTTTCACAGTCGCTGACAAATTGCGCACTAAAAACAAAATATCAACAGATTTTATTTTTTCAAAAAGAGAGATTGAAAGATCCAAACCTGCCTTGCCACCGCGAATAGCCTCCACTGAAATAGGAGTTAGGTCGCGTCTAAGCAAGTACTGCACTACTTCCTCGCGCGACCCCGCCTCGTACTCGCCTCGTACTGTCGCTCCATCCTTGTTGTATACTTCGTAAATAAAAATCATAGTGAAAAGACAATTAACAATTGACAATTAACATTTGACGGGGATTTTGTAATCATTTTATTGGTGACTTTAACAAACTCCTACGAAAGGCGGTGAGTTGATTCGCCAATATCTCTGCACCACTCAAACAATCATTGTGTTCCTCGACTGTAAAATACTTGCTATCTGACGCTATGTCGCAACACGCAACGACCTCATTTAGAGAAGTATGCGACATATTCAAAAAATGTGCAAAGTCTTTGTCGGTCATACGATCTGCGCCCTCAGCGATATTCAAAATAATTGAGTCAAGTGCGCGAAACATTTGAGCTGTTAATGAAAACTGTTCTGTGTGCGGAAATTTCTTCTTAATTAATACCTTTACATTACGTACAAAAATACGAGCATCACCATATACAGCAAATTGTCTAAATCTAAATTTTTTGTTCTGTGTGTGCATTTCGTATTTCGTCAATTGTCAAAAGTCACATGTCAATTGTCAGAGTTCCTTATTCATTAACTACACGAAGGATTTCCTCAATCGTGGTAACTCCTCTTTCCACTTTGTCCAAACCGTCTTCAAACATTGTGGTCATTCCGTCCTCTACCGCTTTTTTGCGAATCTCTCCCACAGTCGCCTCGCGAAGGATAAGCTCGCGAATGGCGTCCGTGACTCTGAACAATTCAAAAATACCAATCTGCCCCTGGAACCCAGAGTTCCCGCACACCTTGCACCCTCGGCCTCGGTAGAGAGTGCTTGGAATAGCTGCTTCCTTGTTTCCAGAAAGCGCCATCTGCGCCTGAATAAGACGCACGATTTCAGGGCTGGCAGGATACGACTCTGTGCACGATGCGCAAATGCGACGCACTAAACGCTGTGCTATTACGATATTTACTGTAGAGGAAAGCAAAAACGCTGGCGCTCCCATATCCAAAAGTCTAGGCAATGCCGAAGTTGCGTCGTTGGTGTGAAGCGACGAAAGCACGAGGTGTCCTGTGAGCGCCGCATGGATAGCAATCTCAACTGTTTCATTGTCGCGAATTTCACCGATCATAATGATGTCGGGATTTTGTCGCAACAAAGCGCGAAG
>DNMN01000001.1 GCA_003489395.1 Candidatus Yonathbacteria bacterium | reverse complement strand
AATGCGTGCTCAAACACATCCATCACTAAAAGGATTGTCGCTTCGGCGAGATGCCCACCATCGTGTTCATTCACCCACACATTTATAAGTCGCTTGCTCTCATTATCGCGCACAAGCACAGCCCATCCAATGCCACGCATAGCGCCAATTGCGCGAAAATCTTTTTCCCAGTTTTCCACTGAACCAAAATCCTCTTCAAGTTTTTTCGCAAAAAAAGATTTTTTATCCAAATCACTTCCGCCCTTAATCATATTCCCAAAATATAATTCGTGCAGACGCATTCCGTTCCACTCCCAACCAAAACGACGCTTGAGCTCGTTGTATGGAGGGGTGCCAACCTCTGCGGTTTTTAGAAATTCGTGAATTTTATTTGTGTTTGAAACATACCCTTCGTAGAGCGTGAAATGATTACGAAGAAGAACGTCCGAAAATCCATCGGTTCCCAAGAGTTGTTCAAAATTTTTTGCTTCGTACATATTGTAAATATTAATTACTGTTAGTTTGCATAATGCGGAGGAGCGGTATGAGACGAATGACTTCATTCGCGACACGCGTAATGTCCTCGCTATTTATTTCCCTGCCGAGTGAAAAGCGGATTGCGCCTGATTCACCTTCGTTTGCTTCGCCTATCGCCAGTATAACATGAGACGGACCGCCATCAGAACTCTTGCAAGCGCTCTTTCCAGACACTGCAATTCCGGAGGCGTCAAGGTAAAGCACAAGCGCTTCGCTCTCCACGCCTTCAAACGAAATGTTTAAAATGTTTGGCAAACTGTGTTCAAGAGAGCCGTTCACACTTGCGCCTGAAACTTTCTTTAAAATTTTCATCGCAAGGGTGTCACGAAGTTTAGCCACACGCTTCCCTTCTTTCACGCTCATTTTTTGCGCCTCTTCTAGAGCCTCTGCGAAACCACAAGCGAGCGCGACAGCCTCTGTTCCAGGGCGACGACCGCCTTCATGTTCACCGCCATACATTTGTGAATGCAAATTAACTCCACGCTTTACAAAGAGCGCGCCAATACCGCGCGGGCCGTATGTCTTGCCAGAAGAAACTGTCATAAGGTCCACACCAAGACGAAGAACATTAATATCCAAATAATTTCCCGCCTGCGATGCATCAGTATGAAAATATGGATACGCGCTTCCGTTCATTTTCCTTGCATGGCGAATTTCTTTTGTAATATCAATAATCGGTTCAATCGTTCCGATTTCATTGTTCGCATACATTATAGATACGAGAGCAGTTTCAGGAGTGATAAGTTTCCGCAATTCTTTTGTATCAATGAGACCGCGACTGTCAACAGGGAGATAATCCACTTGCATCCCAGCAGATTCGAATGTTCTCGCAAGTTCAAGGACCGATGCGTGTTCAATAGCAGATACAATGATACGTGGTTTCGCAATTCCACAAGCGCGCACAGTGCCTGTGATTGCCAAGTTGTTCGCCTCGGTCGCGCTACTCGTAAAAACAATCTCATCTGGGCGCGCGGAAACGGACTCGGCAACGCTGGCACGAGCCGTCTCGAGGACGGCTCGTGCCGACCTCCCCTCCTTATGAATCCCGCTCGGGTTCCCAGGAAACTTTTTTGTCGCTTCAACAACCGCGCGCAAAGCCGTGGCACTTACCGGCGTCGCCGCGGCATTGTCTAGATAGATTCGTTTCATTTCGCCATAATAGCCTTTTAAATCCGAATTCAAAAGACTTGACTTTTTTATAATAGTATGCTACGCTTGTTTTAGTACTAGATGAAGTTTTAAAGCATTCAACCAATAAGGAGATAAACATGCTTGAAATCACCGAAGTAGCATCAACAAAAACAGATGTTTACAGACGTAAAGAAGTCATTAGAAAGGAGGCGACAATTTTGAGTCAAGTTGATATGTTCCTGGAGCACAATTTCCCGTGCCCCGTATGCAAGGATACTGATGCTCAGTACAATCGGTATCCAGGACATTTTGAACCTTGTCCTGCTTGCAACGATAAGAACTGGCATCTGATTCAAGTAAATTCTCGTTTCCTGCGCTGGCTCCTCCGTAAATGTGGGACTATCGCCAATTAACCGCCTCACAGAGAACCAATTCGGTCTTTCTGACGAGGCGGTTTTCTTTTTGCCCACTTGGGAACGAAACACCCAAGTAACTACAGCACTCAACTAAGGCTGAATTCCCTTCCTTGGCGAGGAATGTCTCTTGTGCGGGGACTTGCGAAAGCGACGGCTTGAGCACGAGGAATTTTCTAGCAAGAAAATATCCGTACCCCGCACAAGACGACATCCGAGCAGTTTTTGCAAAAATCCTTAAAATGTGGTACATTTTCAACCAATATGACACCAGAAGCTTTGCAAATAACCATCATCATATTAGGCGTTATCACGATAGCGCTCTCTATATGGGTTTTTGTATTAGAGCGTCGTATGAAAAAACTACTCGCGGGAAAAGACGCATTGAGTCTTGAGGAAACAATTGTCGCCCTAGGCAAAGACATTCGCGACTTGGAAAAGTTTCAGTCAGATACAGAGAACTATATTACTGATTCAAACAAACGCATCAGAAGGAGCGTCCAAGGTGTTGAGACAATTCGCTTCAACGCGTTCAAAGGCACCGGAGACGGGGGGAACCAAAGTTTCGCAATCGCGCTCCTTTCTGAAAACGGCGACGGTACGGTTATCTCCTCACTCTTTGCTCGCGACCGAATGAGCATCTTCGCAAAGCCAATCAAAAACTTCACTTCAGAGCTCGAAATGACAGACGAGGAAAAAGACGCGGTCAAACGCGCTACACGCTCATAATTGTTCCCGCATACGTTCGCGTTTCTATTTTCATTTTTTTATATTATGACCAAAACTTCCACATCTAAAATAATTCCCCGTCCGCCCATTGTTGTTATCATGGGGCATATTGACCATGGAAAGTCATCTCTCCTTGACTACATCCGCAAATCAAATGTTGTTGAAGGTGAAGCTGGTGGAATCACACAGCACCTTTCCGCGTACGAGGTGGAGCACCATGTTGAAAGAAAGCCCAAGGATTTGATCGCAAGCAATCGCATCACTTTTCTGGACACCCCGGGGCACGAAGCATTTTCTAAAATGCGCGCTCGTGGCGCAGGTGTTGCCGATATCGCAATTCTCGTTGTATCCGCAGAAGACGGTGTGAAGGAACAGACCAAGGAAGCGCTTCGTTCTATCAAGGAAGCCTGCATCCCGTACATTGTGGCCATCAACAAAATAGACAAGCCAAACGCAAATATTGAGCGCACAAAACAAAACCTCGCAGAGAATGAAATTTATCTTGAAGGATTCGGCGGTGACGTGCCATTCGTGCCAATCTCCGCAAAGCTCGGCACCGGTGTGCCAGACCTTTTGGATATGATGCTTCTTGTTGCGGAAATGGAGAACCTTACAGGCGACACATCTCTTCCAGCAGAAGGCATTGTGGTGGAGTCCAACATTGATACAAAACGTGGCACATCCGCGACGCTGATCATTACAAATGGAACACTCAAAAAAGGGATGTTCATTCTCTCAGAGGAGAGCATGTCGCCCGTACGCGCTATTGAAAACTTCCTTGGCAAACAAGTTTCCGAAGCAACGTTCTCGTCTCCTGTTCAAATCACTGGCTTTGATGCGCTCCCTGCCGTAGGAAGCACCTTTCGCGCATACGCAAACAAAAAAGATGCTGAGAAGGTTCAGCTTGAGCTCAGGGAAGCAAAGAGCAAGGAAAAAGTGAAAGAGATTGTGCGTACAATCCCGCTCGCTCCGGACGCGCTTGTCGTGCCTATTGTTTTGAAATCAGACGTCGCAGGTACCCTTGAAGCGATTGAAAAAGAGCTTGCTAAAATTGAACGCGAGCGTGTTGTTATTAAAATCATTGCGAAGGGTGTCGGCACAATAGGTGAAAACGACGCAAAGCTAGCAGCTGGTGGAGACTCCGCCATCATCATTGGCTTCCACACAAAGGTAGAGCGTGGCGCGCAAGATATTGCGGAGCGCTTTGGCATCACCATCAAAACTTTTGACATCATATACAAACTATCAGAGTGGTTAAATGAGGAGCTAGATCGTCGCACTCCAAAAGTTATGGGCGAGGAAGTTGTTGGTACAGCAAAAATTCTCAAAACATTCAGCGCCACAAAGCACAAGCAGGTTATTGGTGGTAAGGTTACAACAGGCTTGCTTGAGGTTGGCGCGCAAGTAAAGATTATGCGTCGCGATGTGGAAATAGGTCGCGGAAAAATTGAAGGGCTCCAATCGCAAAAACTCCCAGCAAAAAAAGTTGAAGAAGGAAACGAGTGCGGAATGATGATTGACGCAAAAATTGAAATTGCCGGCGGTGATGTGCTTGAAGCTTTTGTGATGAACGAGCGGTAGCAGAAAAAGAGCCAAACAGTAAAATATCAAATATTCATTCAAATTTAACTATTGACTATTAACTATTTAATTATTAACTACCCCCATGACCACTCCAAGACAAGACAAAATGCGCGCATTCCTACGCGCCATCGCCGCAGACTTTTTCACTCGTGAAGCGGGAAAAAATTCGCTCATCACAGTGACAGATGCAACAATTTCTCCCGATTTCAAACGTGGGACAATTTACTTTACTTGCTTTCCTACTAGCGAAGAAGAGAAGGCTCTTGATTTCGCAAAGCGTAAGCGCACCGAACTCCGTGAATACATCAAAGACCATGCGCATTTAAAAAATCTTCCTGTGCTTGAAGTAAAGATAGATGAAGGCGAACGAAACCGCCAACGAATTGACGAGCTAGGTAATCAAGGCTAAGATGATGAAGTCGTAAAGTCACAGGTCAGAAAGTCAAAAGTGGATACAGATACGCATTCACTTTAAAGACTTTTGACTTTAGGACTTTTGACTAAATATCGGCGTGGTAGTAAAGCTGGCATGAGCGTAGCGAAATGAATAAAATAGCCAGTGGTTTGTTGCAAACGTGGTAGGATAGTTCATCGAGTAATTTGATTAACAACTGAATACAAGGCGTGGTAGCCAAGTGGTAAGGCAGTGGTTTGCAAAACCTCTATACGGGAGTCCGATTCTCCCCCACGCCTCAATGACAAACAAACTTTCATATATTGGAACGAAGGCAATTATCTGCGATGGTGACAAAATTCTTATCACACAGGAACCACTTACATTTATTGGTGGTGGAAAATGGGAATTGCCAGGAGGAAAACTTTCAGAGGGTGAGGAACAAACGCCACTGGAAGAATCTCTCCGTAGAGAGATAGAGGAAGAACTTGGTAAAAATATAAGAGTTAAAATAGAAAATGTCGTTGATATAGTTCGACGACCATGGAATAAGCCCGGGGCGCAAGCAAACCTAGTATTTCTCGCAACCTTTAGGTGCACCTACATAAGTGGAGATATTACACTCAGCGATGAAAACCATGCATTCGCGTGGGTTACTAAGGATGAATTAAAAAACTATGAATTTATCTCAGGCTATCTTCCTGTTCTAGAAAATTTCTTTGAGAAAACAAAATAACAGTATAGTATGTCTATATTGTCCGGGTGGTGGAATGGTATACACAGGAGACTTAAAATTTCCCGCCGCAAGGCTTATGGGTTCGAGTCCCATCCCGGACACAACGTAAAGAAAACAGGAACTGTTTTTAGTTGTGTCGGGCGGAACGATGTTTTTGAAAAAGTTTTCTTCCTGACTTTTTAAAAACCGTGAGCCGGGGTCGCGGATACTTAGTCCTCGCAACTTGCAAAGCAAGTGAGAAGACTTAGTAATCCGTGACCACAAAAGTTTTGTGACCGCGGACCATCCCTGTATTACCACATAAGATTTGCCGAGCTTGCTCGTCCAATTGTAACAAACAAAAACACCCACAAGGGGTGTCATTGTTTGTATTTGTGCCGAGGAGAGGACTTGAACCTCCATGGGTTAACCCCGCTTGCTCCTAAGGCAAGTGCGTCTACCAATTTCGCCACCTCGGCACTTCGCCCTGTGCACCCAGTAGGATTCGAACCTACGACCGTCTCGTTAAGAGCGAGCTGCTCTACCAACTGAGCTATGGGTGCATTATATTGAACCTTCTAACCGCACTCCGAGCTAATAATTATTGTGGCAACCTTCTGGGCCTACCAAAACAGCTATGGGTGCATTCAAAACATTATACACAAAAACTGGAAAATTAAAAGACGTTTTTGTTTTGTGCTGGAGGCGGGACTTGAACCCGCATAAGCTTACGCTCGTAGCGTTCTGAACACTATGTGTATACCAATTTCACCACTCCAGCAAAATTTTATCTGTCTGAATATCCCAATTTTACCATATTTCCCAAGCCTTCCCCGCCGCCCGTGCGGGCTTGACTTTTTCATCAAAATCCGCTATAATACATCTAGGTTATCGATCTTTGATAATTGCAAATTAAACTTAAATTAGGAGAACGAAATGGAAATCATTATTGCACTTTCCGTTGTTGCGACAATCGCTATTCTCGTATGGTTGCTCTATTTCGGAGCAAAATACGAGAAACAAACCTGCTACGTGCCAACTGGAGAAATCAAGTTTGTGGTGGCCGGTGAATCATGCAGAAAGGTAATCCCCAATCTTGAGGGAACGGGATACCATTATGATTACAACAAGGGGCTCATTGATAAGGGAGAACGAGATTCTTTTTCTCCTCCACACAATATCCTTGGCGTTTATTTGGTAAGTCTATTATACCCACTCGAAGAAATTCATGTATACCCATATGAGTGGGATAAGTTACGCAAAGGTGATCCGACAAAAGGCGAAAAAGACTATGTCATTGACCATCATCCTTTGGAGTACGTAAATTCATTGTATTTGTTTTATACGTACCCTATTCTTGCAGAAGAAGTTGAGCTTGAAGGAAATCTGAAAATAAACGTTCTCGTTAATGTCACCTTTCGCATGGTAAACCCAATCCTTGTTGTTTTTGTCTTCAAGGCAAAATGGCCACGCCTTGTGAACGCAACTGTCAAAGGTGCTATCGCTACTTTCGGGCAGGGAAAAACCCTCGATGCATTCCGTAAGGAAGATAAGGAGGGTGGGGATAGTGCTTTTTCGGTAGCCGTAAAACAAATCAATGACTCAACGAACAATATGCCAGGAATTATTAAGAATTACGGTGTAGCTGTTCATGCCGTTGATTTCGTAAGTTACGATCTCGTAATAGGAAGTCCCGAGGAACAAAAAGCGATCACGGCTCTGGAAATAGCGAGACTGGAAGCAGATGCAGACACAGAAAGAGCCCGCGGTATTACCGTAATTGGTGGTGCTCGCGCTAATGCACTTGGAGCACGTTTAAAGATTGCTTCTGCTCACGACGGTGGCACTGATGTCCTTCAGCAAGAAATATTTACTGATGGATTGGAGAAGTTTAAGGGCGACATACTGAGCCTGGGTGGCGATAGAATGCCACTCGCAATCACTCAACCGCAAAACAAATCTAAAACCGAAAGGATACAAAATGGGACTCACACGGAAAGTTGATGCACTGAACAATGAGTTGAACGACAACTCGACAGAAAAGAAAAGTACCAAGGAAGTCGCAAAAAAAACGGAACCGTCATCGAAAGACGACGCTGTAAAAAGGAAGAGGTTTTGGCTTGTTATCCTTGCCTCTGTACTCATCGTCTTTGTCGCGATTTTCTCTCCTGAATCAGGGGTGGGAGGAGCGAAGGAGGCAACGGCTAAAGTGTATTTCTGGGCAGGAGTCATATCCTTGGTAGGAGTTCACGCCATTTGGTATTTCTACCCTGAAGAAACTAGCAACATGGAAAAATATGTCCTTTACGGCATAATTTTTTTCTATGGGATGGTATTTGTTTTCCCGCAGCTTGTTCCAATACGTAACTCAGGCTGGAGTCTAATTAACAAAGGTCTGACGAACGTGCAAAACACAATAGTGGCAGCTGACAAAGACGATGAAGAAACACCCGCGCAAGCACAGCAGTCAGCAAGAGTGCTGGAGGTTGACCAGCCTGAAACACACAGAAAAAAAGTGACTGTAACAGATGAGGAATTCACAGAAGTTTCCATCCCACCAGGAGCGGTCGCATCATTTGACTGCCCCCATGGCGCCATCGCAAGGTATTTCTATACAATCAATGGCGGTCCTTTGCAACAGAAAGACCATGATTGTGTTGAGCCAATCAACATCGCAAGTCTTGAGTTGGTGAGCAACTTCCGTATTGGATTCTCCTCAAAAACGGAGGTGCCTCAAGAGATAGTGTACAAGGTTACTTTTTAGTTAATTTGCAATTCTACTCAAAAGCCCGTCGAGCACCATTCTGGTGCTTGATGGGCTTTTTTCTTTGGGTAACCGGTGAAGATTTTATCTGGAGAATCCAATTACAAACTCATTAATGAAGTTTAGTATCCCCCACACGCTTACCATTATCGCTATGCCGACGACTCCCCATACCATATGTCTCTTGCCCTCTACTTGAGCGTCCTCACTGCTTTGGTCCCTTACAAATTTCATTACTCCATACAGAAAATACGCTACAGCCAAAGCCATAAGGAGCATCACTATCGGCTGAAGGATAGCATCATTAATTTTCTGAATGATGTTCATTGTGAGCTTTTTTAATCTAGACTAGAGAGAAAGCGAAGGCGCTGTACGCGTAGTTGTGTCTAGCTTTGCTGATGACGTAAGAAAGTTTACGAGACCCCAAATGGACACCATAACTGCGATGCCAATAACACCGTAAATAATGCCACTTTGCTTCTCTTTGCGGGCAGTTTCGTCACCTGACGCCATTACATATCCAAATACATTCCAAAGGAAGTACACAACGGCTGCCGCGAGAATAAGTACTGTTAATGTACTGAGTCCGTCTTTCAAAAATGCGATGAGACCAGATACTGTGCTTGCTCCCTGAGCAATCTGCGCTCCAGCCATAAATGGTGTTAAAACGAAACCTAATGCAATAATCTTTTTCATATTTATATTTATTAATTTATCTACGATAATTAAGGCCCGCTCGTATATGTATTATTATACGAAACAAGCGTAAAAACTACAATGGTCTATCAAACCTGTCCAAGTTGATCCTTTCGCTTGTTTTTAATTTGAGTGACCCTGTTACAAAGTTTACCAAACCCCACATAGACACCATTACCGTAATGGCGATAATGCCCCACATCGCCTGTTTCTTCATTTTGGCGAGCTCCTCTGGGTTGTCGCTGTTCTTGTACACACCCATCATATTCCACAAAAAGAACACGACAGCCGCGCCCAGAAGAATAGAGAAAAACGGCGTTATGAGCGTGCTAATGATGTAGTTAATAAATTCTTTAAAAGTCATAATTATTTACTGCGTGAGCGTTGAAACTGTCTGCCCAATAATCTGCGCGAATCCCCACGCGCCAAGAAGGATGAAGGCGCCGAGCATGCTGTACAAAAGTATATTTTTAGCATTTGTAAGTTTGGTTTCATTTCCCTGCGCGCTCACAAAAAGAAACCCTGAATAAATGAAGGCGAGTACAATAAACGGCATCAGCACCTGAACAGCGGTTTTTGTGACTGCGGCGGCAAATTCAGAGAAAGTGGAATATTTGATTGGGTTTTGGAGCTGAGTATTTGCGGATAGGCCAGAAGAAGGCCTGACTGATGGCTCAGTCTGTACTGACGGTGCAGTTCGTACATTTATTTGTGAAGCGCTCGCCCCAGGTGTCCCGCCAGTGGCATAACATGATGAAGTATTATAGTCCACATCACCGTAGACACACACGTTCGCAACCACAAAAGACGGCACTCCTACTAAGATACCAACCGCCATCATTCCAAGTATTTTCATCATGTTCATATTATACATTATTGAAACATAAACTGCATAAAGCTTGCTTGTTCATCTGTCAAAAAGGCAAAAAGAATTGTTTTGATTACCACATACGCGCCGAGCATAACTGCAAATCCAACGCCTACTCCCCAAAAAATACCGGTTGCCTTAGTCTTTGCTTCTTCTTTTTTAGGATTTAATATTAACAAAGCCCCAGCATACATAAAGCGAAGTGCAGCTAAAGGCACCGCGACGGCAAAGATTAAGAACTTTATAACATTATTAACTAGCATAATCAGATCATCAAATCCACAGTCTGGACCGTTGCATGGGATGCCCACCTGAGCAGACATATGCATTGGTAAAAATATAGTAGAAATTACAAAAAAAGAAACGACTGACCCAATAGTTTTTTTCATACAAGTATATTGTATAGTATCGCCGTATTTCAAGCAATAAAAAAACACGGAGAAATAAATTCCTCCGTGTTTAGGTAAAACAAATGTCAGCCTGCGGAATAGAGTACTTTCCAATCCTTTTGGCCAACGAGGCAACCGAGTAACCAGCAGGCAGGCTCCACGACCAAACGGACAATCTTCCCTTTGAAATTACTGCTGGGGAGTTCGCCCATTTGGTATGCCAGCTCTTCAGCGCGCCATTTTGCGACAGGAAACATGATGCTTTCTGCGAGAGTGCTTTTGCGCATCAGTTCCACATACGGAATCGCCCAGAAGTGATACCCGCGAACGGTTGTTTCTGAGAGATGGCTTGCAGTGAACTTCATATCCGCTCGCCACACATTTTGTGGCAACAGGCCTTTGCGGTAGAAGTGAGTACAGATGACACGGCTACTTTTTTGATCCATCGTATTTTGGTATCCTTTCTCGTATGCATCGTTTTCTTCCCTTATTTCATCACTGTCTTTACCAACAAGTTGTGCTGCAAACCCATTGGCAAAACCATATGGCTCATCGCGCATACGGCCAGCTGCCGCATCTTGCTCCCCCTTGTTGTGTGCATCCTCTAATTCGATGCTATGCCTGTCTTTTCCCATGATACACCTACCTTTCTTAAATAATTTAAAGGAACTTCGTCTGACAGGCACGAAAATACCTAGTCGAATGTATCATAGCAGAGCTATTCTAATTTGTCAAATATAGCCCCTACTGCCCTTGGTAATCCTGCAGAATCTTTGAGAGACTGCTGTGCGCGACGGCGAGAGCTTCGTTCATACTACTACGCCCAGAGTTTACGCTGTCTATCATATTCATAAAAATTAAATTTGTATCAGCGGGCGACGGATCATACCAAGCGCGAGAGATTAACGCCGAATCATAAAAGACTGACGATGCGGGATCTGTAGGTCTCACGGAAATCAAATCGCGACGCACCGGAGGTAGGTTTAGAAGTTCGCTAATTCCTGTAACAACTCCGCTTCCCGAAAGGAGCGTTGTCGCGCGCAATGCCCCTGCTTGATTTTTCCCTGCCACCACTATTGCCACACCGTATATGCGACCAAAAGTGAGCTTCTTTGCCGTCTTTCCAACCTGTGGCACTACCGCAACATCAAAATTTAGGTGAGGGTTTTTTTGTTTTATGGATTGATACTCGCTCGCATAACCAAAGTAGAGCGCCAAATCTCCCGCTTGAAACATCGCGCTGGATTGTGGCAATGAGCGGTTCCACGAATATGAATCCTTGTTTGATTTTGAAAATTCTGTGTAAAAACGCATTGCAGTGACGACAGGATTTTCCATATCCACCGGCCCCTGTGTAACTAGCCCAGCTGAAAGCGAGCCGTTTTTGGAGAGCACTACTGGACTTCCAGCCTGCATCAAAAGAATAGATAAGAGTTCCTTTGCGTTTGTAACGTTCCTGTATTCACCAAACGAAACGAGGCTTTTTGTGATACCGCCCGTTCTGTCACGCACGGTAATCTTTGGCACGAGGTCATAAAACTCCGTCCAATACTTCGGAGCTCCTGCGAGGAGCGCGTTGGTAAAAATGTCGCGATTCCAATACATCACTATAGGGTCTACCATAAACGGCAAAGCAACGATGCCTTCTGGACGGAGAAACATCTCCCCCTCCTCTATAAATGTATTTTTGAAATCGCGCTCAAGGATTGTTTCGTACGAAATGGGAGCAATCTTGTTTAGATTTTTAATAAGCTCGTCCTGAGGGAGGATGACCATATCGGGACCCTTGCCACTAGCGAGCGCCTCCACGAAATCACGCGTGAAGTTCTCGGGTCTTTTTTCTACATATTTTATACTCACACTCCTCTCGTCACGAAGACTGTTTGTAATGAGCGACTGCATTGTTTCCCTAGGCACGCTACCCCAGAGCGTTACCTCTCCATAATTAATATCATCCTTGCTTGATGGCAATGGAAGTTTCCCAGAGAACCCAAGAAAACCGAGGATGAGCAAAACTACAAACACACCCGTGAGAACTATTTGAAAAATTTTTGGTTGCTGTGGCATATAGTTATGATTTTAACATGAGTAGACCATAATGGTGTTCCCCAACTGGCACTTCGTTTTTTAAAACAAAACCTTCCGCCTCGCAAAGCGCGCTGGCTGAATCCTTTGTCACAACCATTTTCGGCGCTGGACCCAGGTTGTTGAAAGAGTCTGTCCAGTCTATAAGGAGGAGCTTGCCACCAACTTTCAAAATACGACTCGCCTCGCGAAGGAGCCCCGACTTGTCCTCTGCTTGGAAAAGAACATTGGAGATAACGACCGCATCGCATGCTCCATCTTTTATTTTTGTACCGCCGAGTTTCTCAATATTCCCCCAAAGAAGCTCAACATTTTTTAGCCCGCGACGTGTTGCCTCGTCTTTAATATTCGTAAGAAAATCTTTTTGTACCTCCACCGCGTACACGCGACCGGACTCGCCCACTTTTTCGGCGAGTGGTAGCGTGTACGCGCCAATGCCTGCGCCAAGGTCTGCAATAACCATTCCCTCGTACACACCAAGCGCCTTGATATTTTCTTCTGGATTTGTAAAAGCAGGGAGTTCCATAAATGTGCTTTCATTATACCCCGTACAAATAGTGTACGCAAACAAAATTCACCTATACACGTATAATA
>DNMN01000039.1:31018-41958 GCA_003489395.1 Candidatus Yonathbacteria bacterium | reverse complement strand
TTTTTTTAGGGTACGACTTTTTTGAAGCTTAAAAAAGTCTGAAGTTCTCGCGTCGTCACGCTCGAAACCCCCTAAAAAGCAATTTAACTCGCTCTGAGGTAAATGCGCGTAATTTTTATATAAAATAAATCCAGCAAATTCTCGCTATCGTGAGAATTTGCTGGATTTGATAAACAAAAAAACAGCGGACAATGCTTGCGCATGTCCGCTGTGTGTGCTGGCTTGGAACCGAGATGCTAGCGTTAGAAATTGACGCCGAGGCCGAATGTCCACTGTTCGCGTTGCTGGTCATCGTCCTTGAAGTACCGTGTACCCTTGACCACCAGAAAGAGCTTTTCCGCCATCGTGTATTTCAGGCCGAGAGCGACCGGAAACACATTGGCATCTGCCTTGTGAACAGAGCCATATCCGGCTTCCGCGAGAGCGCTCAAGTTTCCTGCAATAGGCGCGCTAACACCGACACGGGCATCAAAAATTTTCTTCCCGCCGTGTCTGGCATTGGTATCAAGGTAGTTCAACGAGACGTCCACATTTTTCGTAACGTCCAATCCCACCGAAGCGCCGGCGCCGTTTGCGTACTTGGCATCATTATGCGGATTCGCATACACAGATACCGAGCCTGCCATGGCCGACGTTGCCGAGAACATGAAAGCAAATACAATTCCTATCAAAGTGCCAATGAGCTTTTTCATTTTTGCTTCTCCTTCCCTAATGGGGCGAGCCATCCCGCCATCCAGAAAGTAATCTACCAGTTGTAATGAAAACAGTCAAGTGGCTGGTTTTCCACACGTATTAAATAAAAAAAGGGGGAAGCGTGAGCTTCCCCCTTTTGTAATGTGTCAGCCAACCTTAAGCTCCGTGATCTTCACACAAAGGCGTTGCAACACCGCTTCCTTACTTTGCTTTGGTAGCGAAATATAATCCACCATCGCATTGTTGAAATCAGCAAGGTCACGTATCGACATGCGCGCCAGTGTGTTTATGACTACTTGCGCGGTGTCAGCCTTCCTTCGAGACGACACGTCAGGAAGAGCAGGGAAGAGCTCTTCGTAGAGCTTTTCCGCGACAACAGTTTCAAGCAAAAAATTTGATTTCATTTTTTCCTCCTTTGTTAATGAATTGAAACTGACACAAGTATAGCATATATAGTATAAAAAGTCAAATAGTTTTGCACTGTATAGTTTTTAATGTAATATACTAGGACAACAACAAACATATGCGACAGTCCCAACTCTTTACCAAAACCCGAAAGGAAGCTCCTGCTGACGAAGTGGCAAAAAATGCCAAGCTTCTCATTCGCGCGGGCTTCGTAGACAAGCTTCAAGCCGGTGTTTACACGTATCTTCCGCTCGGTCTTCGCGTTCTGAAAAAAATAGAAAACATTATTCGTGAAGAGATGGACAATGCTGGCGGACAAGAAATTTTTATGCCGTCTCTTCAGCCAAAAGAAAACTGGCTTGCAACCGGTCGCTGGGACACGATGGACGACTTGTACAAAGTAAGTGACACTTCTGGTCGCGAAAATGCGCTCGGCCCTACCCACGAGGAAGTCGTTGTTCCGCTTGTGAAGCAATTTGTTTCTTCGTATCGCGACCTTCCTTTTTCCGCGTACCAATTTCAAAACAAATTTCGAATGGAGCTCCGCGCAAAGTCGGGCATTCTTCGCGGGCGCGAATTTATGATGAAGGATATGTATTCTTTTCATCGAGATGAAGCGGATATGACGGCGTACTATGAAAAGATGAAGGGAGTGTACGCGCGTGTTTTTGAAAGAGTTGGTATTGGCGCGACAACGTTTCTCACATTTGCGTCTGGTGGAAGCTTTTCAAAATATTCTCACGAGTTTCAGACCATCACTCCCGCGGGAGAGGACACTATTTATATTTGCGACAAATGCCGTCTAGCGATAAACAAGGAAATTATTGAAGAACAAAATAGCGCTTGCCCACAGTGTGGTGGAAAGAATCTGCGCGAAGAAACGTCTGTAGAAGTAGGCAACATTTTTGAGCTTAAAACAAAGTACTCCGCTCCATTCAACCTTTCATACAAAGACGAGGCGGGGAAGGACCAAACTGTTATAATGGGTTGCTACGGCATTGGCCTTGGGCGCGTGCTCGGCACGGTGGTGGAGGTTCTTGGCGACGACAAGGGGCTCGTGTGGCCGGAGTCGGTGGCTCCGTTTGGTGTGCACCTTGTGGATTTGTCGGGAGGGAACAAGGAGGTTTCCGAATATGCAAAGGCTCTTTATACGGAGCTTAAAGCGTGCAGTGTGGAAGTTCTTTGGGATGACCGCGATCTGCGCGCTGGAGAAAAGTTTGCCGAGGCGGATCTCATAGGTATTCCGCTCCGTGTCGTGGTGTCAAAGAAAACTCTTGAGGAAAACAAACTTGAGGTCGTGACACGGAGGACGGGCGAAACGCGAATGATAGAGCGCGCGGAAATTTTCAAAATCGCGAATGGATGTTTTGTAGTGGGGCTGGCGGGATAATATAATTTTATGTTTGATAAATTTTACCAACTTTTTTCCAATGACATCGGTATTGACCTCGGTACCGCCAACACGCTTGTTTACTTGCGCGACCACGGCATCGTTATCAACGAGCCGTCTGTAGTCGCGGTGAATCAAAAAACAGGGCAGGTGGTGGCGCTAGGTCAGCAAGCAAAGCAAATGCTCGGTCGCACTCCGGGACACGTGGTTGCAATTCGTCCGCTTGTGGATGGTGTTATTTCAAACTTTGAAGTTACCGAAGAAATGCTTTCGTATCTCATTAGCAAAGCAAACAAAGTTAGCAAAAAAACTGTGCGTCCGCGCGTGGTTATTGGTGTGCCTTCTGGCATTACCACGGTGGAGGTGCGCGCCGTGTACGACGCTGCAAAAAACGCCGGCGCTCGCGAGGTGCATATAGTAGAGGAGCCTATGGCAGCGGCTATCGGTATCAAACTCCCTGTAAAGGAACCGATTGGAAATATGATTATAGACATTGGCGGAGGCACTACAGATATAGCCGTCATTTCTCTCGGCGGTATCGTGCGTTCAAAAAATCTGCACATCGCTGGGGACCGTTTGAACAACGACATCATTGCTTATGTGCGTGACGAGTTCCGTGTCCTCATTGGCGAGCGCACCGCAGAGAGTGTAAAGATTGCGATTGGAGCCGTGAAGAAAGGTAAGGAACCAATGGAGGCAGTTATTCGCGGTCGCGATTTGGTGACGGGGCTTCCTCGCGAAGTTGTGGTTACAGACAGCGATATCCGCGAGGCGATGAGCGGGTCCATTGCGGGGCTCGTGGATGCTGTAAAGGAAGTTATTGAAACTACTCCGCCAGAGGTTCTCTCGGATGTGATGAGCCGAGGAATTATTTTGGTAGGAGGCGGAGCTCTTATTCGCGGTTTGGATGAGCTTCTTTCTCAAACTCTTCACGTGCCTGTGTACATTGCAAACGACCCGCTAACGGCAGTTGCTCGTGGAGCAGGAATGATTCTTGAAGATATGGAGGGATTCAAGGAAGTCTTAATTGAACACGAAAATGACGCTCCGCCAAAATAAACAATTTGTATCTCGTAAAAATATTGCGCTTATTGCCTTAGTCGCCATAAGCGCTTTTGCTCTTTTATACACACCTCTTCGAGCTACCCTCACGCAGGCTGTGTATAAAGTCGCGCCTTCCATTTTTGGAGTAGGCGGAAATGCCGAAAGCGCGTGGGGAGAGTTTTTGACAAACTTCAGAGAGAAGGACGCGCTTGTGAAGGAGAATGAAATATTGAATGAAGCTATTTCTATAATGGAAACAAAAGTTCTGGATAGAAACTTGCTCGCGGAAAAAGTTACAAGACTTGAAGAAGCCCTAGGACGAGTGCGCAGTGACGACAGAGTTGTCGCAAATGTTTTAGTTGGAGCCGGACAGTCGCCTTATGATACTCTCGTAATAGATGTTGGAGAGGAAGAGGGTGTTAACACAGGCAATATGGTCGTGTATTCTGGGTCGGGGGCTATTGGTGAGGTGGTGGAGACGAGCTCCTACTCGGCAAAAATAAAATTGTATTCATCTCCGGGAGAGGAGCACAGGGTTACAGTAGGTTCGCATTATATTCCAGTGCTCGCGGTTGGTCGCGGAATGGGCAATTTTGAAGCAAAAGTTCCGCAGGACAGCGCCGTGTCTGTTGGCGACTACGTTGTAACTGTAAAAGGCAATCTTGTTTTAGGAACTGTTTCTTCAATAGAAGCAAAACCCGCGGAGCCAATCAAAAGAATTTTCTTTCGCGTTCCGTTCAACATTACCGAAATTCGTTCTGTAGAAGTTATAGTCGATAAACAACAATGAAAATATTTTATGGCCAAGCCACGAACCAGCTGGTTCGAAAGCGCATCATTTTTGACATCATTCTGTTAGGAGCTGTTTTTTATACGCCGTGGTGGATTGTTGCTATTATCTCATTTGCTGGCGCATTTTTTTGGCGTCCATATTTTGAAATATTTATTTTCGGAATTCTCTTGGACCTTTTGTACGGAGCTAGCGCGTTTCCACTTGGAGGGGTGTATGGTATTCTTGGCGCACTAGCTATTTTTATTACTGCATCGTACGCAAAAAAAGCTGTTCGTTAAAATCGCCATGTCAAAAAGAACACCGTCAAAATTTCTAAAACAACAAACACGCGCCTTTGATCCCGACGAGATTTTTCTTGATTCCAAAAATCTGCCCGGTTTTGACAAGGACCAGTTTGAAGGACGCATAGAGAAGCCCATTAGCCACACCGCAATCTGGGGCGTGTTTTTCTCCTTCATTCTTATTACGTTTATTTTTTTAATCAAAGTGACAAGCCTGCAGGTTGTGCACGGAGAAGAGTTTTTGAGAAAAAGCGAGAACAATCGCCTAGATCACGTGCCTCTGTTTGCGATGCGAGGCATTATCTCCGACCGGAACAATGTTCCTCTCGCGTGGAATTCTTTTGACGATGAGGCGGCTCGCATCGCGCTTATTATGACAGAGACAAGCACAACAACAGAGGAAATGCCTTTTCCTCACAGGTCGTATATTCTCTCACCAGGTTTTGGTCACACGCTCGGGTACGTGAGCTATCCAAAGCGCGACAAGCGCGGATATTATTATCAAGAAGCATTTATCGGCAAGGACGGCTTGGAGGAATATTACAACGAGATCCTCTCTGGGGAAAATGGTCTTCAAATAGTAGAGACAGACGCGCTGGGCAAAACAAAGGAAGGAAGCATTGTTGAAAATCCAACAAATGGCGTAGCGCTCACTCTCGGCATAGACGCGCGCGTGCAGGAGAAACTTCACACAACAATTCGCGATACAGCAAACGACTTTGGCTACATGGCTGGCGCCGGAGCTATTATGGATGTGGAAACAGGCGAGCTTCTCGCTATGACGAGCTACCCCGAGTACGAAAGCTCGGTGCTTTCCGAGGGTAAAAATAAAAAGCTCATTCAAAGTTACAACCTTGATAAGCGGTCTGTGTTTCTAGATCGCGCTGTTACGGGCGTGTATACTCCAGGTTCTATTATAAAACCTTTTATGGCTGTGGCAGCTCTAGCAGAGGGTGTCATTACTCCTGAAAAACAAATATTAAGCACTGGTTCCATTTCAATTCAAAATCCATATTATCCTGACATATGGTCTGTTTTTAACGACTGGAAGGCTCACGGTTGGGTGGATATGAGACGAGCTATTGCGGTTTCTTCCGACGTGTATTTTTATGAAATAGGTGGTGGATTTGAAAGTCAAAAAGGTATTGGCATTGCGAACATAGAAAAATACGCGCGACTGTTTGGTTTCGGCGCTCTTACTGGTATAGACATTACTGACGAAAAGATAGGAACAATTCCAAGTCCAGCATGGAAAGAAAAAA
This sequence comes from Candidatus Yonathbacteria bacterium, assembly GCA_003489395.1. Taxonomy (GTDB): domain Bacteria; phylum Patescibacteriota; class Minisyncoccia; order Phycocordibacterales; family UBA1550; genus UBA1550. The sequence continues at coordinate 36,090 of DNMN01000039.1, read as the reverse complement.
TGTTTGCCGGCGAGGCATGGCGTTTGGGCGACACGTACCACACTGTCATCGGGCAGTATGGTTTTCAAACGACAATACTCCAGGCGCTTCGCGGTACTGCAAGTATCGCAAACGGAGGCACGCTCGTCACTCCGCATCTTTTGAAGGACCCTGTTCAAGAATTTTCATCATCAAAAATTCCCTTTTCTTCACGACATCTAGAGATTGCTCGCGAGGGGATGCGTCTAGCTGTGACAGAGGGCACAGTCTCCGGTCTCGTTGTGTGGTACGTGGATGTTGCGGGAAAGACCGGTACTGCGGAAATAGATGCAGGCAAAAAGTACATCAACTCTTGGGTCGTAGGTTTTTTCCCGTATGACAAACCAAAATACGCGTTTACTGTGGTGATGGAGCGCGGACCTCACGACAATACTATCGGAGGCGTTTATGTAATGAGACAAATGTTTGACTGGATGAACGAAAACACGCCGGAGTATCTGAAATAGGTTGAATTGACTTTGCGGTCAAAATACATTACAATACAGCATATGTCAGATGAAAAAGAATATTTAAGCCAGGAGAAATTTGAAGAATTAACCAAGGAGTTGGATTATTTAAAAAGCGTTCGCCGTAAAGAGATTGCGGAGCAGCTTGAGTTTGCAAAGGGTCTTGGAGACCTTTCTGAAAACGCCGAGTATCACGAAGCGCGCCAAAATCAGGCAGAAGCAGAGGAGCGTGTCGCAAAGCTTGAACAGATGATAAAGAACGCGGTGATTACCGGAAAGCACAAGGGTGGCGCTGTAGGCATTGGTTCAACAGCAACAATCCTTCGCGGAGGAGAAAAGTCGGAGCGTCGCTATCAGATTGTCGGTTCAGAAGAAGCAAATACAAAAGAGAACAAAATTTCAAACAAGTCTCCTTTGGGCGAGGCGCTCATGGGCAAGAGCAAGGGAGAAAGTTGTTCTTACGAAACACCAATGGGCGTAGTATCGTGCAAGATTGTTAATGTTGAATAATTTTGAATTTGTATTTGCATCTGGGTTTCTAATTACTATTGGCTAATAACTATCCCTATGGCCTCACTGGAAGAGATTCGCGCAGAAAGGTTAAAGAAGCTAGAACTCCTCAAAGAAAAGGGGATGCTTCCTTATCCTATCGCCACAAAGCGCTCGCATTCTATCGCGGACGCTCTTTCTTCGTTTGCAAAATTTTCTCGTGACAACAAAAGAATGACTCTCGCAGGCAGAGTAATGGCTATTCGTGGCCAAGGGGCGCTCGTATTCTTTAACATTCAGGATGGCGAGGCAACAATTCAAGGTTTTTTGAAACGCGACGAGATGGACGAAACATTGTTCGCGCTCTTTCAGGACGCAATTGATATTGGCGACTTTGTAGAATGCACAGGCACTCTCTTTATGACAAAACGCAAGGAGCGCACAATGCAAGTGAAAGAATGGAAGATTCTTTCAAAAAGTTTGCGACCGCTTCCAGACAAGTGGCACGGACTTCAGGATGTGGAGGAGCGTTTCCGAAAGCGTTATTTGGACTTGCTTATGTCCGAGGAAGTGCGAGCGCGTTTCAAGCTTCGCTCAAAAATCATCACCTCTCTCCGCACAATTCTAAACGACGCGGATTATATGGAAGTTGAAACTCCTCTTCTCCAATCGCTCGCTGGTGGCGCCCTCGCGGAGCCTTTTAAAACACATCACAATGCGCTAGATATAGATTTGAATCTTCGCATAGCCCCAGAGCTTTATTTGAAGAAACTTTTGGTTGGAGGTTTTCCGCGCGTGTACGAGATCGGACGCAATTTTAGAAACGAGGGTATAGACATGACGCACAATCCCGAGTTCACGATGCTTGAATTTTACGCATCATACGAAACATGCGCTTCACAAATGGAATTTGTAGAGAAGCTCGTGAAGACACTTGTAAAAAATGTCCTCAAAGTTTCAAAGATAAAGTCCGGCGAAGACACAATAGATGTCTCAAAGAAATTTGCAGTTGCATCATTTTTGGATTTGTTCAAACGATACGCATCCATCGAAAGCCCAGAGGCTATGTCTCGCGAGGATTGGCGTTTGGCGTCTGAGCGTTTTGGCGTAAAAGTGGAAGCTCATGATTCCATTGAAAAGATAATGGATAACATTTACAAAAAGGCATGCCGTCCAAAGATGATTCAGCCAACATTCATCATCAACTATCCGGCAGGATTTTCACCATTCGCAAAAAAGCAGGAAAAAGATCCTTCGCTCATTGACCGTTTTCAGCTCGTCATCGCAGGTATTGAAGTGGTAAACGCATTTTCAGAATTAAACGACCCGCTTGAGCAAAAAGCGCGCTACGAGGAGCAGGATATAAAGAAAAAAGGCGGAGAAGGGGATGTATCGCCTTCAGACGAGGACTATTTAGAGGCTATAGAGTACGGACTTCCACCTGCTGGTGGCGTGGGCATAGGTATTGACCGCGTGGCGATGATTCTTTCCGACACGCGCAATATTCGTGAAGTGGTGCTTTTCCCAACAATGCGTCCAGAACAGGGATAATTTTTTGCCCTTGCAAAAAGTCAGGTTTTGTGATATACTTGTTTTAGATAACTTTGAGAGAGAGGTGTACCATGAAGTATTCAGATTTGGCGAACGCAATGCCAGAGCATGTGCTTGCGCTGATTAGGCGAGATGAAAAGCTCGCGCAGTTGCACAATGAATTAGTCACAGAAGTTTGCATTGAAAAAGGAAAGTTTGAGTATGAGAACATGGACAATCCCGCGCAGGTTGGCAATTTCCATCGGGAAATTTTGTCTGACAAAGCCAAAACAGCATATCGTGCTCTCGGCACTGAGCTAAAGGCTCGTTATGCTATCTCGCTCCCCGATCCGGGCGAGTGAACAAGTTCAAAACCCCTTTGGAGGGTCTCCTCAAACCTCCTTGCCCTCCGTTTCACTGGGGTTTTACTCCAGGCAGTGTCTCCTCTTTCACAGGCCTGGAGGTTTTATACAGAACGCCGTTTGCTATACGCAAACGGCGTTTTTTCATATTTGTACAGCTCAATTTACGTGAAAAAGTTATCCACAGTTATTGTGTAGCAAAGTGTTGTACGGTGGTACAAAGTGTAATATAATGTATCCAAGTGGGGAATTGTGGGAAATCAGAAAAACCATCAAAATCCTGCTGAAAACATTATGTTAATCGGCGAACACATTCACACCTTGGACCCAAAGAAGCGACTTGCGCTTCCNNGGATTTGGACGCTTTATGCTCGCGGGCGCCGTTGAAACAGACGTGGACAGTATCGGTCGCATCCTTGTTCCAGATTTTTTAAAAGAGTTTGCAGATTTAAAAACTCAAGTTGCCGTCGTCGGTGTTTCCACCCGCGTCGAGCTCTGGGACGAAAAGGTATGGCAGGGATACAAGACACGCATTCAAAAAGGCGCGGACGCTCTTGCAGAAAAGCTTGGAGAGATTGGCGTGATTTAAAACCATGCATATCTCAGTTCTTTTAAAAGAATCAACAGAAGGTCTCGCTCTCGCGGAGGGCAAGACAGTGTTTGAAGGGACAGTTGGTCTCGGCGGACACAGTCGCGCGCTTTGCGAAATGATAGGGAAGTCAGGGTTCTTTATCGGTACAGACGCCGACCAAGAGTCGCTCGCAATAGCCGAAGAAAGATTGAAAGATCTTCCTTGCAAAAAACTCTTCGCGTGCGACAACTTCCGAAATATTGATGCGGTACTCGCAAAAGCAGGTGTGGAAAAAGTAGACGCGATTCTCTTGGACATAGGACTCTCAAATCGCCAGCTGGATGTCGTACCGCGAGGATTCTCGTTTATGCGTGACGAACCTCTCCTTATGACATTTCGCTCAGAGGGCGACGGTCTCACCGCTAGGGAAATAGTAAACGAATGGGCCGAGGAAAGCATAGCGGACATCATCTACGGCTACGGCGAGGAAAGGTTCGCAAGACGCATCGCAAAAGGAATTGTTGAGGCGAGAAAAGATAAGCCCATCGAAACATCAGGACAACTCGCGGAAATAGTAAAGAAGTGCGTGCCAAAGTTTGGTTTCAGTAAAATCAATCCTGCCACAAAAACATTTCAGGCTCTACGTATTGCGGTAAACGACGAGCTAGGCGCATTGAGAGAGGGCATCGCAAAAGGGTTTGAACATCTGGCTCCGGAGGGAAGAATGGCGATCATCTCATTCCACTCGCTGGAGGACCGCATAGTAAAAGAATTTTTTAGACAAAAGGCAAACGAGGGAGTTGCCACCCTCGTTACCAAAAAACCAATCGTGCCAAGTGATAGCGAAGTAAAAGAAAATCCAAAATCACGCAGTTCAAAGTTAAGAATTCTAATAAAAAAATAAATTAATAATAAATATCATGACGACAAAAACACTAGCGTTGAATAACATTGAAAGAAAGATTTTTTGGGTACTGTCCACAGCGCTCACGATTGTGTTGTCGTTTTATTTGTACTCAGCGCTCGTCATCACCATCGCGGGCGTGGACCGCAACAATATAAACCGCGCGGCGCACGAGCTTGCTGTAACATCTGGTTCGCTCGAGGCGGAGTATCTAGCCGAGATGAACAGAGTTACTCTAGCGTATGCGCAAAATCTTGGCTTTCATGAGGTGAATGCAAAGTTCACGGGAGACACAGGTTCAAAGGTTGCTATTGCACGCTAATGAAGGACAGCCGGTTAAAAAACATTTGGTTTATAAACACAGGAGTGCTTTTGATAGCGCTCCTTTTGATTACGAAGCTTGGATATATACAAATAGCAAAGGGCGAGTATTATCAGGATTTAGCAGAGTCAAAATATTTAGTTTCTTCACTCGGCACGTTTGATAGAGGCACAATATTTTTTTCAGAAAAAAGCGGGAGAAAGATTTCTGCGGCGACAGTTGTTCCCGACTACACGCTCGCCATAGACCCTACAAAGGTCACCAATAAGGGAGCTCTTGCGGACAAGCTTCTTCAGTTTGTAAAATTTGACCGCGCGGACTTTATCGCTCGCGCTGGTCGCGAGGGAGATCAGTACGAAGAAATTGCAAGACATTTGTCAGAAAAAGAAGTAGCGGGAATTCGCGCGCT
>DNMN01000039.1:30108-30986 GCA_003489395.1 Candidatus Yonathbacteria bacterium | reverse complement strand
GCGCGCTCTGGAAAAGACGACTCCTCAAGTTTCTTTGCTGATATTTTTTTGAAATCGGGCGCGTCAATACTTTTTGACCGCGGTCGCGAAGGGGATTTGGTGACCACCATAGAGCCCACTGTGCAGGGATTTTTGGAACGCGTGCTTGAAGACGATGTTCTCAAAAAGTACAATGCGACCTCTGCTGGAGGAATCATAATGAACCCTATGAATGGGGAAATATACGCAATGGCTACAATGCCGTCTTTTGACCCAAACAACTTTTCAAAGGAGAAAAATCTGAGTGTTTTTTCAAACCCGCTTGTGGACGGCGTGTATGAGATGGGGTCAATTATTAAGCCATTGACCATCGCAGCGGGTCTGGACGCAGGAGTGGTGGCTGCAAATACCACATACGATGATAAAGGATATAAAATCGTAAACACAAAACGCATCGCAAACTTTGATAATAAATCGCGAGGTGTTGTGTCAGTGCAGGAGATATTAAATCAGTCTCTCAACACAGGTACGATGTTTGTGCAGGAACGCCTCGGAAAAGAAAAGTTTAGAGAATATTTTAAAGCATTTGGTTTAGGCGAGGAGACGGGGATTGATTTGCCAAACGAAAGTGTTGGCGATTTGCGTAACCTGAGTAGTCCACGCGACATTGAATACGCGACTGCGTCATTCGGGCAGGGAATATCAATGACACCAATAGCCACCATTCGCGCGCTTGCGTCTCTAGCAAACGGCGGTGTGCTCGTGACTCCGCATGTCGTAAAAAGCACAGAGTACAATCTTGGGCGTCCACGTGAGTTTGTGCCATCAAACGAGAAGCGTGTTTTGAAAAAAGAAACATCAGAAGAAATTTCACGAATGCTCACAGTGGTCGTGGACAA
>DNMN01000039.1:0-30067 GCA_003489395.1 Candidatus Yonathbacteria bacterium | reverse complement strand
TGATGGGGCTGAATATTGAATATAGAATACGGAATATAGAATTGGGGAATGATTCAAAATTCGATATTCTACATTCATCTCTAAATAATCTACTCCATATAAAAAACACCATGCTCAAGCAAATTTTCAAAAGTATTGTAACAGTTATCCTTGAAGCCGAGGCGAAGCTCGTGCTCAAAAAGTACAAGCCAAAAATTATCGCAGTCACGGGGAGCGTGGGCAAGACCTCTACAAAGGACGCTATTTTTGCGGTTGTGGGCGAGACGCTCATTGCGAGAAAAAGCGAAAAAAGTTTCAATAGTGAAATAGGTCTTCCGCTTACAATTTTAGATTGTGAAAATGCTTGGTCAAATCCCCTACTCTGGTCTAAAAATATTATTAAAGGACTCGCTCTCATCATAACCAGCGTTCACTATCCAAAGTGGCTTGTGCTGGAGCTCGGAGCGGGGAAGCCGGGAGACATTGAGAGGGCGACAAGGATTGTCACTCCAGATGTCGCTGTAGTTACTCGTTTTGGCGACGTGCCGGTTCATGTGGAGTTTTTCAAAAACCCTGACGAACTTTTTGAGGAGAAGGCGGAGCTCGTGAAGGCGCTTCGCCCAACAGGCGTAATAATAGTAAACGCGGACGACGAGCGCGTGCTTGCCCTTCGCGAAAAAACAAAAGCAATGTCGCTGACATTTGGTTTGAACGAAGGCGCTATGTTTCGCGCTACAAATATTCATACAGCGTATGAGGATGGCGCGCCTGTTGGAACCACATTCAAGCTAGAGCACGATGGCAGTGTCTTCCCTGTGGAGATGCGAGGCGTCCTTGGCGTTCAGCCGGTGTATAGCGCGCTCGCTGGTATTTCAGTTGGAGCGTATTTAAAGTTAAACATCGTGGATATTATCGGGCGACTTTCTTCCCACATTAGCCCAGCAGGGCGTATGCGCATTATTCCAGGGCTAAAGGGTTCTACTATTATTGATGACACATACAATTCGTCCCCAGTGGCAGCAGTGGCCGCTGTGGAGGCCCTCAAAAGCATAAAGACAAAAGGCAAACGCATTGCGGTTTTGGGTGATATGTTGGAGCTTGGAAAATTTACAATAGATGAACATAAAAAGATTGGGAAACTCGCTGGAAAATTTTGTGACATTATTGTTGCCGTTGGACCGCGCGCGCAATACATAGCAGAGGGCGCGCTAGATGCCGATATGAGCGAAAAAAATATTATTGATTTTGACGATTCTCGTCTAGCGGGCAAATACGTAGAGAGCATAATAGGTGAGGGAGATGTAGTTCTTGTAAAAGGTTCACAGGGCATTCGTATGGAGCGAGCGGTGGAGGAGGTGATGGCAGAGCCGTGGAGGGCGGGGGAGTTGCTTGTGCGACAGGAGGAGGAATGGAAAGCAAAGGTGTAACCAATTATATGCAGGACAAGAGAAGAATAGAAACTATTGTTGGACTCTCCATCATTGCTTTCCTTTTTATAGGTATGTCGTTTCTTTCTCAGCTCTATGGAGATGAAATATTGAAATTTGCAATAGCCGAATATAATTTCAGCAAGGCGCTCTATGTGTTAATCATAATTTTTGGGATTGTTGTCGCCCCGCTTTCTACGGTGCCGTTAATTCCGCTTGCCTCCCATTTGTGGGGCTGGACAATGGCTGGCATGCTTTCTATTGTGGGTTGGGTAATCGGCGCGCAAATCGCGTTCCTCTTGGCGCGACAGTTCGGGAAGCCTCTTGTAGAGAGAATTTTTTCATTAAAAAAGTTGCATACATTTGAAAACAATTTCAGTGACAAGAATTTGTTTTGGACCGTAGTCCTTCTGCGAATAATTGTTCCTGTTGATATTTTGTCATACGCCCTCGGTTTGTTTTCAGAAATGAAGAGTGCTCCATTCTTTTTTGCAACGCTTATTGGTGTCACTCCTTTTGCATTTATTTTCGCGTATGCGGGAAATTTGCCTGTTCGACTACAGTTGTTAGTCCTTATCGGAGTTATTGCTTTTTTGGGAATTGTGTTTATTGTGAGGAAGGTGGTGCAGGGGAGGAAAGTGCGATGAGATGTGTGAGATGTTACAGTAGAGATTCTCTTGACTTCTATCTATCGCTCCTGTACTATTAAACGTACAAGTAACTGTACAACATTATGGCAACAAAAATTGAAAAACAAATACCAATTTCAGAAGTGCGAGCCAACATGGCAAAGTATTTCAAGAATGCTGAAAAGAATCCAATTATAGTCTCTTTGGATCGTGGCAAGAGTTCTCGAGTCATTTTGAGTAGCAAATTTTACAATGAGCTTATGGAGGCATACGAGGACAAACAGGATGCGGAAGAAATGACCATACTCAAAAAGACCCATCGTGGCGCGTTCATTCCATGGAACAAGATTAAGAAAGAGATGAAACTCTAGTATGTTCGAAATCAGCTTCGACTCGCGCGCACTCAAAGATCTCCAGACTATACCGAGGCAATCCGCGCTCTTGCTTTCCAAAGTACTGGCGATAATGGAGGGCAATCCTTTTGCTCCAGAGCTTCGCGTCAAAAAGCTTGAAGACCCTCTTGTCGGCTACCGCGTACGCAAAGGGGATTATCGTATTTTGTTTGAGGTTGTTGGGAAAAAAGTCTTTGTGTATGCGATCCGCCACCGCAAGGATGCCTACAGGTGATTTTTTTGAGGATTTTAATACGCCATTGATAACCTCCACAATTTAGTACATACTATTTCGAGGCAGTGTCATTTTGGTTAATTTCATTAATTGCACACAAAAGGAGGAGCATAAAATGAAACTGTTACTGTTGGGCATCGCATTGTCATTTTGTTTTTTGACTAGCACGTACGCAGAGTCTGCTGTCGCTGTTACAGACGAGGTAGTTCCGGTAAAATGGGCCGTTCTGGCGCATCCCAGTGGAAACTTTTCCTATACCTACGTATGGGACGGGTGCGCAATCCACATGCGAAGCGCGAAGGCAGGGATGGTTGTAGAGGCAGTTGATCCAAATTGGCGCGGGATGCATATCACACAAACCATCGTTATCGAAGAACATCCGGGTGGTGCGTCATACAAGCTGGCGTTCACAAAAGAAACAGGAGTAAGAAACGGTGGCGTCGTTCTCTCATTAGATACCGAGGGTTACGATGTCTTTGAATCAAGATGCGCAGAAGCCGTCAAAAGCCTCCCCAAAGGAATCCAAAAGGCATTTTATGGGTTCTATGGAATCGGCGGCAAGTAGTTGACCATAATTAAATAAGAGACCCAGCCAAGCTAGATTGGCTGGGTCTTTCTTTTTTTTAATTTTGCAAAAACTGCAAAAACGTGCTATGGTATCAAACAAGCGCCACAGGGCGCTTTGAAGTTAAACGGCCTTATCGTCTATCGGCTAGGACATATCCTTCTCAAGGATAGAAGCGGGGTTCGACTCCCCGTAAGGTCATGAATTTGTGCTAATATTAAAAGCACAGAAGGAAATCCTTTATCTTTATCTATGAATAATAGGGAATATTTAATTGAATGGTCTAAATTAGAGGATAAACAGTTAATATCAAATCTAGAAAAATTTGAAGATGAGGTTTTCTGGGTTACAGAAATATTCTTATTAATTCAAAAATTTGAGAAATCATTAAAAACCCCGAAACTTAATTTCCAGATAAGTGTTGGATTAATGCATATGGTTGTTAAAGATGCACACCTCGCATTTCTTTCAATTTTTAGAGGACATTTTTCTCTTTCATATAAAAATATTAGATCAGCTATTGAAGCCGCGACTTTTATTAATGCTATTAAAGGAGATGAAAATAAAGCTAATGTTTGGATGAAAAAGAAATTTAAAGATCAAAATGATGAAGAGTATAAAAAACTATTAAGCGAAGGACGTCAAGGTGATTTTGGGGAAAAACTTAAGAATAAATTTAAATTTGCTTCTGAACAATCCCATGCCAACATCTTTAAATTTCTAAATGGCAGAAAATCTGAACTTTTAGTGGAACGAAAAATTATTAAAGATACGTATAGCTATTTTGACGAAGATGACGATTGGTTTATAGCACACACTCATCAGTTTATTGACACTATGTTTTTAATCTTAAGTGTATTAGAAGAGGTATTTAGAGACCAGATTGAGGATAAAGAATATAAGCAAAAGCTTCAAAAAAAGTTTTCTGAATATTTACAATACACATCTAAAAATCTTGATAGAATTCTGATTAGTCCTAAATTAAAGAAAATTAAATAGCCATTTTTTATATATTTTATAGTCGCTTGAGAATGGCTGGTTTCATTATTGAATGACCATTAAAACGACCATATAGGAAATGGAATTGGTTGGCTCTACCTGCTGAGGCTTACATAGAGAAACTTCTGAGTCTAAAACCAGAGAATATAGCACAATGACAGTGAGGTGTGGTCGAGAATACTTTTAAGTGCAAGGCCGTATATTTGTAATAGCACACCTAGTAACTCGGGACCGCCGAGCCGAAGTATACCACTTTGCACTCTGTAAAATCTCTAAACATGCTGCTATACTACCACATAGTTATATGTACAAAAAATCAACCAAAGAGATAAAAGCGACCAAAAAAGAATCTGGAAACGTAGGAGAACAAGAAATTGTTAACATAATCCCGTGCCCAAACTGTGGGAAAAAATTGATGATGCTTCCACCAAACTATCCTCTTTATGATGTGCAGTGCACAGGATGTTCCTTTCGCGCGCAAGTAAAAACAAATCAAAGTAAACCTAAATCAACGGTATTTGGTGCAGGCTGGCAGATCATGAGTAAAGTTCTGAAATCTGGCTATATGACACCACCATTATTTTTAAATTTCAAATGGTTTGAAAAAGAAACAGGGAAACAGGAAATACGATTTTACCCTTTTGTACCAAAGAAAAATCTGTCTAATTATAAACTTTCAGAAACAGCGCGTCGCGCTAATTATGAGATGTTTACATATATAGGCATGGATAAATTGCCGTATTTCCTCCTATATCAAAAATAAGCAAATTTAATGCAAAAGATTCAAGACGATATATTAAGTTATAGAGAAATGTGTGATGCTGAAAATGTTCAGGTTCTTCAGCGTGGTATGAATTTTAGAATGAATCTCGCATATTCTGTAATTTTAATGTCGCAAAGATCAAACGCTCCGTATCAAGATAAAATACATGATGATGGAACAACGATTGAATACGAAGGGCATGATGTTTCAAAAAGAAGCTACGATAATAGTTATGATCCAAAAACTAAAGATCAACCTGAAAAGCTTCCTAGCGGTCGACTAACGCAAAATGGATATTTTATAAAAGCGGCAAAGGATTATATAGACGATAAAACTACTCCAGAGTTAGTTAAAGTTTACGAGAAAGTATTTCCTGGTGTATGGTCTCTGAAGGGGTATTTTGATCTAATTGATTACAAAACTATTCACGATGGAAAACGTAACATATTTAGATATATTCTAAAATTATCAGAACGTCAAGAAACTTCTGGTGTAGAGACTATTACAAGAGAACACACAAGATTGATACCATCGGAAGTAAAAAGAGAGGTTTGGAAACGTGATGAAGGAAAGTGTGTAATTTGTGGAGATACAAAAAATCTTCACTTCGACCACGATCTTCCTTTTGCAAAGGGTGGAACTAGTTTGTCTGCTAAAAATGTGAGATTGCTATGCATGACGCATAATCTTCAGAAATCAGATAAGATTCAATAAGAGTTTTCAGTTCGTTCTATTCGCGCTATAATATACCCCTATGAACAAACCGATTGGGATTATTGCTGGGATATTCGTTGTCTTTGTTGCGGTATTTGGGCTGGGGGTATGGGCATAACCGTGAAAAACCTAGTTTTTTCACTCTTTTTCACGGTTATGTTGACAAAAACGTGAAAATGGCTATAATATAAACATATGGCAAAGACACAGACCGTATTTAGTAAAATACAGCCCCTGCGCGAAAGATACTACAAAGCATCTATAGGCAAAGACGCGCTCATTAAACTTATTTCTGAAGCTGAGGTAGCTGAGCAGGTGTATAATTCAAACGCTATTGAAAATAGCACACTCTCTCTTGAGGAGACTGAAAAAATACTTTTGCAGATTGACCTCGATCGATTTATTACTGAACGCGAGATTTTTGAAGCAAAAAATCTAGCGCGAGTTGTTTCCTATATAGATAAAAGAGCAAAGGAGCAAGAGCTAACTCTCGAAGTGATTTTATCGCTTCATAAAATGCTCATTTCAAACATTCGTGACGATATTGCTGGGAGATTTCGAAAGGATGATGAGTATGTTCGAGTTGCGAGCCACATTGCGCCTGCTCCAAAAGAGATTACTGAGAGACTTGAAAAAATGCTTGCAGAATATAATGCTGCAAGCCACGAAAGTATCATCAAGCGAATTGCGAGACTACACCTTTCTTTTGAATACACGCATCCATTTATTGATGGGAATGGTCGTATTGGACGGGCAATAAATAACTATTTGTTGATAAGAGAGGGTTTTGTTCCTGTAAATATAAAATTTATTGACAGGAGTAAATACTACGAGGCGTTTAAAGAATTTGACGAGAGAGGCGTGACCACCATTATGGAAGAAATAGTTGGGAAGGCCCTTACTAATAGTTACCATAAGCGTTTGGCCTACCTGGAAGGGAAAAAGATTATAACACTCCTTGAGTATGCAAAAAATAATAAACTTTCCCATTCAAACCTTATCAATAAGGCTACCAGACAAACGATTGAGGCGTTTTTAGAAAAAGGTATTTGGAAGATTGCGGAGTCAGATAAATAGCGCCTAAAAAGCAATATACTAAGAATTAGACTTTCAAATTAGGAGACTTACGCTGATATTTTCTGCTATAATATACCCTATGAACAAACCGATTGGGATTATTGCTGGGATATTCGTTGTCTTTGTTGCGGTATTTGGGCTGGGGGTGTACAAGTTTAAATTTGCTATCAATGACACAAATCTTGTGAACATTGGCGCGACAAGCGCGAAGGATGCGACATACAAAATCAATGGCGAATTTGTAACACTCAACAATGGCGTCTCTGATGGAAGCCTGCTAATTCCTGGTACAGCTTCAAAAATTATCACAAAGTATTTTGGCAGTGATGTGAAGCACGATTTTGATGGCGATGGCAGGGAAGACCTTGCGTTTATTTTGACACAGGAAACTGGCGGAAGCGGAACATTTTACTATGTGGTGATGGCGCTCAACACTTCAAATGGATGGGTTGGCTCGGACTCGGTGCTTCTAGGCGACCGTATTGCCCCACAGACAACACATATGGGTAACGGAAATGTTGTTGTGGTGAACTATGTTGTGCGAAATCCAGGTGAACCATTTACCACACGGCCATCTCTCGGCAAAAGCATTTGGCTACTCCTAGACACAAAGACAATGCAAATTGGTGAAGTGGCTCAGGACTTCGAAAAATCGTTAATATAACCTATTTTCATACAATATTTACGTTTTTCTTGACAATTATCTGTGAGTCATAGGCGAGGCCTATGTGTGCTATCGTATATTATCCCCATAGGTTTAATCTATGTAAAACCTGAAAAGCTCTGACCTTTTTCGGCACTCAACTGTTTCCAATATGGAAACAGTTGAGTGCAAGTCATCAGTTGTAGGCCTCCCCATAGGCCTCGCCTATGGGGACGTTGCTTTTGTGGGTTTTTGTGGTATCGTTTGGGCTGGACAGATATTTCAAATAATTTGTGAAAGGAGTAGGGAAATGAGTAAAAATAGGACTACAAGGTGGGTATGTGGAGCCACGTGATGCAGACACCAACGAAAGCGCAATGGCGGACCTTATGCGGTCGTCTGGAGCGACGGAGGACAAGCTTCACTACGGCAAAAAGGACAACCAAGGGAAACCGCACGATGTGGTAGAAGTTGGTCACCCCTTTGTCGCAAAAATGGAGCGTAACGCAGTGAAGTTCAATCAGCTCTATCGTGTGTTCAAACAAACCGAAGGCGAGAGCGCGATGAACCTCTGGCGCTTTGGCGGTCAGAGCAATCTAAGCCGTACAAAGGAAGTGAGGCGAGTGAAGCGAGAAATCGCGAAGCTCTCAAAACCAAACTTGAAAGGAGACTAAGATGGGAGATATTGATGATGTGATGTGGTCAAAGGTGGCACATGCAGTACTGTATTTCTTTACTACCGTACTCGGTGCATTGCTTTTTTTGAATTTGGCAGTATTTTTCAAATTTGAATTTGTATCCGCTTGGACATATTTCGCAATGTTTTTCGGCGCCTTACTTTGGTTCATTGTAGTCGCGACTCTTTTGTGGGAATGGAAAACAAATGGTCGTAAACATAGGCAACCATATCAGTTCTTGGCAGTGGAAGCCGTTTGTACAGCTGCGCTTCTCGTGTCTGCGAGCGGGTTACTGTTTGAGGCAATGAAAAGTTATGCAATCGTTGTTGACACGTTAATCACACTTGCCTTCTTCGCGATTTTTGCACGTTTTTCTTTGGAAAAACGCAGTGTACGTTAGTCTACATAACAATCATGCCCCGCCTGGTACCAGGCGGGGCATTTTTTTGCGCATCGTTCACAAAGACGATACAATTCCCCATAGGTTGAACCTATGTAAAATTTTACTTTACTAAACTCTATTCTTATGGTATTTTACCGACAGGCGTTTGGAGGACCATCCCTTCAAACTTTTATCTGTGGTCTTTTGAGGAGTGTGAAATGGAAAATCAAATATTTAATTCCTGGGGTGTTGTTCTCCTAATCATTGTTGTTGTTTTCATCGCAATTTTGTCACTTGTTAGCTTAGTGAAGTGTATGAGAAGTCCACCTAGCTTCAGCAAGAAAATGAGCATAATAGCCGATAAACTCTCATGGCTAGGACTGTACGGTAAAATATCCACTCGTGTCAGGATAGAAGACGGGTGGGTGGAATTCCAGAGACAAAGCGGGTTTTCGGTGGCGCGGGTTACTGTTCACGATGTAGACAACAAAAAATTGATTCTTGTTTCGTGCAATATGTCCGACGAAGTAGTATCGATTTTTCGCGAGGTACTTTCTACAGATGGCTCGGGACTGAATTTCCGGCATATCTAAAACCTATGACAAGCTTGAAAGGGCTCGCTATAAACAGCGAGCCCTTTAATTTTCTCAATTTTTCTTTTCTGGCTAAACCCGCAATAGCGGGATGTCCGAACATTTTGGACACAAAATGTTTTAGGGTACAATATGGGTATGAATGAGTCATCAAAAAAACTTCGCAAAGTCGCCATTTTTGACATTGATGGCACTATTTTTCGCTCGTCCTTGCTCATAGAGCTCGTGGAGGTTTTTATAGAGCTTGGGCTTTTCCCCGTTCACGTGCGGGCGGATTACGAAAAGGAGAAGGTGAAGTGGCTGGACAGAAAAGGCGATTATGAGTCGTACATAATGGCGGTCGTTGGCGTTTTTATGAAAAACATAAAGGGGATGCCGTACAGCGAATTTATGCGCGCCTCAAAGATTGTTGTTGACCGTTATCGCAACCGCACATACGTGTTTAGCGAGGATTTGATAAAAGATTTAAAAAAGAAAGGATATTTTCTGCTGGCTGTTTCAAAGTCGCCAAAGGGCACCCTTGATCTATTTTGCAAAGACGTTGGCTTTGACAAAACATACGGAATGCTCTACGAGACTGGCCCGACGGAATGTTTTACTGGAAATGTTATTGATGAGCATTTGATTGCAAACAAAGCAAACATAGTGCGTCGCGCGTGCGAGAAGGAGGGGCTCACTTTGGAAGGCTCTGTTGGTGTGGGGGACACAGAGGGAGACATTTCATTTTTGGAAATGGTTGAGAGACCTATTTGTTTCAATCCAAATCAAAAACTTTCTCGCCATGCAAAAAGAATGGGCTGGGAGATTGTGGTTGAACGCAAGGATGTTATTTATAAACTTTAGAAAATTAAAACCGCGAAGAATAGCTCGCAATAATAANNTCTTATTATTGCGAGCTATTCTTTGATGAGCGACTGAATCGGAACTTCCAATTTTGCGAACTGCGAATTTTTGTGTACGTTTCCTTCTTCGTCTATTAGGAAGTAGGGAAGTCCGCTTCGTTCAAGTCGCGCAGTTGCTTGTATAGGCCCGAGAAGTATTGCGAGCGACGCCTCTGTATCTGCTTTCTCGCAAGTCTCTGCAACAATGGTTGCGCTCACGACTCCGTTCGTCGGTCGCTTGTTTTTCATATTCACGAGGTGGTGCCACTTTTTGCCATTCTGCTCGCCTTTTGTTTGGTACACTCCAGAGGTTGCCATACCGGCGTTTTTTAGCCCCACAGCAGACACAATGGCGTCTGGATTGCTCGGAGCCTGCACTGCGATGTTCCATACCGAATCCCCTTCGTAATTCCCTTTTGTTAAAATATCTCCGCCGACATTTATCATAAATCCAGGCGCTTTTTCTAACGCCTTTCCCGCAGAGTCTATCGCCATTCCTTTTACAATGCATGCAGGCTCCAAAATTTGCCCAGGCGCGAGACGAATTAGAAGCTCGCGGTCATTGAAAGCGAGGTCGCGATATGTGGGAGGGTTTGATTGTAAAATAAAGTTTTCTGGAAGACCATAACCGTATGAAGCAAGCACTCCTCCAACAGAGGGGTCAAACGCGCCATCTGTTTCCGCAGAGAGAGCAACGCATTTTTTTATAACCTGAAAAAGTTCCACCCCGACTTTATGCCACGAGCCATTGCTCATATTTAGCGCCATAAGCTCGCTCTCTGGTTTGAAACGGCTAAAACGAAAATCGTATTCATTGAATACGATTTCAGCTTTTTTAACTGCTTCGTCCGCTTCTTTTTTTGGNNTTATTGTACCTTGCGCGCTCGCTTTTGCAATAGCGCTTTCTAGAGAAAGTTTGAATGCGTTGCTTACCACCGTCGCTCCAGAAACTCCCTGAATGTTTGCGCTTCCAGCCGCAAGAGCTTGCTGTATCAAATATGGTTCCGCCTGAATAGATGGCGGAGAGTTTGGAACTTGTGGCATTGCAACACCTGTGATGACTCCGTTTGTGAATGTTACAGAAGCGACAGTATTGCCCCATTTTGTTGAGTACGCATTTCCTGTGAATGTGCCAGAAACAGAAGATGGCGCAACTGCTTGAGCAGGTGTCGTTGGCTGTATGACAATAGCTGGAGGAACAATGACAGGTGTTGGAACAGGCGCAGGTGGTGGCGGAGTTTGCAAAACTGGGTTAACAACAGGAGCCACAATTCCTTGCGCGTTTGCTTTTGCGATGGCGCTCTCTAAAGAAAGTTTGAAAGCATTGCTTACAACTGTCGCTCCAGAGACACCTTGAATATTTGCAGAGCCTGCCGAGAGAGCTTGCTGTACTAGATATGGTTCCGCATACACTGATGGAGGTGAGTTGGGGATTGTCGGCATCGCAACATTTGTAATCCTGCCATTTGTTAGAGTGATAGATGCCACTGTGTTTCCCCATGGCGTAGAGTACGCATTGCCAGTGAATGTTCCAGACACGCCAGAAGATGCAACAACTGTAGTTGGTTGCGTAACGATCGGAGTCTCGGTAATAACAATTTGCGATGTCGTCGGCTCGCTCGTATTTGTTTCTGCTGTAAATGCCTGCGATTTTGTAGTTGCAATAGCAACCTTTCCTTTGCTATTCAAAACAGCGCGAGGATTTTTTGCTCTTGCGCGAGCGATAGCGCTTTCAAGAGACGACCTAAAAGCGTTGCTTGTGATTGTAGCGCCAGAAACTGCTTGCACGTTTGCAGAGCCAACTTTTAGTGTCTCGTTAATTAAAATTGGTTTTGCGTAGATTGACTGTGGCGAGTTTGGAAGTGTTGGGATATCAACAGAAATAATTTTTCCATCCTTTATCTCCATCTTTGTCGCAAGCTCTCCCCATGGAGTAGGGAAGCTATCTCCAACAGCGGATGCAGACTCCGATGCTCCAAGAACTTTTGCTTTTAAGTCAGAAGCTGCAAAGACGTTTGCTTGTTGGCTGTCGGAGTCATTACCCGAGTTGTTTTCGGGAGATGACGTGTTGGCAAACGCCTCATTTCCCTTTGCTCGGCTAACACCAAAAACAACAATGAGGATTGATACGCCTGTAAAAAAATAGACAAAAAATGTCTCCAGCCTCTTTTTAAATGTCGTCATTAAATACAAAGACGACAGTATCTTGAAAATCTTACAGAAAATTAATCATCCCATTCACCCTCATCATCCTCCTCGTCTCGTTCTCGGCCCCTTTCGCGATATTTTCGAGGAACAGATGGCTTGGCGGTGGTTACGCTTCCAGCCGTTGGAATATTCGCAACAATAGTTTGTCCCTGCGTTCCAACTTTTGAAATTGCGCTTTCAAGAGATGTTTTGAAAGCGATGCTTGTGTATGTTGCGCCAGAAACTCCCTGAATATTTGCAGAGCTTGCTTTGACTGCTTGGTCAATCAAAATAGGAACCGCATATACCGATGGCGGTGAGTCGGGGATAGAAGGCATTGTTGCGGCAATTATTTTTCCATCTTTGACGGTGATGGATGCAACAGCATCTCCCCATGGTGTTTGAACAGCGTTACCATTAACAGTTACTGAACCGAGAGTGTTCAAAGCGAGTGGAGATCCAGATGCTGGAGTGTATGCCTCCAAAAGTGTCTCAGATTTTTTAATGCGTGATACACCCATCACGACCAAAACAACAGATGTCGCCGTAAAAAAGAAAACAAAAAACTTCTGTAGATTTTTAGCAAATGATGGCATATTTATACTGCTTCAAATATCTCGCGAACTTTTGTTCTGATAAAAAACCACCAACCTAAAAGAATTACTAGCTCTCCGAGATAAAGCGCAATGAGGGCGAGAGCAAAGCTTTTAGTTTCGCCCTGAATATCCTCCATTGATTTCATAAGAAGAGAATGTTTTTCCTGATCCGCGTACGCCAAGTATTTTTCATTACCTATTGATGTCTCATAAAATCCTACGCGAGCATTAGACTCTGGGCGGAAAAGCAAAATATCCTCTGGGAGATTTACCGTTTGGTCTGCTTTTACAGCGTCAGGGGCTGGAAGGGACTCGCTGTACTTGAGAAGCTCACTGTGAAGGTCATTAACTTCAATCCAATTTAGCGACCAAAGAGTAACACCATTTAGAATAAACAACGCAATTAGAACAGCAACGCCATAATTTCGCACCTCTCCAAGTCCTCTATAAACTGCAATTTCGTTTGATTCCATAATATTTATTTATTAAAGTAATTATACTTCCTCAGCCAAACTTTTGCACGAATATTTGTTTTTCTGGTACCTCAATCGCTTCAAGAGCGGAAAGCACACCGAATGTCATTGGCGGAATACCGCAAATATAAATATCGCTCTCTTTTATTGATTTTGCGTTTTTTGGAATATAGTCGGTCAGGTATCCGCGCGCTCCAGCCCACGATGGATCTCCGTTTGAAAGAACAGGGTTAAATGCAACCAGTGAAGGATGATTTTTTTGCAACTCTTCAAATTCACTTCTTAGCGCAATATCCGGTTCTTTTGGAGAGCCAAGATAGATAGTTGAATGCGCGCCTTCTTTGATTGCCTCATCTAGCATCATTCTAAAAGGAGCAATGCCAGTGGATGTGGCAAAAAATACTTTTGGTCTGCCAGTGCCAGAGCGGTACGGAAAATCATCAAAAGGTCCGTAGAAAAGTACCTTTGTTCCAACGGGAGAATCGCGGAAAAATCGCGCCCCGCATCCCCCGCCAGAAAAACTCACTAATAGTGTGAATGAATGCTCGTCGCTTTTTGCGGTGGAGTAGCATCGTGGTACACAGTCCCACGTGAGAGCAGTAACATACGACCCGAGAGGGAATGGCGTCATTACGGACTCTGGGAGGCCGATTCGCACTCTTTGAATACGTGAACCAACGCGTTCGCTTTCAATAATGGTGCCAGTAAAATGAGGCGCTTCTGTGAACCATTTGCGAACAACTTTTGAAATAATTGCCATATTTAGAAAAATACAAAGAAGACCGAACTAAAGAGCGCGAGAAGGAAGTGCACTAGGAGAATTCCAAAGCAGAGCCAGCCAAACCAGTGATGAAACGGTGTGAGCGGTATTTGAAACTTTGTAAAAATATTGTAGTTGTACTGTTTCGTAAGGGCGGTAATGAGGAGCAGTAAAAAAAAGAACCCGCCAACCATGCCAGTCCACCACACGAGTCCGTGCCCCATAAATATTGTCATTGGTGTCATTGTCGTAGTTACAGACGGCGATAATTAGCCATTCTTACCGATATTTTATCACTTATATTGCTATATTGTAAACGGTGGTTGTCATTTGCGAGTGGTTGTGATACGTTAAAAATAGAAGCACCGACAAACTACAGAAGGAGAACATTCAAATGCTGAAAAAGATATTTTGCGCAATTTTGGAAGCAATCAAATGTTTGGACCCCTCAAGATTCAAGGAGTTCAAGAACGAGATGGATCGCGACCAAAAACCGACGCAGTAAAAAGAAAACGCCCACATCTTCACAGATGTGGGCGTTCATCATACAGCGCTAATCCTGTTGACGAGGGTTATGAAATGCTTCATTTTTTTCAGCGTCAGCAATTTGTTGTTTGGTGAATTCAAATTTAACTGGCTCGTTGTTCCTCTTTGCTCTTATTTCTGCCATACGAGCGAGCGATGCCTGCATGTTAGCCGGCAAATTAGAAAAATCCTTCTCAGCAATTTTTCCTTCGTCAGGAAGCCCTTTTACAGTAAGTGGTATATTTTCTTGTCCCATGATTGTTCCTTTGTGCTAATTAACTAGCTTATACTGTACCACCTTTAATATTGTTACGTCAAACTTTTTTGCATGCTGACTTTCTTGTGTTAAGATGAGTGCACACAAATTAATTTTTTACTCTTATGCCCATCGGAATGCCCAATCAAATGTATCAAAACTCAATTTTCTGGATTGAGATTGAAAAAATAAAACCAAACCCTTTTCAACCGCGAAAAGAATTTGATGAGTTCAAACTTCGCGACCTTGCGGACTCTATTAAGCAGTACGGCATCTTGCAACCGCTGGTTGTTACTCGTCGCGAGATTGAAAAACCCGAGGGTGGGCTTGCGGTGGAGTACGAACTCATCGCTGGAGAGCGACGCTTGCGCGCTTCAAAAATAGCAGGGCTTTTGCAAGTGCCGGTTCTCATTCGCATCGGTGAAGAGGGGAAGGAAGAGGAAGATAGAGTAAAGCTGGAGCTCGCCATCATAGAGAACCTTCAGCGTGAAGACCTAAACCCAGTAGACCGCGCAAAAGCATTTCAGCGTCTTGCGGATGATTTTGGTTTTAAGCATGTGCAGATTGCGATGAAGGTGGGCAAGAGTCGCGAGTATGTTTCAAACACTCTTCGCCTGCTTGCTCTNNGTGGAAAAAGTTCGGAAAATTAGTCTCATAGATCCAGAGGTTGCGGAATTTGAAGCAGAGCTTACGGAAGTGCTTGGTACTCGTGTTCAGATTGAAAAGAAGGATGTGGGTGGAAAGATAGTCATTGATTTTTTCTCAAACGACGATGTGCGAGCCTTTATGAAGCGTTTGCACAATGAAATGAAAGGCGTGTCTGTAGCGGAAGCCCCATTGGGTGAAACTAAAGCAGAAGCGGAACAACCTGCGGTGGCTGGTGACCTTGCTGAAGGCGGGGAAGACGTGATGGAAAAGGATCCAGACGAAGATTTGTATAACGTAAAAAATTTCTCACTTTAGGCAAAATTAAGAGAAAAACAAAATTAAGAATAAGGTAGCGACCGCTACCTTATTCTTAATTTTGTTTTTCTATTTTATTACTCTTTTTTTGTGTGTAAAAACTACCTGCATAATAAGAATGCGACCGCATTCTTATTATGCAGGTAGTTTTGCTGTTCATTATTTCTTTCCAAAAAGTTTTTGCGCTATTGCTCCTATCGCGCTAGTTTTGTCCAAGTAGTTGCGAATATGGCGTTTTGCCATTGTGGTCTTTGTGTAATCCAACCATTTTCTTTTTGGGCTCGCGCTTTCTTTTGTTTCTATCTCAACAATGTCGCCGTTTTTAAGTTTTGTATCTATAGAAACAAGTTTGCCGTTTATTTTCGCGCTGGAAACATGGTCGCCTATGTTTGAGTGAATTGCGTACGCAAAATCAATCGGGCAGGACTCTTCCGGAAGGTCAATAACGTCGCCCTTTGGTGTGTATACGAAAACTCGATTCTTGAAGAAATCCATATTAAGGTGCTCCAAAAATTCATCTGATGTGGCAACTGTCTTTTGCCATTTTGCGAGCTCCTTTACCCACGCCATATTTTTGTCTAGGTCTCCGTTTGAACCGTTTTTTTCTTTGTACGACAGATGCGAGGCGATACCATACTGCGCTTCCTCGTGCATTTCCTCTGTGCGAATTTGTATTTCAATAATACCTCCGTCACCGCGAAAAATAGTGGTGTGAAGCGAGCGATACCCGTTTGCTTTTTCACTAGCAATGTAATCCTTGATTCGCCCCGGAACAGGTATCCAGTGCTTGTGAATAATACCAAGCGCGCGATAACAGTCCTCCACAGTTTTTACAATAACGCGCACAGCGAGGATGTCGTACACCTTGTCTGGGTCCATATCTTTTCTCTTGAGCTTTTTCCAAAGACTGAAAAGATTTTTTACGCGGTAGTCCACACGCGCGTTCTTGATGCCGTTTGCAACAAGTTCTTTCTGAATAGAGTGATGCATCTTTTCCGCATATTTTTCATCAGCAATTCTTTTTGTCTTTATGATGGCGACTACTTTTTCATATTCTTCAGGAAAGGCGTATGGAAAAGCCGAATCTTCAAAAATTGCTTTCCATTTTCCCATACCAAATCTATCAGCAAGACGAGCGTGTATTTCCAGAGTTTCTAGAGCAATTCGTTTTCTTTTTTCCGCTGGCACGTGTTCCAGTGTTTGAATATTGTGCAGGCGATCAGCGAGCTTGATTAGAAGCACGCGAATATCATGCGACATCGCAATGAAAAATTTGCGAAGACTTTCAACGTGGCGTTCCACACCATGGTATTTCAATTTACCAAGTTTTGTCGTTCCTTCCACAAGGGTTAGGATTTCCTTACCAAATTCCTCCTCAATAATTTTTGGTGAAGTACCAACGTCTTCTACCGTGTCATGAAGAAGTCCCGCGGCGACAGTAGCCGCGTCCACATTTATAGCTGCGAGATAGCTTCCCACATTCGCTAGGTGGCAAAAATACGGTTCGCCGGAATAGCGTTTTTGACCCTCGTGCGCCTTCTTGGAAAAATCGTATGCTTTTTCTATGAGTAGCGCATCCTCTTTTGTATGCTTTTTTAGTAGAGCGATTATCTCTGTGGCGGTCGGACAGTTCTTGTAGCTTTTAGGAGTAAACATCTATCCATATTATGGGAAGAAGTCAGGAAAAGCAAACACCGCATGCAAACTAGGTTTGCATGCGGTGAAATTAGGGATCAATAATGACCCCATATTTGGTAAAATAAATACATAGGAACTGAGTAAGTCGACTCTACGTTCACACCATCCTCACAAAGGCGCATACCCTTGTTTATTAGAGGATTATGCTCACACTGCAGGCGTGCACCTTTGTGTCCGCTATTTGCAAGATCACAAAGTTCTCTCATTTTTCGGTATTCTTTGAGGAGCTCAGGGTTCGCGGTCCAGATTTTGTAAAGAAGGTAAAAAGCAAAAACAATACAAACTATTGCTAGGAAAATCAGTACTGAGCCAAGCCATGCAAAGCTCAAACTTGTTGTACCCAGTTTTTCAAACATAACAACCTCCGTAAGTAATATCTACCGAAAGACTATACTTATTTCTCCTTGGCGTCAATCTTCGCTTTTTCCAACTTGTGTGGGTTGTGATTCGGGCAGGTTTTGTCGGAACAACGTTCTGGAATTGTCTTCGTGCCATCCATCATAAGCGAGCCACAAGGGGTGCCGTCTACTTTTGGATACTGACAAATTTTTCCAGTTGGCTTTGCCTTTATAGCGTACTTGCAGTCTGGGTAGCCGGTGCAACTATAAAAAATTCCAAAACGCCCTTTGCGCTCAGTCATAAAACCTTTTTTGCAAACAGGACATCCAACACCTGTGTGGTTTAGGAGCGCGGCAGTCTCGTCTTTTTTAATAAACTTACATTTAGGGTAGCTTCCGCAGGCGATGAATCTTCCAAAACGTCCGTCACGCTCAACAAGGTTTGCTTTTTCGCACTTTGGACAAAGCTCGCCCGTGTCACGCGGTCCCTCTAGCTCCTCGCCGTCTATTGTGCGCGCGCCTTCACAGTCTGGATATTTTTTACATGAAAGAAATTTTCCATTGCGAGCGAGTTTGATAATCATCGGGCCATTGCACTTTGGACATTTGTGCTTTGGGTCAGCGTCTCCCATGTTGGTCTGCTTCTCAATTTTGTCCTTTGCCTTTAGGTCCTTCGTAAAGGGTCCATAAAATTCTTTGAGAACTTTTACATACTCGCGTTCGCCGTTTGCGATATCGTCAAGCTTGTTTTCCATCTCCGCGGTAAATGTATCAGAAATATAATTTGCGAAATGTTCCTCAAGAAATGAGCTCACCACGTCACCAGTGTCTGTGGGCTTTAAAGTTTTTCCGTCTTTGATCACGTACCCACGGTCGCAAATAGTTTTTATAATAGACGCGTACGTAGAAGGGCGACCAATGTCGCGTTTTTCAAGTTCCTTCACGAGACCTGCTTCGGAGTAGCGTGAAGGCGGTTCTGTAAACTTTGCTTCATCATCCAATGAAAGTAAAATCAGCGATTCGCCTTCGGCGACTTTTGGAAGTTCCACATCCTCGCCACGCGAGTCTGGGTCTGAGGAAAGCCAACCGGGGAAAATAACGCGCGAGCCAGTTACAGAGAAATTCGGTATAGAAAAGTCACGCACGTTCGCGAGGATAGTTGTCCTTGCGAGCTTCGCGTCCACCATTTGCGACGCCATTGTGCGCGCCCAGATGAGCTTGTAAAGTTTTTTCTCCTCGGGGTTGATGCCGAGGGTGTCCTTGCTCATATCGGTAGGGCGAATAGCTTCGTGCGCTTCCTGCGCGTTCTTTGATTTTGTTTTGTATACACGCGCTTCTGCGGACTCTGCGCCGTAGCGTTTCGTTGCCTCTGCTATAACTGCTTTTTGAGCGTCAGCAGAAAGTGTCGTGCTGTCGGTACGCATATATGTAATGAAACCTTTTTCGTAGAGCTTTTGCGCGATGCCCATAGTACGCGAAGGCGCAAAGCCGAAACGAGACGAGCCTGCCTGCTGGAGAGTGGATGTGATAAACGGCGCTTTTGGCGCGCGACCCACTTCGCTTTCTTTTACTTCACGCACAATCCACTGATTTGAGCGACCAATTTTTAAAATATCTTTTACGATTTTTTCATCGCGAGGCTCCTCTGTACATGAAAGTTCAAGTTCAAAACCTTTCTCAGTTTTTACTTTTGCGGTGAGCGACCAATATGCTTCGGGAATGAACGCGCGGATTTCACGCTCACGCTCCATTATTATACGTAGAGCGGGGGACTGCACACGCCCAGCTGAAAGGCCGTATCGTACCTTTTTCCAAATGAGACCCGAGAGGTCGTATCCCACGAGTCTGTCCAAAACACGTCGCGCCTCTTGCGCTTTGCGAAGGTTCTGATCAATCTTACGTGGGTGCGCGATAGCTTCCTCAATTGCAGTCTTTGTAATCTCGTGGTACGTAACACGCTTTGGGTTTTTTAGTTTGCACGCCTCTGCAATGTGCCATGCGATAGCTTCACCTTCACGGTCGGGGTCTGTTGCGAGCAACACCTCGCTTGCTTTTTTTGCGAGAGAATCAATCTCAGAGAGCACCTCCGCTTTTCCTTTTGAAATTTCGTAATGCGGAATAAAGCCACCGGGAATATCAATAGCTTGTTTGTTTGATTTTGGAAGGTCGCGTACGTGTCCCACGCTTGCCTTTACAATGTAATCATCACCGAGATATTTTCCAATCGTCTTCGCCTTTGATGGTGATTCAACGATGAGAAGTTTGTATGATTTAGTGGTCATTAACCTCTATTAGTACTACGAACCATTTTATTTTGCAAATTGTCCAGTGGCTCAATATTGACGGTAATTAAATAAGATGATATAAAAAGGGCTGGTAAATTACCTATAAACAGGAGGATTAGACATGAGTAACATTTCTTTAGTTGTGGCTGTTCTGATACTTGCCTCACTGGTTTCCTATGATGTGTTCTTTAAAGCACAATACAGAGTTGGGATGCTGGTAGACGCAAATATTTCGTTTGGAATTCCTGGGCAACCAGGACGACACAATATTCAAATGCTTGTCTCGAGCAGTCGTCTGGCCTGGGCTTCATTATGGAAGTTTAGAATCCAACGATATTACAATGGAACAGTATTGAAGCCTCATGATGGGAAAATTGTTGTCTCCACGTATATTTATAACGTAGAGGAAAATTGTCTCAGTACAATTAAGGGGCTTGAGTAACCATTCTTAACTGACAGCACGGCTAGACCGTGCTGTTTTTTAATATTCGCTCAATTTTGCCCATTCGCTCCTGAATCACTCCTTTTATTTCAAGCACGGTTAGAATTGAAAGCGTTTGTGATGGCAGTGTATCAAGCGATGCGATTATTTCTTCGCGTTCGCGTGGTTCATCTAATAGTATGAGCACTGCTTGTTCTTCGGGTGTAAAAAGTGTGAGATCAAGGGTTCCAAAGGTCTGCTCAACGAAACCAATCTCTTCAAGTAAATCTTTTGCAGAGGTGATGGGTGTTGCACCTTGTCTCAAAAGATTGTTTGTGCCTTTTGAGGTCGCGGAGAAAATTGGGCCAGGGACTACGAATACATTTCTGTTGTAGTCGAGCGCCATGCGTGCGGTGATTAAGGTGCCAGACTTTTCTTCGGCTTCTATAATTAGCACGCCTTGGCAGAGCCCCGCCATTATCCTGTTGCGCTGAGGGAAGCTCCACGGAGTCGCGCGAAAGTTTGGTTCATATTCAGAAAGAAGCGCGCCGTCATTTTCTACAATCTCTTTTGCGAGGCCGAGGTGTGTGCGTGGATAGATGACTGCTTGGTCAAGACCAGAGCCCGGTACCGCAACAGTGCGAAGCCCAGCATCAAGCGCAGCTCTGTGAGCAATGCCGTCAATCCCCATCGCAAGACCAGAAACAATGCAAATGGGATACCCAGCGAGTCCTTTTATTATTCGCTCGCATGCTTCTTTACCGTAGCTTGTGTACTTGCGTGAGCCAACGACAGACAAATAGTAGTAGTCCTTTGGGTCGGGTAGCTCGCCTACAACGAAAAGCTTTTCTGGAACCTGAGGAATTTCTAAAAGCACTTTTGGAAATTCCTCAGGTGAAAGTGTACTAATAGTATACGAATGTGCTGAGCTCATAATTTTACTCATTCTATCACGTCTGCTATACTTGCCCATATATGTTAGATATTAAATTCATTCGCGAGAATGCGGAACTTGTAAAGGAAGCGGCGCAGAAAAAGAACATTGCTTTTGACGTGCAGGAGCTTTTGAGCGCCGATGACAACCGCAAGGCAATTTTAGCCGAGGTGGAAGCAATGCGTGGCAAGCAAAACGAGATTGCAGACAGCGTGCCACGCGCGGAAAATGTAGAGGCGCGCGAAAAGCTTATAGCTGAGTCCAAGTCACTGAAGGACATCCTTCAGGCGAAAGAACTTGAACTCACCGCAGCAATGCACGTGTGGCAGGCGCTCATGGTTCAGGTGCCAAATCTTCCTGATGTCTCTGTTCCAGAGGGGAAGGAAGACTCTGACAATGTGGAGGTTCGCACATGGGGCACGATTCCTAAATTCTCGTTTACTCCAAAAGACCATATTGAGCTTTTTGAAAAACACGATATGGCTGACTTTGAACGCGGAACAAAAGTTGCTGGCTTTCGTGGATATGTTTTGAAGGGCGACGGAGCGCGTCTTGTTTTTGCGCTTTCGCAATTCGTATTGAACGAACTTTCAAAAGAGAACTTTATTCCAATGATGGTGCCATCTCTTGTGCGTCGCGCGCCACTTGTGGGCACAGGATTTTTACCACAAGGAGAGGAGGACCTCTACAAAACTCAGGACGGGGATTTCCTTGCAGGAACCGCAGAGGTCGGAACGATGGGTTACCATATGGACGAGGTATTGTCACTTTCAGACCTTCCTAAAAAATATTTATCATTCTCAACAAGTTTCAGACGAGAGGCTGGAAGTCACAGCAAGGACACAAAGGGCCTCATTCGTGTGCACGAATTTTTCAAATGGGAGCAGGTGATTTTGTGCGAGGCGAGCCACGAGGAGAGCGTAAAGTTCCACGAGTACCTCACTGAGAATAGCGAGAAGCTTATGCAGAAGCTCGGTATTCCATATCACGTTGTTTTGAACTGCGGTGGTGACCTCGGACTCGGACAAGTAAAAAAGTACGACATAGAAGCATGGGTGCCTTCTCAAAATACATACAGAGAGACTCACTCAGCTTCGTACTTCCACGATTTCCAAACACGACGTTTGAATATTCGCTACAAAGACAACGAAGGCAAGCTTCGCTTTGCGCACTCTCTCAACAATACTGCTATTGCGATGCCACGCATTTTGGTGCCACTTGTGGAAAATTACCAAAATGCTGACGGTTCTATAACAATCCCTGAAGTCCTTCGTCCATATATGGGAGGTAAGGAAAAGATTGGATAAATAATTTATATGACACGTTTGACGAATATTTTTCTCCGTCTCCGTGAACAATCTCAAATCTGGTTTAGCAGGTTTATTATTCTTGTTCTTCTTGGACTTATATTTTTTGTCGCAGGTGGGGGAGTATCGCATAATAAAAAATGGCAGATTATTCAGATAAATGTGGAAGGCGCGAACGCGGTTTCTACGGACGAGGTTCGCGCGATTGCGCTTGATAAAATAATTGGAAATTATTTCCTTGTGTATGCAAGAAACAATAGCCATTTGTTTCCAGTAGGTGAAATAAATCAAACGCTTCTACACACTTTTCCTCGTATTGCGAGTGTTTCAGCAGTTCGAGATGATGAGCACACAATCACTATAAATATTTCTGAGCGTAAACCATACGCGCTATGGTGCGTGGAGGAACCAAGCTCAAAAGATTGCTGGTTTATAGATGAGGGCGGATTTGTGTTTGACAAAGCGCCGGAGTTTTCAAAAGGCGTGTATATAGAAGTATACGGAAAGCTTGTAGAAAAAAAAGCTGGTGAGCCACTTCGCGCGTCGCTTCCGTACGACAGATTTGCCATAGCAAACGGTTTTACGAAGCTTCTTCGCGAGAACATCGGCAAGCCATTTCGCATCTATATAAAATCAGAAGATGAAATTGAGGTCACTATACACACGAGCGCCAAACATCCTTTTCTCGCAGATGTTGTAATGCGTTTTAAAGATACCTCAGATCCTGCAAATTTAGTAAATAATTTGGAGAAGGCGATTTTAACTCAGTTTCCAAATAACATTGCTCCAAAAAAGAAGCTTCAATATATAGATATGCGTTTCGGCAATAAAGTCATTTTTGGGTTTGAACAGTAGAAATGAACGCACAAATTGTGATAGAGTGCGTGTAATGAAGAAAGACGAATCACAAAAACCAATAATGGGATTTTGGGCAGACTTGCCAAAGCCTTTTTTTGTGTCGGCGCCAATGGCGGATGTTACGGACCAGGCATTTAGGCAGATGATTGCAAAGTACAGCAGACACGGTGAGAAAGGCGGTGGTCCGGATGTTTTTTGGACGGAGTTTGTTTCCGCGGACGGACTTTGTAGCGCGGGACGTGAGGTTTTAAAACGTGATCTTGCGTTTGGTAAAAATGAGCATCCAATCGTCGCGCAAATCTTTGGTTCAAACCCAGAGCATATGAAAAAAACAGCGGAGCTAATTAAAGAGCTTGGTTTTGACGGCATTGATATCAATATGGGTTGCCCAGATAGAAGTATAGAGAAACAGGGAGCAGGCGCCGCGCATATGAAAGATATAAAACACGCTCAGGAGATAATTCGCGCGGTAATGGATGGTGCAGGTGGACTTCCAGTTTCTGTAAAAACTCGCATTGGTTACAACAAGGAAAATCTGGAGGAATGGCTTGGGGCGATTTTGGAAACAAAGCCTGCGGTGATTACTGTGCACGCGCGTACACGAAAAGAGCTCTCGCTCGTTCCTGCGCGCTGGGAGGAAGTCGCGCGCGCTGTGAAGCTCGCCGAAGGCACAGGCACACTTATCATCGGCAATGGAGATGTGAGAGACCTAGTAGATGCGAGTGAAAAAGCGCGCGCAACCGGTGCGGATGGTGTGATGCTAGGACGCGCAATGTTTGGCACGCCGTGGCTCTTTGACCGCGAGCGTGGAGCGCCACCGACTCTCGCGGAGAAATTTGAAATACTTATAGAGCACACGCATCTATTTGAAAAACTTCTCGGTGATGTTAAAAACTTTGCCATTATGAAAAAGCATTACAAAGCGTACGTGCACGGCTTTGATGGAGCGAAAGAACTTCGTGTGCATCTGATGGATGCAAAAAATGCAGATGAGGTGGAGAAAATTGCGCGCGATTTTTTGAAGACGATTTAGTCTGGTATACTGTCCTTACTATGTCCTCCAACCTCGCACTTTATACAAAATATCGCCCAAAATCCTTTGAGGAGGTAATAGGGCAGGAGCAGGTCATTAAAACGCTTCTTGGGGCTATCAAAGCTGGTAATATTGGGCACGCATACCTTTTTTCAGGCTCTCGCGGTACTGGCAAAACTTCTATCGCGCGTATTTTCGCGCGAGCTATAGGCGCGCATGATGACGACATTTATGAAATAGATGCGGCTTCCAATCGCGGTATTGATGACATTCGCGCGCTTCGTGATGCGGTGCACACAGTACCGATGCGCTCTAAATATAAGGTGTACATAATAGACGAAGCGCATATGCTGTCGCGTGAGGCGTTTCCCGCGCTCTTGAAAACGCTTGAGGAGCCTCCAAAACATGTGGTATTTATTCTCGCCACTACAGATGAAGAAAAGATTCCTGAAACTATTGTTTCTCGTTGTCAGAGTTTCCGTTTTGACAAACCTTCACAACCGACATTAAAAACTCTTGTTGAAACTGTTTCAAAAAAAGAAGGTTACTCGTTAGAGCCCGCATCCGCCGACCTCATTGCGCTTCTTGGCGACGGATCATTTCGGGATACGCTTGGGATTTTACAAAAAGTGATTGCATCGTCTTCTGATAAAAAGATTTCAGCGCAAGAAGTGGAAGCGGTTACTGGCGCGCCGGACAGCCGTTTGGTGAACTCATTTCTAAAGGCGATTGTTGCGCGTGATGTGGAAGCGGGATTAACCGCTTTACAAAGTGCAGTAGAGAGAGGAGTGGAAGAGAAGGTTTTTCTAGACTTGCTACTTCGCAAAATGCGCGCAGTGATGATGTTTCGTTTTGTTGCGAATTCGCGAAAAGAAATGTCGGAAAATTTTCCTGTGGAAGACGTAGCGCTCATAGAAGACCTCGCAAAAAACGCAATTCAAACTCTTACGTCAAAAGAACTCGCAGAAGTTTTGAAAGCGTACGAAAGCGTACGAGTAGCAGTCGTGCCAGGGCTC
This sequence comes from Candidatus Yonathbacteria bacterium, assembly GCA_003489395.1. Taxonomy (GTDB): domain Bacteria; phylum Patescibacteriota; class Minisyncoccia; order Phycocordibacterales; family UBA1550; genus UBA1550. Next base: position 4,461 of record DNMN01000039.1, on the reverse strand, counting down.
GCGCTTGAGCTAACCCTATTAAAAATTTCTGGAAAGTAATATTGCCGAATCACACTTTTTGGTGTATTGTGCGTCAGTGAATGTGCAGAAAATTGAATAGAATATTGGGAGATCGTCTAATGGTAGGACAGCGGCCTTTGAAGCCGTCAATCTTGGTTCGATTCCAAGCCTCCCAGTTTTACAACTAAAAAAACACTCTTCTCATAAGAGTGTTTTTTTAGTTGTAACTTTCGTGGCTTGGAATCGAACGGGAAGGGGGTCGGGGAAGATTTAGTCTACGTCCAAGACGCGAATCAGCTGATTCGCCGTGGAGGAAGGATTGGGAAAACCGTGGGTTTCCCAGGAGTGAGACAGCGAAGCGTCCAAGCCTCCCAGCAATGAGCGTGAACCGCTGTACACATTTGGTATACTTGAGTATATGAATAAGCGTCTCATCATTTTCCTTTGTGTTGCAATAATAATTGCATTTCTATTTTGGTATTCAAGCGTTCTTCAGAGCGCTTTTTATACCATCGCGGGATACCTAAATACGCTCGCCGTAGAAAATGAGATCCTCGCGATTTTTGTCTTTGTTATAACATCAGCTCTTGCCGCGCTTGTCAGCCCGCTAACAAACATCCCACTTGTACCAATCGCGACATTAATTTGGGGGCCTATACCTACTATAATTTTTTTGCTCGTTGGATGGCTCATTGGCGACATCGTTGCGTATCTCATCGGACGCTACTTTGGCTACAAGGCAGTCTCATATTTTGTGTCTAAAGAAAAACTTGATGATTGGAGCAGTATGGTTAAAAAACACACGACTTTTTCTACCGCTCTGCTTTTGCGTGTTGCTTTGCCTGCCGAGCTGGGATACGCATTTGGCATCATTCGCTACCCATTGAATCTATACATATTTATTACATTTCTAGCAGAGTTGCCGTTTGCTATTATTTCCACATATGCGAGCGAGGCTGTGTTGCTTGGCGACACTATGAAATTCTTTGGGCTCATAGGAATATTGTTTGTGGTCATCATTGTTGCGTTCCGCACGACACATTCGGATTTGGTATAATTGGCGAATGAGCGCCGTAGCCACAAAAAATAAAGTAATTTTGCACATAGACGGCGATGCGTTTTTTGTGGGTGTTGAATGCGCAAAAAATCCTAAGCTAAAGGGTTTGCCAGTAGTGACAGGAGAGGAGAGAGGAATTGTTTCAGCTCTTTCATATGAAGCAAAGGCGCTTGGCGTTGTGCGTGGGATGCCGATATTTAAAATTAAAAAAGAATTCCCAAACGTCGTCGTCCTTCCGGGCGACTACAAATCGTACGTAGAGTATTCCAGCAAGATGTTTGAAATCGTAAACAGATACGCGTATGGCGTGGAGGAGTACAGCATTGACGAATGTTTTGCCGATGTTACTGGTTTGGATAGAACTCTAAAAAAAACTTATAGAGAAATTGCTGAAAAAATTAAAAAGGAAATCGCGGACGAGCTGGGACTTTCGGTGTCCATTGGTCTCGCGCCAACAAAAGTTCTCGCGAAAGTTGCATCCAACTGGGTGAAGCCAAATGGTCTGACAATAATTGACACAAGCACTGCGGGAGATTTTCTTGCCAAAGTGCCTATCGGAAAAGTGTGGGGAATAGGACCGAGAACTGCAGATGTCCTAATACGCCGAGGCGCAAAAACTGCGCTTGATTTTCGCGAGAAGGATCTCTTATGGGTAAAAAAGTGCCTATCAAAACCTTATGAAGCAATTTGGCTGGAGCTAAACAGCGTTTTGGTTATGGGTGTGAACACAGAAGTAAAGAACGCGTATTCTTCCATTCAAAAAACGCGAACATTTCATCCTGCTACAAATGACAAAGCGTTTCTGTGGTCGCAGATTTCAAAACACATAGAGGATGCGTGCAGAAAGGCGCGACATTACGAATTGACTCCAAAAAAGATTTCTATTTTTCTAAAGACAAATGATTTCAAAATAGCATCGGCTTCAACCACTCTTCCATCGCCATCAAACTCGCCAGAAATATCTCTTTCAGTCGCGCGCGAGTTGTTTAAAAAAATTCATACAAAAGGCATTTTGTACAGAACTGCAGGCGTAACATTGGACGCCCTCACTGCCGATTTTGCGCCTCAAGCAGATTTGTTTGGAGACACAGCAAAGGGCGACAAATTTGACCTTATACACAAGCAGATTGATTTTTTGGAGAACAAACTTGGCAAACGCGTGGTTTACCTTGGTTCAACCAAGCAGGCACTTGACCACAAAGAGCTCGGCACTGATGCCGACGAGCTTGACCGCGATTTGCTGTTTTTGTAGCTCCCTTTTTCCCAAAATTTGACATAAAAACCATAGTAGTGTAGTATATGCAAATCGACCCATCCGGGCCGATTTCGTTTTTTACCGAGAGGGCAAAAGCGAATGTTCTTTCAACCATAACTACGAGGGATTTAAAAAATGAAAAGCCAAAAAAAGGGTAGCCACCAAACCAACAAGATCGTCCCAATCGTGCTGGACACTGGCATTACTGCCACGATGAAACCGCAGGATATCCCGGAAGACAAGTGGAACCACCATCACGGAAAAACGGCGACAGGCCAGAAAGTCGACAGCTTGCAGTCAGCCACAATCGCTAAATCCCTGATCCTCCGCAAAAACACCGGCGGTCCAGTGCTCTCCGTCTCGCTAGCCGAGTTCGAAGTCGCAGCGGTGCAGATCCTGACCGGCATGGGCTACAAGATGCAGGCTCCCGCAAACCTCACCTAACCTGAGCGAGGTCGTAGTAAAACCAAAGACGGTCCCCAAAAAGGACCGTCTTTTTTCATGCAAATTTATATGTGATATAATTTCCTTATGAAAGGATACATTTCAAATATTGAGAAAGCGACTTTGGAGAACACAGACTATCGTCGCGTACTTTATACTGCAAAAAACAGCCAGCTTGTTTTGATGAGCATCGCTCTGGGAGATGAAATTGGCGAGGAGACGCACCACCTTGATCAATTTCTTCGTTTTGAAGAAGGAGAAGGGAAAGTAATTCTAGATGGAGTGGAACACAATGTCTCTGACGGATTTGCGGTAGTCATCCCACAAGGCACAAAACACAATGTCATCAACACTGGCAGCACACACTTAAAGCTTTATAGTATTTACTCGCCGGCTGAGCACAAGGACGGCACTGTGCATAAAACCAAAGCTGACGAACGGGAGGAACACTTTGACGGAGTTACGACAGAATAATGCTTGTTGATGGGAACAAAATCGCAAAGACTCTTGAAGAAAAGCTTGCAACAGAGCTCCTTTTTTCTACGCCGAAAAAAGTTTGCTTTGTGGTATTTGGCGGGAACACAGCCACAGAACAATTTGTAAAAATGAAATCGCGTGTGGCGGAGCGAGTTGGAATTTCTGTGGAAGTAAAAAAATATTCAAACATAAAAACCACAGCCGAAGCAGTAAAAGAAGTCCGCGCGCTTGGTGAGAAAGATTATGACGGCATTGTGGTACAGCTCCCCCTCACGCAAGGGATAGACACACAACAGGTGCTAGACGCAATTCCACCGCTCAAAGACATTGACGTGCTAGGCACGGTCGCAAAAGAAAGTTATGAAAACGGAAAAATAAACAAAACTCCGCCAGTAGCGCAGGCTGTGCATGAAATACTTGAGACGCACAACAGCTCACTCAAAGGAAAAAAGATTGTTGTGGCAGGTCATGGCAGACTCGTGGGGGAGCCGGTACATTTAATGTTCAAGCGGATGAAAGTTACGCATGATGTAGTTGATATTAAAACAAGTGATGAAGAAAAACTTTCTTTATTTAAAAATGCCGACATTATTATTTCCGGGATGGGCGTACCGCACGGCATTAAACTAAATATGATTAAAAAAGGAGTTGTACTTATAGACGCGGGCACGAGTGAACAGGCTGGCAAACTCGTGGGCGACATAGACCCCGAGTGCGAAAAAGTAGCTTCCTTTATGACGCCAGTCCCCGGTGGAGTCGGTCCAATCACTATTGTTAGCCTATTACGAAATCTCTTGTAATCCTTCATTTTTTGTGTTATTATTATTAGAACATGATTGGAAACAAGAAAAATATGAAGGAGGCGCCTGTGTTGATTCCAGTTTCAGAATTCTTGGAATCCTACAACAAAAATATGCCTGCTGGGTGGCCTCGAGTCACTGGAGCGCTCCTACAAAAGTTTAGAGACGCTCACGCGTCGCTCTTTACTCATGGCGACCTTTGGTCACTAGATCAGCACAGAAAAAAACTAATGGATTGGCTTCCACGCAATTCAGACTAAAACACCTAACCTGGTGTTTTTTTGTTATAATAAGACCTACAAAATGATAATCTCAAAAACCATATTTCTTGATTATGTTTTCTGTCCCAAAAACACGTGGCTCAAGCTTTACAAGAAGGAACTCCTAGAAAAGTTTGAACTTTCCGCGTTTGAGCAAAATCTTATGGA
>DNMN01000027.1 GCA_003489395.1 Candidatus Yonathbacteria bacterium | reverse complement strand
ACGCTGTTTCTTTTGTGCACCGGATCAAATGGCGTATCGCGGAGGCGTGAGTAGGACGCTACATCTGTTTGCTCCTTTAGTGAAAGCGATTCCCATAGCGCAGTGTCAAAAGGGTCAGGCGCGCCTCCGCGAGCTCTTGCTCCAAGGTAGTTTCCACCAAGAGCCCCAGCAAAGAGCGTCGCGCGCGCGTCTTCTCCGCACATCTCGTGGACTGTCAGTTTGTTTTCTGTGAGCGTGCCTGTCTTGTCCGTGCAAAGCATTTGTATTCCGCCAAGGTCCTCAATTGCGGAAAGACGCTTCACAACCACGCGTTCCTTTGCAAGATGTCGCGCTCCTCGCGAAAGCGAAAATGTCATAACAAGAGGAAGCGCCTCTGGTACAACAGAGACCGCAAGCGCAATGGAGAAAATGGCAAGCTCAACAATATTCGCAGAGTACCCCTTTAGGACTATATTCATTGCAAAAATGAACAACAGCGTGCCTATAACGAGATACAAAATGAAACGGCTAAATTTACCAAGCTCTTTTTCAAAACTGCTCACGTGGCTTGTCCCACCGACAAGCTCTGCTATTCCACCAATTTGTGTCCTGTTTCCAATTGCAAAAACTATTCCAGTCGCGCTTCCAGACACTACGGTTGTGCCAGAAAAACAAATATTTTTTGCTTCGTAAAGCTCGGTCGTGTTTCCTGTAAGAGGCGAGCTTTCTTTTTCCACAGAAACTGATTCTCCAGTGAGAGGCTCCTCGTTTACCACAAGTCCTTTTTCTTCAATAATGCGAATATCTGCTGGGACACCATCGCCAGCTTCAAGAATAATGACATCTCCCAAAACAATCTCGCTGGCATTGATGGTGGACACTTTCCCTCCACGTCTAACCTTTACTCGTGTCGCAACATAGCGTTTTAGAAGCTCAACTGTTTGCTCCGATCTATACTCCTGATAAAATCCAAGCGCTGCATTTATAAGAAGGAATATCAGTATCATTATTCCCTCGGTAAATTGTCCAAGAATAAATGAAAGAACAGTTGCAAATAACAGCAGATAAATAAATGACGACTTGAACTGACGAAGAAAAATTTTAAGAGGACTAACTTTGCTGTTCGCAAGCAGGTTCAAACCAGTCGCCTTGCGACGAGTTTCTATTTCAGACAGCGGAAGCCCATTAGAAGGGTCAACGGAAAAAAGTTTTGTAACCTCACTAATATTAGTGTTCGCGTATTTAGAGAAATCCATCCCGTTAGAGGTAGGAAACGCTGTGCGTTTCCGTAGTTATTTAATAAATAGTAATACTTACCACCTTCGTCATTATAATCCCATCAGTACCAAAAACATAACTGCATGACCTCTAACGGGATCCATTGAGGTATTTAATACAGTATAACTTTTTTACTTATATCGGAAAAGACGAAGGGAGTTTGCTATTGGAATAAAGTCAGTTAGAAAGTTGTATGCCGCGGCTCCCGATGGCCCGATAGTATGGGTGAAAACTAGGTAAAGACCTATTGTGTTTACAACTCCCCAAATCACAAAATTCCCCTGCACAATTGAAGATACCTTTTTGGAGATCCCGCGAAGGTCAAGTATTTTCTCAAAATTGTCTTGCATAAGGACTATGTCGGCTGACTCTATCGCCGCATCCGACCCAATACCACCCATCGCTATACCCACATCCGCTCGCGCAAGCACTGCGGAATCATTTACACCGTCTCCGACCATAGCCACAACTCGCTCGTGCTTTCCGAGGTAATCTCTTAAAACATACACCTTATGCTCTGGCAGAAGCTTTGAATAGTACTTGTCTATGCCAAGGTAATCCGCGATTTTCTTTGCGACACCGTCGTTGTCGCCTGTGAGCATCACCACTTCTTTAACACCTGTTTGTTTGAGTGTTTGGATCGCGCTCGCGACACCCTCGCGCATTTCGTCGGCGAGAGCGAACATTCCGATTACTTTGCCACCAAGAGAAATGAGAGTTACGTTGTTTCCTTTTGACACCCATTCTGCGACAACGCTCTCCACTTCATCAGAAAATTTAATTCCTTCCTCGTTCAAAAATTCCGCTCGTCCTATAATTATTTTTCCATCATTATCGCTTGCTCCGATTATGCCTCGCCCCTCCACTTCTTTGAAACTCTCAGGTGGCGCGCAGGAACAGCCAGCATTTTTTGCGTACTCCATAATTGCTTTTGAGACTGGATGGTTTGAACGCGCGCATATAGTTCCGGACAGCTCTAGAACATGCTCCATGGTCGCTCCTTCAAACGCGCGCGCGTTTTCAACGGCAAGTTTTCCGAGTGTCAGCGTGCCTGTTTTATCCACAACGAGCGTGTTAATTTTCCCGGCAAGTTCCAAGAAATCCGCGCTTTTTATAATAATCCCTCGACGAGCGGCAGTGCCTATCGCGACAATGTACGCAAGGGGGACTGCAATCGCAATGTCATCCGCGCACACAACAAGCACAACAGCGAGCACAAGTCGTGTGTCCATTGTAAGTATGTAAAGAACAATAGCGACCAAAAGCATAATGCCAATGTACCAACTTGAAAAACGCTCGGCTGACGTGCGCATTCTTGTTTTCGCGTCGTGCGATGCCTCAATGAGGTTTATCATTCGCTCAAAAGTGGTTTCTGCGCCAATTCTTTCTGCTTTCACGACAATATTTCCAGACACAACTACAGTCGCGGAAAGAACAGTAGAGCCAACTTCACGAAGCACAGGAACTGATTCGCCTGTCAGTGATGCTTGGTTCACAGAGGCTCCACCTTCGCTCACTATTCCGTCCACAGGAATTTGTTCACCTAGATTTACAACCACGAGGTCGCCTTTGCGAACATGATTAAGCGCGATTTCTGTGGTTTCTCCATCGCGGATCACACGAGCCTTTGACGGTTTCAGCTTAATGAGACTCTCAAGCGATTTCCTGACGCGTCTTTTTGTGTATAGATCAAGCACACGCGCTCCCGCAAGCATTATGTTTATAAAAAGCATTGAGCTCCACTCCGCGCTTATGAACGAGAAAAAAAGCGCGATAGTTGCGAGGAGGTCAACGTTTATTTTCTTTTCTTTAAGCGAACGATACGCGCTTCTGGCTACCGGTACTATTCCGACAAATCCAACAATACCGAGAATCTGACCTTCAAACCTTGCTGGCAACACATCTCCAACATAAAGCGCGAATGTCGCAAGGAAAAGAACTACAAGAGATATTTCAAAACGAAGCGCCCTTTTAAAATTGAAGTGCTCGTTATTGTTCATAGTATTGTTCTAGAAAAACAGGCGATACACAAATGAAACAAATGGGTCCACATCGGGTCCGTGCACCATTGCTCCGCCGAGCGCTCCGGTAATTGTAATCCCAACGATACCGATAAGAGCCAGCACGAGGGACGCGGGAGTATCAATAATCCATTTTGCGATTTTGACTAAACGCCTCCATGGGTTTGCGAGACTTGGGTATTTTGAAAGGAATTTTTTGGAAGAATCATATTCAATCCACAAAACAAGATACGAGATAGCAAGTATCAAAAATATTCCAATAGTCCCCTCGGCAGAAGCCGCGTGCACATGAACAATCGCGTCTTTGACAGGATTCTCCTCCTTGAACATTTTTTCAATCGCCTCACCGCTTCCGAGCGCAAGCTCCGCCGTTACAAGACCAGCAATAATGAGAATTGCTTTTACATGGAACCAGTAATGTTGTGCAGTAACCTTCTTAAACCTAATAAGTTCGCAGATGGCGTAAAGAGTGAGGAAAGCAATAGGGAAGTGCACAAGTATAGGATGTATGTTCATGGATTTTAGTTAATATATAATTATGCGTTTGGATTCATTCCTGAGCTCTCTAGTTTAACGCGCATTTTTTCTATTTCTTGTTTTAACTCTGTCATGCGAATTTCGCGGTCAACAGTGAGTCGCTGGAATCTTTCAAGCTCGTTAAGTTTGTCCTGAAGCGTTTTTGTGCGTTCGTTAACATTAGACTCAAGGTCCTCGGTGTGTTCCGTGACTTTTCTTTCTAGCTCCTTTCTTCCTGTAATGTCTTCTACCATTACAAGGAGGTGGTCAACCTCGCCAGCAGGGTTTCTCAAAGGGACGCCGTAATAATGTCGGTATGTTTTTTTGTGTTCTCCAAGTGAGGATTCCACCTCAACCTCTGTTTCAAACGGCACTCCGCCCAAACCGCTCATCAGAAGTTTGTCCAGTCCATTTTTCTGATATGCGACGGCATCAAACACATTTTTGCCTATTGTTTCGTTTGCGTCTGTGATGCCAGAAATTCGCATCATTGACGGGTTGTAGCTTTCAATGAACCCGTTTGTGTTTATTGTGTAGATGCCGATAGGAGACTGCTCAATGATGCCATTTATGTATTCCGATTGCTCTATAATTCTTACGTCTTGTTCTCTAAATGCTAGGTTTATAAGTACTAGTACAATACCAAGCATTATAATAATCACGATCCAAATTGAGTATTTTATCTCATCTACAAACGTCTGAATATCACTTGTGTCAAAATAGATTTCAAAATACCCCATCGTGTTTCCGAGATTGTCTTCCATTGTTGACCAGACCTCAAGCAAGCTCGTTTTTCCAAGTTCATTTTTTGTGGCTTCGCCGGCAGGCATAATTATGCTTTTGTTAGCTCTGACTTGCGCGAGTTGTCCATCGCTTTCTGACTTTTGGTATCCTGGCTGTACGCGCTTCAGATCTGTCCACGCGAGAATTCCGTCAGTTGAATAGATTTTCATCGCCACTGTGCTTGGAATGAACTCCTTTGCTTCCTTAGCAAATTCCGCCAAGTGAGCATTTGACTCAGCGTTATGCCAGTTCTCCACGTCGCCTTTTTTTAGATAATGAATCACAAGCTCATGAGTTACTTCTGCAACTGAGCTTGTGCGAGCTTCCCAAAAGAACTTCTCAATTCTATTCGTGAAATAGAAAGTGACGCCAATTCCAAGTATCACAATAATAGATGTTATTGCAAGAATTGTTTTTTTAGCAACAGGTTTTTTCTGCTGTATTTTTTGCAGATGAGGCACTGCCTCATGCGATTTCGCTGTATTTTCCATAGTTTGACCTTAAGTGTGTTACCTAACATTATACACCCCAGCGCTTCTGCCCGCAACGAATCCTGTTGTCCAGCAAATCTGTAAACTGAATCCTCCTGATGGTCTGTCAAAGTCTAAAATATCCCCAGCTAGATACAGATTTTCTATTTTTTGGGAACGCATTGTTTTGAAGTCCACTTCTTCTAGCGCCACACCTCCGGATGAGACTATTGCTTTTTCCACACCGAGTAGACCTGTTGGTGTAATAGTCAGTGCTTTTAGTTTTTTAACAAATGCAATACGGGCTACGCGCGGAATTATGTTGACTGGCATAGTGGGGTTGATGCCAGAGAGCTCCACGAGAACTGGCGCAAGAAGCGGAGACACAAAACCCGCGAGCGCGTTTGCCCATTTTTTATTTTGCACCTTCGCGAGGTGCGCGCGAAGTTTCTCGTCTAACATCACTTGGTCAAGGGCGGGGAATAAATCAAGCTCAAGCGCAGGGGTACCCTCTCTCATCGCTTCACCTATTGCTTGGCTCATACCGAGAACAAGTGGCCCAGAAAGTCCAAAGTGAGTAAATAGAATTTTCCCTATGCGCGCCTCTCCGCGCGCCTTTGCGTCAATGAGAGTGATCTTCACATTTGGAAGCGAGAGACCTTGGAGTCTGTGCACCCACGCTTCTTTAGTTTTAACAGGAACAAGAGCTACGCTTGGCGCGCTGATAGTGTGCCCAAGTTTTTTTAGCCATTTGAATCCGTCGCCAGACGAGCCTGTCTCGGGACGCGCTGTCCCTCCTGTGGTGATAATGAACGCATTTGCATTGATGACTGCATCCGCTGTTTCAATACTAACTATTTTATTATTTACTGCTTTGATTTTGATAACAGGGGAGTCGGTGATAATTTTCACATTAGCGTTTTCAAGTTCATCAATCAAAACATCAAGCACGCTTTGCGCGAGGTTGCTTTGAGGGAAGACTCTACCCAAAGCTTCTTCCTTTGTCGGCATTCCACAAGATTCAAAAAAATCAATTGTATCCTGCGCGCTCCATTTTGAAAAAGGAGAGAGAAGGAACTTTCCTTTTTTGCCGTACTTCTGCGCAAGCGTGCGGTTGTCAAAAATGGCATTTGTAACGTTGCATCTGCCACCTCCCGTGATGAGGAGTTTTTTGCCGAGCGTTTTGTTTTTCTCAATTAGCACGACAGAAGCGCCCTCTTTTCCTGCCTGAATTGCAGATATCATTCCCGCTGGCCCTCCGCCTATTACTGCGACATCACAGGCAAGTTTTTGTTTTGCACCGCTGTTTTCCTTTTCCATTGTTGCATTTTACTTTAATTCTCGTATAATGGCGAGGTCGTATCATTCACCCAGTTAAATCCTGCTTCGCAGGGATTTTTTAGAAAAAATCATTTAACCGGGTGGTGATTTTCTAAAACTCGTTTCACTCGTTAAGAAAATCAACCATGCCAATCCCAAAAATCGGAAATGTTAAATACAAAGTAAAGAAGTCAAACGCTGGTCTNNTACCCAGACAACAAGTATTTGTTTGAAACGAGCGCAGTGAGAATGATAGACGGAAGCGCGCGCTCAAACACCGCGCGATATATAAACCATTCCTGCAAGCCAAATTGCGAGGTGGATATCATAGGTGGACGAGTGTTTGTGAAAGCCATAAAACGCATTGAGGCGGGGGAGGAGCTTAACTATGATTACGGCAAGGAGTATTTTGATGAATATATTAAAGACATGCCCTGCAGATGCGCGTATTGCAAAAGCAAAAACAATTGACAATTAACCATTGACAACTGACAGGAACGCCGATTGCCTTAGGCAATCGGCGTTCCTGTGTATTTAGTCAATTGTTAATTGTCCGCGTAGGCGGTGTCAGTTGTGCGACTTTGTCGCCTCTACTCTTTCGCTCTCCCGATCTCATTCTTCACATATGAACCCATTTTTTCAACATTCTTTTTAAGCTTGTCGGCAATAAACTCATCATCAGCAGGGGTAGGTGTCTTCTGAGCGTCCTCTAGCTTTTGGATGTCGGTTTTGATCATATTAAACACGTTTGCAGTATCTCTTTCAGCAACCTGAATGCGAAGCGATGTTCTCTCGCGTCGTGTCTTGTAGAAAAAGTATCCGCCAACAAGCGCGCTAATCAATACAACTAGCGTTATGATAATCGCATTTGTGTATTTCCCAGTCACTCGTATCTCTGGCGCCGTTACTACAAGAGAGAGCGCTCCGCGAGAGTCCTTGCTCTGGATTGTCGCAGTGTAGCGACCATTGCGAAGAGTATCGCTATATGCAAACACCCAATTTCCGCTTATGTCCACAGGTATGGTTTTCTCTGTCACAATCGCATTTCCTTTTTTAAGAGTGAAAAGTATTTCAGTGGATGGCAACGCTGTTCCGCTGAAGGACAATCCGGCAGACGTGTTTGAGTAAATCTTTTCTGTAGCAAATGTGAAGGTTGGCGACTCAAGCGGAATTGTTTCGTAGTCAAATGTGTCTTCTATACTGTTTCCCGCATTGTCCACAGCCTGAATTGTAAGATGGTGCTTTCCATGAATCTGTTGAGCTAGTTTGTATGATCCTTTGAAATCTTTTGTAGGAATTGCAACCCAATTTCCATTGTCTACCCTTGCGCGGTATTCACGCAAACCAGAAAGCGCGTCGCTCGCCTTGAATGAAAATGTGGGCGTAGGGTTGTCTGTTGCTTCGCTTTCGTTTGTAGTGACCTCAAAAGGTAGCGGAGTTTTTGTATCCACTGCTATGCGATAATGTGCCACTGGCCCCCACCCAATATCATTTTTGAAACGCACGTGGAGATACCATACTCCGTCTGAAAGAGCAGAAAACATTTTGCTGTCAAAAAGTCCTTCACTTTCACTTGGAGAATATGCTGGTTGTTTATTAATAGTCGTTGCAACGAGAGAGATGTCCAAAGGGAGAGTCCATGACGCAGTGAATGTATTTGAGTGGTTGTACCATAGAGCTGGGTCTGAGTATAGAGGAACAGCCAGAGACGGTTTTACTGGCAAACCGCTCGGCGCCACAGGCTCCCTTTTTATTTGAGTGGGAGGTGTGATCACAGGAGGAACAGTTTCTCCAGTTATTGTAAATGCGGCTTCGGCTGATTTTGACAGCACATTTGTCCCGCTTCCGTCTGAAGCCGTAACGGCGCTGTCGGCGAATGAAAGTTTTGCAGTGCCACTGCTCTTTGCTAAAAATGTAATATGAAGAACATTGATAGACGCGCCGGAGATGCCGTACGGAGTACCGCCCACAAATGTTATCACGCCGTCAGCATTGGAAAACGAGGGCTCCTCAAGCCAGAAATTAAATGCCGAATCTGTTTTGTCCACAGACTTCACTTCAAGCATATCCTTTGGAAAGCGAATAGTTGCTTGACCGGCGTTCACACCCACACCATCGCTGTCTATTTTTAAATCAGCAACTATTTCTTTGTTCAAGCCAAATTCACCTGTGCCAGGTGTGAAGAATAGCGTAGCGGCCTGTGCTCCGTTTGCAAAAAAGATCGCTGTTCCCAATATAATGGTAAATGATGTAGTGCGTAACATTTTATTTTTTTCTTATTGTTTTAATGAATATGCTAAAGTCTGTTATATCAATTTTCCCGTCGCTGTTTAGGTCAATCCCTGCTCTCCCTAAAGAACTTTTTGACCCCCAGCGAGCGAGAAAGATGCTCCAATCTGTGATATCAACTTTCCCGTCGCCAGAGAAGTCTGCCTTTACAACAGTAAGTTTGGATACTACGAATGTTCTTTCTGTTGAATAATCGCTCTCCCTCCCGCCGTCAAGGTTTATCTGCTTTGCTCTCACTTTGTGTTGCCCAAAATCAAGCGCTCCTGTAGGCACATCAAACGAGTACACACCTCCACGCCCAGCAAGCGCCTCTTTGACTAGTATATCATCAAAATAGACGCGAATGGTATGGCCGGGGGACGCGTACCCAAAAACTTTTAGGTTTCCACCGCGCGAGACTTGCCCGTTTAAAATATCAACAGTCGGCGGAGCGATTATATCTTTAAATATTTCGTCGCCTCTGCTTACGTCCACAACAAAAAATTTAGTTTGCGAAGTCCTGCCATCAGGGTCTTTTATTAGAAGACCAAAACTGTGCGCTCCAGTTTGAAGGTCAGTGAATCGTATATTAAAAAAACCGTTTGCGTCTGCTCCGCCCCGCTCCTTCGTTACGATTTCATTGCCGAGCTCCTTTCTAACAATTGAGATTTTTCCGTCAGGAAAAGCCCTGCCCTGAAAAGTCACGCTTGCTAGTCTTCGCACTGTGGCTACTGGCGCGGGCTCTGTCCCAGGGAGCGCTATGAAAGTGGCTTCAATAGTGTGGTCGGCTGTAACATTTGTAAAAGTGTATGAGGTAGAAGTGGATGAAAGCGGGGAACTATCAATAATCAATGAGCCAACATCATAGCCAGAGTCTGGTGTAATCGTGTATATTTGTGAATCACCCTCTGTCACAATAGTAGAACCGCTTGGCGACACCGAGCCGTTTGGATTTTGATTTGCGATGATGGTGAACGAGCCAGGGGGTGGAGGAATGAGAGCGAATGTCGCTACTATAGTGTGGTCGGCTGTAACATTTGTAAAAGTGTATGGGCTTGATGTTGAGACTGTGCCACCGTCAACAAGAAGTGTTGCAGTATAAAATCCAGACTCAGGGATAATACTGAATGCCTGCGAAGCGCCGTCCGCAACTACAATCGCGCCGAGAGGTGTGATGGAACCGTTTGAACCCGCGCTTGAGGTGATGGTGTGTGTGACAGGTAATAAGCTGAAGGTTGCGCTGATGGTGTGGTTTGCTGTGACGTTTGAAAAAGTGTAGGTTGTCGTCGCGGTAATCGCGCCACCATCAATGAGCAATGTCGCAACTTCATATCCAGAAATAGGTGCAATAGAATACGCTTGTGAGCCTCCTTGAGCTACTGTCGTTGTGCCAGTTGGGGTAACGGAACCATTTGCTCCAGAGGACGCGACGATGTCGTAGTATGTCACAACTACCGCGCAACTGCTCCCATTCCATGATGTTCCGTCAGTACAGCTTCCCGTCGCTGTTGTTGAGTTCAGCACCGCAGTGCTATCTCTTACTTGCACTGTATTTGAGCCGTTTGTGATTGCAAACGAAACCCCGCTCCCCGATGCTGATGTTGAATATTCGATAAACCTCGTCGCATTGTAAAGCTTTGGCGATGTAGCATTTGAAATACTCCAAGTGAATGGCACGGTACATGTGCTTGCTCCTGACAAAATGGTGCAGGTGTCAGGCGATGCAGAAACTGTGCCGGAGGCTGGTGGCGCGTTGATGGTTATTGTTCCAGAAGAGTAAGCGCTCACTTCAGGAGCAATCCCGTCAGTGACGTCTCGCCCGTAGACATAATAACTCCCCGGTGTTACGCCGGTGGTATTCCATGAGCAGGTCGCTCCAACTCCTTCTGTTTGATTTTGGCATCCGGTAATTAGAGTGCCATCAAGGCCGGAATTATTTGTATCGTAATAAAAATCAGCAGTGACAGTTTGTTCTGCGTCTGCTAGCGAGTAGGTGATGTTGTATGAATCGCCCACAGTTACCGTATCGCCTGATCCATTTGGTTCGGAGATGGAAAGTGTAGGCGCTGTGTTTGACAGAGTGTAGTCTATTTCAAGAGTGACATAGTCAACATGAACATCGGTATTATTTGATGTAGCAAGAATGCCAATTGCGATGCCGAAATCAGAATCTTTTACCCACGCGGAGGTTAGCGCATTTCCCCATGTGTCCGAAGCGCTTCCTTTAGTGATTATAGTTGCGGTGTTTGTTGTCAGAGGGACTACGGTAGAACATTGGTTCGTTCCAACTTTTGCACGGGATACATTAAAGAGCTGACATAGGTCTATAGAACCAGAACCTGCTGAATAGTAAGAATTGATACGAGCTGTAATACCGTTGATAGTTGAGCCGTCGGGTATTGTACTAAAATCAAAACCTGTCGCTTTTAAAACAAAGGTCTGGTCTCCGTTGTCATAGCTTGGTGCGGTTACTTCTGCGTTTGTTCCATCGTCGGTGTAAATGTTGGCAGGCGTGTCCCACGTATTGTCGCTCCATGGTGGTTCAGAAACGGTTGTTCCGAGTGATGGATATACTTGTCCAGTGGTTAAAGCAAACGCGATATTTTGAAATGATAAAAAAACCGCAAGTACAGTAAAAACAGCAAGAAGTTTTGAGAGTGATAGACGATTGATTAATAGCATTTCTTTCTCTCATTATACCCTAGAGAAATAGAATATGGAATATTAGGAAGAAAGGGTGGGTTGCCTTCGGCAACCCACCCTTTCTTCCAGTTTCAAATTCAATATTCTACATTCTAACACTACACTCCCACCTTTGTGGAGCCTTTTCCCTCAAGGTATTCACGCACCTTTTCAATGACTTCTTGAATAGGGTGCTGTGACTTTACAAAATAGTCGTTTGCGCCGAGTTCTAGAGCGCGCTTTATTTCAGAGTCCTCACCAAGGTTGGAGAGAATGACTACTGGAATGTGTTGCCACTCTGGGCTCTGGCGGATTTCTTTCAATACATCAAACCCGTTTTTCTTTGGGAGCAATAGGTCAAGCAGAATAAGACTTGGCGTTTTCTTTTTTAACTCCTCAAAAACCTGTTCACCGTCGGTGGCAACAGATACACTGTGTCCTTCTGAGATTAGGTTATCCTTTAGCGCTCTGACCAAGAAATCCTCATCTTCAACAACTAATACGTGGTTCATACAATATTTATTAAGGTTATGTTCCTACATTATACACTAGGGGTATTCCACTTACAATACCCCCGTCTGTGGATATGGCAGGTGCACATAAAAGGTGGACCCTTTGCCCTCTTCGGATTCAAATGAAAGGTGAGCGCCGATTTTTTTCGCGAGCATAGAAGCGATATAGAGCCCGAGCCCGCTTCCTCGCGTATCAAAAGTTTTTGCATTTGACGCGCGATAAAATCGCTCAAAAATTTGCTGTTGTTCGCCTTTTGGAATCCCGATACCTGAGTCTTTTACAGAAAATATGAGCCACAATGGCTTTTGTTCAACATGGAGAGTCACCTCGCGCCCAGACTCTGAATAGTTTATCGCATTCCCAACTAGGCTCTCAAGAATATTTTGTAGAAGGAGTGGGTCTGTGTTTATCGTATAGTCCGTATCCTCGCGCGCTCGGATAGCTACCTGTTTGCTCTCTGCTACACCACGCATAGTTTCAAAAACAGTCTCAATAAGATTTTTTGTTGAAGTATCTTCTTTTTTTGTTTTTGCTTCACCGCCTTCCAAACGAAGCACACCGAGCATGTCATGCACGAGTCCAGTCATTCGCTCATTAATTTTGTACAGCTCGTCTATGTATTCTGTTTGACCGGGAGTAAGAGGACCATGAATACCTTTCTTCAATGTTTCAATAAGCCACTTTGTACCAGAGAGTGGAGTTCGAAGCTGGTGTGACGCGAGAGAAAGCAAATCTCCGCGCGCTTTTTCAAGTTCCTTTTCTTTTGTGATGTCGCGAAAGATGCCAACAGCGCCGGCAACAACGCCTCCAAGCATGACAGGCGTCCATGTAACCGCAACAGGAAAGTACCCATCGTCTTTTTTCTTGTAACGCATTGTGTTCAACGTAGCAGGCTCCCCCTTTAGAGCAATATTAAGAATGCGATCTTCGTTTGGTATGTCTATATTATTTTCATCTATGGCTTCTATTACATCAACAGCAAGTTTTCCAATAACCGCTTCAGATTTCAGATCAAGCATTTTTTCTGCCACGGGATTGAGCGCGATAAGTTTCCCATCCTTGTCTGTCGCTATCATTCCTTCACCGAGGCTCGCAAGCAGAGCCTCGGCCTTCGCTTTTGCTTCCTCTATGTCTTTTGTGCGTTCGCCAACTTTTTCTTCAAGCCCCTTTGTGTACTCGCGAACCTGACTCTCAAGCTCCTTGCGTTCGGTAATATCCTCGGACATCAAGAGCAGAGAATCAATTTCACCGTCAGCATCCTTAAGAGGCACGCCATAATAGAAGTGATATGTTTTTTTGGCATTATCAGATGGAGTTGGAATTTCAACCTCCCGTCTAAAGGCATTCCCTAGAAGCCCTTCGCGTATTAAAATATCAAGCCCTGAGTTACGGAAGTATTCCAATGCAAAAATATTTTTACCTATTATTTCACTCGCGCTGTAAATGCAGGATTCGCGAGCCATCGCTGGGTTGAATGTTTCAACAGTTCCATCCATCGCCACAGTGTAGATGCCGATGGGGGATTCTTCTATTACACCCGACAGCTCCTCTGAATGAGCGACAATTTTCGCATCTTGTTTGCGAAATACATAGCGTAACAAGAGGAAAATAAGAACAAGGGACGTAAATGATCCTATCCAAAGGACAGTTTGAATTGCTCGCGTAAATCCGGCGACATCAGCAACGTTGACATATGCTTCCGCTACGCCAATTATGTCGTTTTTATCCCCGCGTATTGGCACATACATTCCAACCAGTGTTGAAACACCAAGTTCTGATACAGTTCTTTCGCTGGCGCTTGACTTGACGATCTTGCCAGTGGCAAGCGTCTCGGCAACCTCATCCGCCTCTGGGCT
>DNMN01000033.1 GCA_003489395.1 Candidatus Yonathbacteria bacterium | reverse complement strand
CCGCAATAGGCATGACCTGATACGCTTGCGCACGAAGCGACATACTCCCGCGCATCCTCGATATCCTTTGGATCTTTAGTGAACGCATTTGCGCACACAGGACAAATCGGATGCCTGCATGCGGGGCATGTTAATACTTTTGATCGAGCTATAGGTTCTTTGTATTCGGCATTACCATCGTGGATGTCGCAATAGAAACCTTCTACCAAGACGATTTTTTCGCATGCTTCTTTTTCGAGCCTGCTTGCAAAATCCATCAGTTTACTTGCTATTTTGCCATCTTTCTCGTCATACTTCCTTGAGCGATCACACAGGAAATTTATCTTGCGCTGTACGTCCTGCGGCAGGTTGGTGAATTTAATAAGGCCGAAAGTATACGCAATCTCGATATCGTTGCCATTACACTCTGTAGCCACATCGTCTGCTAAACCAGACGTATATTCCGTGGAATATTTTTCCCTAAACTCCAACTCGCCTTCGTCGTTTCGTAATTCATTTGTCATAAGATGATCGCTTAATTTTTCACAGGACACACCAGCTTTTTTTGAGTAATCAGCCCATTTTGAATAAGTAAGTGTGGCTTCCAGCCATGAAATAAAGTCCTCGCGTCTGTCGCCCTCGATCTTCGACTCTTCGAGTAGATACTCTGCTTCACGGGCATAGTAATTATAAAAATCCTGTTCCCGCAGGGCTTCGTGGAGACTTACACCATATTTACCGGTAAGCTCGTATTTGAATTTGGTTTCTGACATAATCTACCCCCCCCTCTTGAATGTTTGGATTGTGCTTCTTATGGTTTTACTACGTATCTATATTAAGCCCAAGAGAGCGTGCGTTGTCTCTTCTGGTCCCTCGTATACTACCGTATCGTACTCTCCTGGTTTTTCTCCAGTGTCTACGAAGATGGCATGTACCTCTTCGGCGTATTCTCCTTTTCCTGCTTTTGCCAGTTCGTAGAGATTATTTTCTTCCACAACCTTTTTAACTATTTCTGCTATCGGTAATGGTTCATCAAAAGAAAATGGCAGGTCGTACCGAACTTCTAAATACAACCGCACCCTCCCTTTTTTCGCTAATACAGGCATGGTTTACCTCCCCCCTTTTTTTCCCCTTCAAAAGTTTCGTATCGAATTCCGGTATTGTCACAATTTCACTTTTTTTTGTACCTACCACTTAACCAATGAAAAAACAACCCTACGCCATTTGCTAACAATGCAAAGCCGGAAACAATACAGCTTGCATGCATGCAATGCTCACCGGATTTGGTAGTTACCGACAGGTGTGAGCCGGTTATCTCGCTTCCGCAGAACAGGCATGTATCGAGTTCTTGGTTTGGAATGTTTCCTGCACCGACATCAATATTCTCCTGTTCGAAGTCCTGTTTGGATGGTTGACCAAATGGATCTGCTTCAAAGCCTTGTCTGGATGATTGACCAAATTGCTCCCCAAGTGGCCATTCTGAAGATGGTGACTGGGCAGGTTTTCTTTCAACCAATGGTTTCTTTTTTTTAAATTGAATTCTTAACATAGTGTGCTTTGTCTCCCTGTGTGTCCTGATTGTATTCAATACCCTTCCCCTTTTTGTGGGGGAAGATGCAGAATGGTGCCGAATCCCGGCGGTATTTACTGATAATTCTCAATATTTTCTCTCTTTTTCTTGTTTTTTATCAAATTGATAAAATCTGAATTTTTTACGCTGTATATTATTTTGAACAATAAAAAACAACGTCTCCTATTTCTCCCTCTGCCATCTTATAGACCGAAACGATAAAGTCCCGTTCTTCCTGACCTTGTATTTTGCCAGGTTCGGAGAGCGATAAATCAACATCTTCCTTATCGGCACACTCATATGCTAGTATGCTAAACGCCTCCCATGCGCACATGTTATCAGTGCCGTCAATGAAATATGGCGCGAGAAAATCCTGTAGTTTCTCGAAGAGCGGCTGGGATGGGACTCCCACCGTGAGCAGCCTGCTGTACGTTAATTCTGGTTTTGGTGTTTTCATGATGGTCCTTTCGTTATGAAAAATCTTCGTAACATCTGCTGCAATATCCACTTTCCAATTCCTTTCTTTCTATACAATCACTACACATCTGTGCGCCACATTTTATGCAAATAAAAACATCCCCATCTTCTCCACAATTTGGACAATAAGGATTCATAGTACCCTCCCCTTTACCCGCTTAATCGCGTACTCAATTTGAGTATCAAAAGCCTCGAACTGTTTGTCTTTGAATTTCGCCAATTCTGGCTTAACCCAGGTATACCTACGACATGGTATACCGTCTCCATTGTAACCAGTAATCTTTCCACGTCTGGCAGTTCCACGCTGGTCAGGGAAAAGACCATTCAAGACTAAAATTTCATTCATGAGTATCTCCTTGTGGCTCGTAGTTCATATTATTCCTTTTATCTTTGCCTGCATTCGCTTCACCACGGCGTGGTCGCTATTGATTTCCGGATATAGCAATATCTCCTGGTCTCCTTCGATAAGGATGACATGTCCGCAGTTTTTGAAATAGGGATTAAGGT
>DNMN01000020.1 GCA_003489395.1 Candidatus Yonathbacteria bacterium | reverse complement strand
CATGAAATTGCTCATGGATATATGGCGGAATGGTTTGGCGACCCAACCGCGCGCCTTGCCGGGCGTCTGACACTAAACCCAATCCCGCATATTGACCCGCTGGGTTCTATTATTCTACCCGCCCTTATGCTCTTTGGTTCTGGGGGCAATTTTGCCTTTGGATGGGCAAAGCCGGTGCCGTATAACCCTTACAATCTAAGCAATTTCAAATGGGGCACAGTTGCAGTCGGTCTCGCTGGGGTTCTTGCAAACCTTGCTTTAGCAGTGATTTTTGGGTTGATGATTCGTTATTCTGGCGTTCTTGGGATAACTGACGGAGCTTTTGCGCAAATGCTCGGTACTATCGTCATTCTTAATATAGTGCTTGCGGTCTTTAATATGATACCGTTTCCACCGCTAGACGGCGCAAAGGTACTTTTTGCCTTCCTACCCGTACGATTTCAGTATATCCACGACTATTTGGAGCAAAATTGGCTCATTTTCATCGTTTTTGTGATATTTTTCGCTCAGTACATTATATGGCCGATTTCAAGCTTTATTTTCAGGGCAATTACAGGAGTTGGCATATAATTGGAGAACTTGCATTTTTAAAGCCTGTATAGTAGAGTAGTTGCACTGTCGCCTATGCGACTTGTTTAATTTAATGCCAACAACAAACCAACTCGTAAAGCGCCCAAGAAAGACTCTTAAAAAGAAGTCTCGCTCAATCGCGCTTGGAAAAAGTTTCAACAGCATTTTGAATAAACCGGTTTTCCATAATTCTCCTTTTAAACGTGGTGTTTGCACAAAGGTAACAACAACTACCCCAAAAAAGCCTAACTCAGCGCTTCGCAAGATTGCCCGCGTTCGTCTTACCAACGGTATGGAAGTTACAGCGTACATTCCAGGTATGGGTCACAAGCTTCAGGAGCACTCGGTCGTGATGATTCGCGGAGGTCGCGTAAAGGACCTTGGAGGTGTGCGTTATCACATCGTTCGCGGTCGTTTAGACGCAACACCTGTTGAGAAGCGTATGAAGGGTCGCAGTCAATACGGAGTAAAGCGTCCAAAGGCAGGAGCTCCAGCTAAGAAATAAATACTATGCGAAGAAAAGTAAAAAATCGTAATATCCCCGGCGAAGACCTCGTATACAATTCAACGAAGGTTGCAAAGCTTATCAACTACATAATGGAGCGTGGAAAGAAAAACACCGCGCGCGCAATCGTGTATGAGGCTTTTGATATCATCAAGGAAAAAAAGAAGGACCTTGAACCTCTTGAAGTTTTTGAACTTGCGCTAAAGAATACCGGCCCTCTTATGGAAATTCGTTCACGTCGCGTCGGAGGCGCAAACTATCAGGTACCGCACGAAGTGCGCCCAGATAGACGCTTCGCGCTTTCAATGCGTTGGGTAATCAATGCCGCAAAGGCAAAGAAGGGTCGCCCAATGCACGAGAAGCTTGCGGACGAAATTCTTGCCGCAAGTAACAACGAAGGCGAGGCAGTGAAAAAGAAGGAGAATGTGCACAAGATGGCGGAGGCCAACAAAGCNNTGATTTAATTATTTTTTCAATTACTTATTAACATATTATGGAACGAGACTATCCGCTAGAAAAAGTTCGCAATTTTGGAATCATTGCCCACATTGACGCCGGCAAGACGACCACGTCTGAGCGTATTTTGTTTTATACGGGTATGACCCACAAAATAGGTGAGGTGCACGATGGCGCTACCACAACCGACTGGATGGAACAGGAGCGCGAGCGTGGTATCACCATTACCGCGGCGGCTATTACATGTTTCTGGAGCAAGACGGACGAAGAAAAAGTAAAAGAGAATATGTCTCGTTTCAATATTATTGACACACCGGGACACATCGACTTTACCGTAGAGGTGAAGCGTTCTCTTCGCGTGTTAGACGGCGCAGTGGTTGTATTTGACGGTGTTGCGGGAGTAGAGCCACAGTCAGAAACCAACTGGCGTTACGCAGACGAGGCGCAGGTTCCACGTATTTGTTTCATCAACAAGCTCGACCGTACCGGCGCGTCATTTGAGCGTTCATACGCATCCATTTTAGACAGACTAAACACAAAGGCTGTCCGTATGCAGATTCCTGTTGGACTTGAAGATGAGTTTGAAGGCGTGATTGACCTTCTCAAAATGAAGATGTTTAAATTTGAAGGAGATATGGGAATGAAGGTTATTGAAGCTGAAATCCCTGAGAAATATCTTGCCGAAGCAAAGCAGTTCCGCTCTGACCTCGTTGAACGAATTGTTGAGAACGATGAAGTTTTGATGAATGATTATCTAGAAGGAAAAGAAATTCCTATGAGTGTTTTGAAGGCAACACTTCGCAAGGCGGTTATTGCAAATGAAATTTTCCCTGTATACGCAGGCTCAGCACTAAAGAACAAAGGTGTTCAGCTTGTGCTAGACGCAGTGGTGGACTACCTTCCATCTCCTTTAGATATGCCGGCGATTAAAGGTATTGATCCAAACACAGGAGAGGAAATTGAACGCCATGCATCAGACAAAGAGCCTTTTTCAGCGCTTGCATTCAAACTCCAAGCAGACCCATTCGTTGGCCAGCTTACTTTCTTTCGTGTGTACTCAGGTACTGTAGAAGCAGGTTCGTATGTATATAACGCAACAACAGGCGACAAGGAACGCGTAGGCCGTATGGTTCGCCTTCAGGCAGATTCACGCGAGGAAGTGAAAAAAGTTTTCGCAGGAGAAATCGCCGCAATGGTTGGACTCAAAAACACTCGCACCTCACACACGCTATGCGACGAAGCAAACCCAATTATTTTGGAAGAAATTAAATTCCCTGAGCCAGTTATTTCTCTTCGTATTGAGCCAAAGACAAAAGCAGACCAAGAGAAGATGGGTATGGCGCTCAAGAAACTTGCGGATGAAGATCCAACATTCCGTATTTCTTCAGACGAAGAAACAATGGAGACAATTATTTCTGGTATGGGTGAGCTTCACTTGGAAATTCTTGTAGACCGCATGAAGCGCGAGTTCAACGTGGAGGCGAACGTAGGCAAGCCACAGGTTGCGTACAAGGAAACCATTACACGCGAAGCGGAAGCAGAATGCAAGTACATCAAGCAAACTGGTGGACGCGGTCAGTACGGTCATGTCAAAATTCGCATCAAACCAATTGATAAAACTATTGCGATTGAAGATTTGCCAAAGCAAACAAAACGTCGCGATGATCATTTTGAATTTACAAACTCTATCAAGGGAGGTGTTATTCCGCAGGAATATATAGCACCAGTTGAAAAGGGTATTATTGAAGCGATGGACCGCGGTGTGCAGGCTGGATACAAAGTGGTGGATATTTCAGCAGAGCTTTACGATGGTTCATTCCACGAAGTGGACTCTTCAGAAATCGCGTTCAAGATTGCTGGTTCGCAGGCGTTCCAAGATGCTGTAAAGAAAGCAGGACCTGTTATTCTTGAACCTATTATGAAAGTGGAAATCGT
>DNMN01000008.1:7078-8301 GCA_003489395.1 Candidatus Yonathbacteria bacterium | reverse complement strand
ATGATGAGTTCGAGTGTGATGTGGTTAAACATGCACTCGGGATCAACTGGCTCCACGACTTTGATTTTCACCCCAGGAACAATCTCCGCCTTGCGCCCTTTTTGGCGGAAACAGTGCACAAGGATCTTGTTCGTTTCCTCGTCTATGTTCAACTCCCATTGTTTCTGACGCTGAACCGAAAGCACTTCCCCCAGAATACCTATGACGACATGTCCAGGTTGCCGGTGGGCTACGCGTACTGACTCCTGAGCCTTCTTTTGGATATTCATCAAATTCCCCTTTCGTTTGTTGTTGATTTAAAAAGAACCGTTTATGTTGTTATTATTCTACCTACCATTATACCATATCCACAGAAAAATGCAATGATTTCTATAGCGCATTCAAATTGCTTCCTGGGCACAAAAAAACAAAAGGCACCAGTCGCTTTCGCTTCTGGTGCCTTTTGTTTTTACCTGTGCCCAAGAGAGGACTTGAACCTCCATGCCTTGCGGCTTACGAACCTCAATCGTACGTGTCTACCAATTTCACCACCTGGGCGTATTTCTTCTAAACTGAGGTTCTGAGAGCATACCCCAAAAGTCCTATTTTTTCAAGCAAAAACCCCTTTCGGGGTTCTTGTGAGTTCGCTATGCAATCGCTTCTTCTGCTGTCACTTCGGCAACTTCTTCCCCNNNNATTGAAGGCGAGTAGAGCGGGAAGATTTTCTCAACGCCAACTCCTGAAGCCGTCTTGCGGACAGTGAACATAGCGCCATTTCCAGAACCGCCTTTTACAGCAAGCACGAGGCCCTCAAAAATCTGCATGCGAACCTTGCCCTTTTCCTCAATTTTGAGGTGGACTTTTACGGTAGCTCCAGCGCGAATAGGCAAATCCTTACGACTTGCTACCGAAACTGGGCTCATTTGGATAGTTGTGTTTTCCATAACAATGTATTCGCTACTCTAGCACGGGAGCCCAAGTTCTGCAAGACCCACTTTAAAATCCTCTGGAAGTGGGGCTTCTACGGTGTGTTCCACCCCATCTAGCCCCTTAAATACCACTGAAAAGGCGTGAAGGGCCATACGCTTGAAACCGAGAATGTGCGGGCCTTTTGGCGCGTACAAATCGTCGTGGAGAATAGGGTGACCAACTGCTTTTAGGTGCACGCGAATCTGGTGCGTTCGGCCTGTATGAGGATTGACTTCAAGATACGATAGCCTAGTGTTCTTTGCCTCCCCTTCTCC
>DNMN01000008.1:0-6949 GCA_003489395.1 Candidatus Yonathbacteria bacterium | reverse complement strand
CCTTTTATGCTCGGATATTTTTCTAGAAGCCAATCTGCGAGTGTTGGTTCCTTCGTACGTCCATCTGGATGCACCACAAGACCCGCCGGCTTATTGACCGCGATTACTTCATCATCCTCGTATAGAATAGGAATTTGCATCTGACTTTATAGACTTTAAGACTTTCGACCTTATGAACTTAGCGCCCCATGCGTCGTTCGCGTGAGGCAAATTTTTCAATGATGCTTGCAAATTCTTCTTGTTGAAACTCTGGCCAGTATGCATTCACAAAAAAAAGTTCGCTGTATACAGATTGCCAAGGTAAAAACCCTGAGAGTCGCTGGTCGCCTCCAGTGCGAATAAGGATGTCTGGGTCCGGCATTGGGTATGACCAAAGTTTTTTAGAAAATTCTTCTTCAGTAACATTTGTCGCGCCATCTTTTAGAAGTGCGTTTGTTGCCGAGAGAATCTCCGCGCGCCCGCCGTAGGACATTGCAATGTGAAGCGTTATATTAAAATCCTTCGCGGTTTCAGATTCCATTTTTACCATCGCCGACTGAATATCATTGTCAAAACGCGCGCGGTCGCCGATGAAACACACTCGCACTTTCTCTTCAATCATTTTCCTTGTTTCATTGTTAAGAATTGAGCGAAACAGTTTCATGAGGTACCCAACTTCCTCTTCACTGCGTTGCCAGTTTTCTGTGGAAAAAGCATACACGACCAAATGCGCGATACCTGCTTCGCGCGCCCACTTCACGACATCCTGAAGTTTTTTATATCCCTCACTGTGTCCCTCAAAAACTGGTTTATTGTGCGCGCGAGCCCACCGGCGATTGCCGTCCATAATTATTCCTACGCATTTAATTTTTTGGTCTGACATAGTTTAGCTGCAATTAATACAGAATATCAAAATTTTTGAATCCCCCCAAGGGCTCGCTCAGTTCTCCTGTTACCTTGTCCACTCGCGCGAGTATCGGACCCTTGCCGACAAGCTCTAGGAAAGCGTGGAGCACCACCTCATCCCCCTCGGCAACTATAGACACCGATCCGTCAGGATTGTTCTTTACCGTACCATTGATACCTAGAGACCTTGCCTCACGAGTTACAAAATCGCGGAACATCACCAATTGCACACGGCCAGTCACCTGGCAAGTAAGACGCTTTTGCATATTTGGTCATACTACACTGACTTAGGGAAATTAAAAAGGGGTAGTTGAATTAATTGGAAATATGGGGTATTATCACTTCTGTTAGCATGGGAGATTAGCTGTTTTGGTAGGCTCAAAAGGTTTCGGTAGAATTTGATAAAGTGCGGAGCAAGTGGAAAACTGAATATTTGGGAGATTAGCTCAGTTGGTAGAGCAATTCGTTTACACCGAAAAGGTCAGAGGTTCAAGTCCTCTATCTCCCACCAAGTAAAGAAAAACAACGCGCAGGCGTTGTTTTTCTTTACTTGGTGCCCCCGGTAAGAATCGAACTTACATTAGTGGCTTAGAAGTCCACAGTTCTATCCATTGAACTACAGGGGCATGTATTAAACTTTCCAACTTACTCCGCATTGGGATACCTATGTAAATTATATGATTGGGCTAAGCATAACAACTACAGGGGCAATCTACAGCACTCTACCAATACTAAATAGAAGGGTCAACTATTGCCACTCCTTCTGTTTTTACCTTCTCAAAGATTGCTGATTTTTCATCAAGTCCTGCGATAACCTTCGCTAATCCTTCCTCATTAAATTTTATTACGCCAGAAGACTTTGGCGCAGCTGTAAAAAACGTATCGCGATTTATTTCTATAAAAACGTAGGTGTTGTAACCAATTGATGAAACAAGCGCTATAAAAAATACTACTACAACGATGCGCCAATCGCGGTATGGAGTTATTTCCATCCTAAGGGCATCAACTCCCTTAGAGTATGTAAGTTTTTTAAATTCAGCTTTCCAGTCTTTTTTTGGCATATTATTGATTGGTAAAATTAAGCGCGACTAAAAATGCGTCTACTCTCCACTGCGGATCTTTTAGGGCGACCTTTGCGGGANNACTGTCTTCCACTCAAACTTGCCTGGGAAATTTTCAATAAGTATCAGCAACCTCTGAATATCTGAGAATTTCCCAGTAGCGACTATTCTAAAATTTAAAAATGGGACAGTTTTTTCCGTATAACCCTGCTCAAGAGACTCTATTGTGAGCTTCGTCCCTGATTGCGACCCGAGCGACTCTATTTTTTTTGTGAAAGCCACCACCTCGTTTTCCTTGAAAAAATATTCTGTGATTTTTTTTATATTTGCGTCCTCTTTCCTCAACACAGAAACAGATGACGCTATGCGAGACTCTCTTCCTGAAAGTTCCTCTATTTTTTCTGAAATGAGCGACGTCGCTTCTGTTTTGCTTTTTGTTGCAAAGAACAAAAAAGTGTATGAACCTGCGCCAACAAGAGCAAAGGTAATTGCCGTTCCCAAAAGTGCCAGAGTTTTTTTATTTGCTTTCATAATTTTATTTCTTTGCAGGCGTTTTAGACTTTCGCTCAACCACAATGGAGAAGTCTATGTTCTCGCTTTTTACATAACTGGATATTGGCATCGTGACACTCGTGTAGGTCGGGTCCTTTTTTAATATTTCAACAAAATTTGCCAAACTGTCGCGGTTACTTGCTGTGCCTGTAAGCACTATCCTTTCTTGGCTTGCCATTGCTTCATACGTGAATGCTACTATTTTTATTTCATTCCCCTTAAGGCCGAGTATGTTTGCCACCGCCTGCGAAGGTGTGAGTCGCGCGGTTGTGTCACCGCTCAAAAGCAGAAGTATTTTTGTATTTATTTCGCGAATCTGCGCTCCGAGCTCCTTCTCCTGTTCTGCGCCACCGTACTTTTTTTCAAGCACAGCAAATTGGTCCTCTGAAGAATTGTGTTTAGACACAGCGAGGATGTACGCCGGAGCAAAAAGAACAGCGCTCGCGACTGAAAGCGCGCCAATTGCGAAAAACGAGACGACAGAAAGTCTAAGACGATACTCAGTGATCACATTTTTCTTCTCTTCTATTGGCAGAATATTAAGCATGATATTTATTTTGAACGTCTTAGTGAAAGCCCTAGCGCTGTCGCGTAACGAAGCGAGTCGTTAAAACTGATTTCTGGTATGTATTCATCAAGCGTATTCACATTCACCATTGTATTTGCAAGCTCCACAGGAACAGCCAGTCCAGACGCAAGGTAGCTTGTAAAACCGGCAAGGTTTGAATCTCCGCCACAGAGATAGATTTTTTGTATTGCAGGACGCTTTTTTCCATAGTCGTCTGTGTGTTCCTGCCAATAATTTTGATGTCTGCTTATTTCGTCGCGCAAAATGGAGATAGTGGACATCATAGCAAGTGATATTTCTTCGGTCACCTTTTCCCCAGAAATCCCCTGCTCGTGTTTTATTTTCTCTGCTTCGTCGTGCGAAACTTTTAAATTTTTTGCTATAACATCCGTAAGTGTACCTCCGCCAACCTGCACAGTAGATGTAAATTGAACAACACCACCAGAAATAATCGCGATACCTGTTCGTGTTCTGCCAAAATCAACAGTCATGAATGTTCCTTTGTCTCCCTCGGGAATGATTGACCGCGCTACAGAGTGCGACTCAACTTCAAAGGCTACTGGTGTTATGCCTGTGCCTGAAAGAGCCTCAAGATACACGTCCACAAGAGAGCGCGCAACCACAGACACGCTAACGCTTATGGACGATTCGTCCTCCCCTATAATATCGTAATCAAACAACGCCTCGCTCGCGCTCATTGGGACCTGCTCCTCAAGCACAAGCTCAATAGCTCCACGGATATCGTTGTACTTCATTTTCGGAAGTTTGAGTTCAAACAAATATGCTTTTTCCTCAGGAAGGGAGACAGAAACAAACTCCAGATTATGAATTTTTTTAATCTCCTTAAAAACTTGCCGTAGCTCTTCCATCTTTTTCACTTCACCAGATTCAATAACGCCACGCGGAATAGCATGATCTCCAAAGCGACCGATTTCAATCCCTTTACGTTTTTCAACAAGTTCAACAAACCGCATTGCCGCGTCTGATATGTCTAACCCCACCGCGGGCATTTGAAGGAACAGCGGAGGCGGTGAAAATTGATAAAATTTACTCCTCTTCATTATATATAGTATACATCACTATTTGACCTATAAAAAGAAAGCGTAGAGGATAACTCCAAGAACAATAACAATTGCGAAGGAAATGAGGTTAAAGTATTCATAAAACACACGCGCAATGTGTCCNNACTGTTTGAAACAAAAAATAACCGATAGCGTACCCAAGGAGTCCGCCAAGAACAGACCCTAGTGTGGTGATTGTTGCATAGTAGAATGCTCGCGCTCGCTCCTTGGTCATGAGTATCGCTACAAGGAGCACATCTGGTGGAACTGGGAAAAAAGATGACTCGGCAAACGACATCCCAAAGAGCCACCACTTTGCGTTTTTACCTTCCGCGTGGCGCACTGCCCACGCGCTCATTGTTTCTTTTAATGTCTGAAGTTTATGTCGCATACTATTGTATAGGTGTCCCGTTTGGGATTTCGCGGTCAGGGTTTACTGTTGTTAGAAACCCCTCTCCAACAGCATAGAGCACCATGCCTTGGCTTTCTAATCCACGAATCGTGCGCGTAGGAAGATTCGCAAGCACTGGCACTTGCTTACCCACGAGCACTGACGGGTCCTCGTAGTGCATAGCGATACCGGAAAGAATTTGTCGAATATCTTGCTCCTCCCCTAAACCATTCGTCGCTGACGAATGGTCGGGCGAACCTTCTGTGCTCGGCACAGAAGGTTTTAGCCCCAAGTTTATCATAAGTTTAATTAACTTGTCCGCATCGGGAACTTTTTCAGCAGAAAGAATCGTCCCTATTTTTATCTCAGCTTTTTTAAATTCATCAAAAGTAATTTCGGTCATATGTTTTCTATAGTGTTTCTAAAATNNTCTTCTATAATAGGTATCCCGAGGACCTTGCGAAGCTCCACAATAAATTTATCAATCTCTTTTTTTACAATATTTGGCTCGCCTTTGTAATCCATCGATTCACCTATAATAATAGTCTCCACCGCCTCATGAGCGCAAATAGTTTTAATCTCGCCAAGACTGCTTTTGCTATTTTCTAGAATAGCATACGGAAAAGCAAGAGTTCCGCCCTCATCTGAAATAGCGAGTCCTATTCGCTTTGTGCCGTAGTCAATTCCCAAATAACGCATAACTATATGATAACATATAAGCAAAACATTGCGTTTTCGGTGAATTTTGCTAGGATGGGCAAGTGCGACAATACAGGGATAGGTGGCAGAGTGGTCTAACGCGCTTGTCTTGAAAACAAGAGTCCGGGCAACCGGACCGTGAGTTCGAATCTCACCCTATCCGCTCGTTAAAAATACGCCCTTTACAAGGGCTTATTTTTTTGAGCGGATAGGAGCAAGCCAACTGCTTGGCTTGCGCGTGAGATTCGAAAGACGGAGCATGTCGCTATGCGACAGCGAGTCGGGGTCGCGAGTACTTATGAGCAGAGCGAATTAGTAACTCGGGACCGCATCTCACCCTATCCGCAGAAAAAGAAAAATGAGGTCGCAAGACCTCTTTTTTTCTGCTACACTTTCTATATATTAATCGCGAGATTTAATTTTTTAAAAACACATGTTCCCCACACAATTTTTCATTTCTGTTTTGGTAGCAACGCTTGCCGGATACACAGCAGGAATGCTTTGGTTTTCTGCTCGCCTGTTTATGAACCCTTGGCTCAAGGCGCTCGGCAAGACCGAAGCAGACCTCTCGGCAAACAAGAAAGAAGTTCCTCGCATTATGCTCTACGGATTTTTGAATACTGCTGCTACCGCATTCGCGCTCGGCGTAATCCTGGAGCTTGTTACAACGCCAACGCTTCTTGCATACTTGCAGGTTGCTTTTTTTGTATGTTTCTCGTTTATCGTCACCACAAAGTTTAATGACCTCATTTATGCTTCGCGCGAGCCACACTGGAGTCGCCAACCTCAAATTCTCTTCCTTGTGAACGTAGGCTACTATCTATTTTCCTTTACCGCGATGACTATCGCATTTTGGATGCTCCGTTCGTAACAACTATATTTTGCTTACGAAACTCGGCTCATAAAGTTTGCGAAGTTGCGCGCGAGTTTCTGAACCAACAACTCCACTCTCTCCATTTATTCCAAACTCTCGCTGAAACTCGGCCAAAGCCGTTTTAGTGCACGACCCAAAAAAACCAGAGAGCGGGCAATCGTTTCGCGAATAATT
This sequence comes from Candidatus Yonathbacteria bacterium, assembly GCA_003489395.1. Taxonomy (GTDB): domain Bacteria; phylum Patescibacteriota; class Minisyncoccia; order Phycocordibacterales; family UBA1550; genus UBA1550. The sequence continues at coordinate 684 of DNMN01000008.1, read as the reverse complement.
TTCTGGTGGATAATATCCTTTTGCAAGCAGGCCTGCCTGAAATGCCAGCACTTCAGTATTTGCTAAAGTTGTTTTGCTTACTGGCGAGTTTCCGCTGTATGGCAAAAGCGTGCTTTGATGCGGGCCAACAACAAGCGATGATTCGCCAAAGAAATCAGCGAGCCCAAGATATGTTTGAAAGGCGAGTTCCTTCAAAACCATCGCGCGTACCGCTGGCGCGCGAAACTGTGGTTCATAAATATACCCGTACTCAACGAGCATGCTTGCTCCATCCACGGTGTTGCTACTCCCTATTGCTATGAGCTCCTGCTCTTCCACTATTCCCTGGTCTTCACCAGGTAGATTGCTCACAGGAAACATTTTAGAAAGTCTTTTAAATACGTGATTCGCAATATCAAGTGACGCTTGAGAATTTGAATACTGTCGCTCTGGCGTGTAAATAGTGAATCCATTGTACTCGCCTGGGGCCCAGAAACTCCTCGGCGCGCTGTCGTTGAAATGCACGTGAATAATGATGTCAACCTTGTGTTCATTCGCCCACTTGTTAATGCCGAACAAGCGAAGCGCGACATCGGAAGGCGCGGTGTTGTGTGGGACAGGATCACCCATTTTTGTTATTCTACCATCACCAATCAACCGTATCATTTCCATTTTTTGCGCGCGCACAAAAGTTTTTATCTCCTC
>DNMN01000034.1 GCA_003489395.1 Candidatus Yonathbacteria bacterium | reverse complement strand
CACGCTCTCGTAGAGAAAAAAGGAAACAAAGTTCCTATGGTGAAGATTCTTGCGTCAGGCGAATTTGATAAAAAGTTAGATATTCGCGGATGTTTGATTTCAGAATCCGCAAAGACTGCTGTGGAGAAACTCGGAGGAACAGTGAAATAGTTCGAAGGTCTATAAAGAAAATAAAAATACAATGGATACATTGATGCGCAAACTAAAGATNNTCGCTCCTAGCGAATGACCAGGCTCTTGGATTTTTGAACCTCCTTACTGGTGGCGGTCTTTCTGCTGTTTCTATTGTGATGCTCGGTGTCGGCCCGTACATCACTGCGTCTATTATTATGCAACTTTTGACGATGATGTCGCCAAAAATAAAGCAGATGCAGACAGAGGAGGGGGAGATGGGGCGTCGTAAGATGACACAGTATTCACGCCTGCTCACCATCCCACTTTCGCTGATGTCTGGATATGGGCTTATTTCATATCTAGGACAGCAGGGGATTTTGGTTGGGCTTACTCCTTTTGAAATTTTTACAAATACTATTATCGTGGCGGCTGGTTCAATGTTGCTTATGTGGATTGGCGAGCTCATCTCAGAGTTTGGCATCGGCAATGGAGTTTCACTTATCATTTTTGCCGGTATCGTTTCAAGCCTCCCAGCAACAATTGGACAACTTTTGTTCACATTTGATGTGTCGCAGGTTCCTATGTATATAGCGGCGATTGTTGCGACCGTACTTCTTATTGGAGCGGTAGTTTTTATGACAGAAGCAGAACGCCCTGTGCCTATCACATACGCAAAGCAAGTTCGCGGAGGTCACACAGCTGGTGGCACAATGACCTATCTCCCACTTCGTTTGAATCAGGCTGGCGTGATTCCAATTATTTTCGCGCTCTCTATTTTGGTGTTTCCAACCGTGGTTGCAAACGCGCTCGCGTCAATGGGTAGCGGGCCAATTCAAACTGTTGCGCTCTTTATTCAAAAAGTTCTTGCGAACGGCTGGATTAACGGCGCGCTCTACTTTGCTCTCGTGTTCGTGTTCACATTTTTCTACACTGCGGTTACTTTTGACCCAGAGGCAATTTCAAACAATCTTCAGAAAAATGGCGCGTTTATCCCAGGCATTCGCCCAGGTGCTTCCACAGCGCAGTATCTTTCAAAGATTCTCACACGCATCACGCTTGTAGGCGCGGTGTTCCTAGGCCTCATCGCGGTTTTGCCACTCGTAATGCAAAACCTCACAAAGATTGCGAGCCTTTCAATCGGCGGTACTGCTCTCCTTATTATTGTTTCTGTCGTTCTTGATTTGGTAAAGAAGATAGATGCGCAGATAACGATGAGGGAATATTAGTTTCAAAAAGCGAAGCTTTTTGAAAACAATTGACAATTAACACCGCTACGCGGACAACTGACGGGCTCGGGCTCGTCAATTGTTAACTGTCACAGGTCAAATGTGTTTGAGTGTGGTACACTAGCAACATGAATCTTCAAACAGTCATATTTACTGGGCGTTCGGGGGCAGGAAAGGGGATGCAGTCACAGCATTTGGAAAAGTACCTCGCCGAGCATACTCCAGACACGCCTGTGCTTCATATTGAAACAGGCGAGTATTTTAGGAAATATGTTAAGGAGTCTGGCGCAGTATGGGACCGAGCGCGAAAGATAATTGATCTCGGTAATCGTCAACCTGATTTTCTAGCGATATGGATGTGGACGACAGCGTTCATTCAAAATTTCAAAGGGAATGAGCATTTGGTGTTTGACGGCGCTCCTCGCGCTCTTCCGGAAGCGCTCATTTTGGACACAGCCCTACCGTTTTTTGATCGTGTGAATCCAGCTGTTGTGTATCTCAAAGTATCTCAGGAGTGGGCCGAGGAGCGTTTGAAAGGTCGCGGTCGCGCGGATGATTTGAAACCAGAAGTAGTAGCAAGAAGGTTCGCATTTTTTGAAAAAGATGTCGTTCCGGTTATCGAGCATTACAGAAATAATCCGGCGTATCGTTTTTTAGAGATAAACGGAGAGCAAACTCCAGAACAGGTTTTTGATGATGTGAGAAAAGGGCTTGGTATTTAAAATAAATTATGGCAAGCAAGGGAATGATAAAAACTGCAGAAGAGATTGAAATTCTTCGCGAGGGCGGTAAGCGTCTCGCGCGGATTTTGTCTGCAGTTCGCGACGCTATAAAACCGGGGGTTACCACTGGAGAATTGGACAAGCTTGCGGAAAAATTGATGCGAGAGGGTGGAGACGAGCCTGCGTTTTTACACTACACGCCAGAGGGAATGGTCATTCCGTACCCAGGGACACTTTGCGTTTCTGTGAATGATGAAATAGTGCACGGCATTGGTGGTGACCGCGTGCTAAAAGAGGGCGATATTATTGGTATTGATACAGGGCTCAAACACAAAGGGCTTTTTACGGACTCCGCGCTCACTGTTCCTGTGGGAGAAATTGACGACATTGCAAAAAAACTTATCGCTACAACAGAGGGCGCGCTTATGGCTGGCATAGCAGCCGCTCGCGGAGGAAACACCACTGGTGACATCGGGCACGCTATTGAAAAGTATGTAAAAGAGCGCGGCTTTGTAGTGGTGGAGGAGCTCGGCGGACACGGCGTGGGGTACAAGCAACACGAGGATCCACACATATCAAACTATGGCGACAAAGGGCAAGGTATGAAGTTGAAACCTGGAATGGTGCTCGCTTTGGAGCCTATAGTGAATGAAGGCACACGCTATATAAAACTAATGTCAGACGGGTACACATATGTGACTCGCGACCACAAACGAAGCGCGCATTTTGAACACACTATCCTAATCACCGACGGCGACGCGGAGATTTTGACGAAGCGAGCGTAGTTTTCCACTTCTTGCAATTTGTTTTAAGGAGTATACTAAATGTGTGGAACCAGAAATCGCAACATCAGTTTCTAGCAAGAAAAAGTTTTTAATGATCGCATTGGTTGTTGTTTTGGTTGCAGTAGGTCTCGCAGGGTTTCTTTTTATGCAAAAAGAAACCCTCGCTCCCAATGTAGAGGGCGAGCCTGTCGTTCAAGAAAACAAAATTTCTCCTGAAGATTCCGCAAAACTACAAATTTTGAAAGACCTTGCGATGAATGCCTCTACCAGTACCACTTTGGAAGCAGAGAAGCTCCGCATCTTGAAAAATTTACAAACAAAGGCGCCAGCAAGTGTTTCTTCTGATGCTGATAAGATAAAAATCCTCCAGAGTCTTGCAGGACAATAGAATAAAATGCGATAATACAATTATGAAAAATATTTTCCAGTCTGTTAAAATCATCGTTCTTGCAGTCGTGCTTTCTCTTGGTCTTTCTTATGCACTTGCGTGGACTGCGCCAACAGCGACCCCTCCAACAGGTAATGTTTCAGCACCGATTAATACGAGCGATACGGAGCAAACGAAGAACGGACCACTTAACGTTGTGAATTCTGTAAACTCAACGTATCCGAACATCGGTACATTCGCCTTCAACGGAACATCAGGAGTTCCTCATTTTTCCATTACTGATAATTCCCCTGGTCATGTGATAGTCCAGCAATTCAGAGCAAAGGATGGTGCCGGCACAAGCCAGTATTTCAATCAGGCTCTCAATGTATCCTCAAAGACTTTTACTATGAGTGGCCCGGGAGCAGATACGGTTGTGGCTAATTCAATCGGGACTAACTCAATTCTTTTTGGTGACGGAACGAAACAGGCGACAGCATCAGCACCACACGGAAAATTTTACGGTCCAGGAAGCTGGAAGGCTCCTGATGGTGTGACTGCTGTTTTTGTAACAGCTGTCGGTGGTGGCGGGGGTGGAGGAGGTAGCACCACATGGAACGGTGCCTGCAGTGGCTACGGTGGCGGGGGTGGTGGTGCCGGAGCCTTTGCTTTTAAAAGATTGGTAACTGTAACACCTGGGACAACTTATACAGTGGTAAGTGGTACCGTTGGCGCAGGGGGTCCAGCTGGTACTACAAATGCTCTTGGCGGTACTGGTGGTTCAAGTGGAATAAGCGGAGTGTTTACGGTGGCTGGCGGGGCTGGTGGCAATGGGCCCTGGTCTAGCGGTAGCTGCCCTGGTATTGGCGGGGCTGGTGGCGCTGGTGATACAGCCAATATATTTATGGGCGGTACAGTTGCTGGTCCCGGGGGCTCTCCTTCAAATGGTTCTACGACTGCTAGCGGTGGTAGTAACGGCTACACTGCTCCTTATGGCTCAGGTGGGAAAGGAACTGCGCCTGGTACTGCTGCGGCTGGGACTGCTGGTGATGCCGGGTTCGTTTTGGTTGAATGGTAGTCATTCCCAAATCTTTAAACCCAAAAATCTCGCGTATGCGGGATTTTTGGTTTTTGTGCGGTGGTATATGTTACAATGTTAGGAATACTGGTCCCGTTAGAGGTCGCACAGTTAAAGTGTCTCTCTGGCGGGAGTTGTAAAATGATATGATAAAATTTTTACCAAATTACATGTTAACTATAGAAACGCACAGCGTTTCCTACCTCTAACGGGATGAACCTTGAATACGGCACAATTGGCAAGCAGTTTCGCACTCCAGAGGAGGAGGTTTTGTATTTGCGCGCGCAGATTGCGGACAAGGAGCGAGCATTGGGGATTGCTCCTGGCTCGCCTGAGCGAACGCTTGAAAAGCGTGAGAAGGTTGCGCGAGAGAAAATTGTTGAATACCACGCAGAGCCTGCAGAGCGTGTCCTTGATAAAAGTTACCAACTAAAAATTGATAACATTGAAACCAATGTAGTGAAGCTTGGCGTGGAACACAAGCAGGCTGTTGACCAGCTGATGCAGATTGCGCAGGAAAAAGGGATTAAGAACGCGCTCGCAATTCTAGAAAAATTAAATAATCCCCACATTGAGGACGATTTTCACAGAATGATAGTTCAGCTCCTGCTTGAGACTGGAGATTTCGCAGGAATTGCAAAAGACAAGGAAGTTGCTCGCGCTTTGAAGATGCGTCTTTATGAAATTACTCTTCCGCCGATAGACGACAAAGGGCAAGAGCGGAAATTTGCTGACCTAGTTTCCGGGATGGAGCATTTTTTTGCTGGGATGCTTTCTATTGAAAATACAAAAGCTGGATTTGGTGATGTAAAAAATTATTTCACACTTGAACTCGCGCTTTCAAATTTTAGCGATCACATTGTATTTTATTCCGCAGTTCCGCTTGAGCACGCGAACCTTTTTGAAAAGCAGGTGCTCGCCGTGTACCCAGACGCGAAAATTCGCGAGCATCGCGAGGATTACAACCCATTTAATGAAAACGGGGTGACCGTTGCTTCCTACGCTACATCAGGAGGCGAGACTGCGTATCCACTTCGCACCTTTGAGACATTCACACAGGATCCACTCAATGTTTTGCTCTCCGCTTTTTCAAAAATAAATCGCGATGGTGAGGGTGTAGCTGTACAGTTTGTAATTCGCCCAGCTGGAAACTCGTTCAATTCTCACTACAAGTTTGTTTTGGACCAAATCAAAAAAGGAGTGAAGCCAAAAGACGCGCTAAAGAGCACAGGAGCTCAGCTAGCAGGGGAATTTGCGGATGCGGTAAAAGGAATGTTTTTTGCTACAAAAGAAAAAAAGGAGGTAGTTTTTGACGAGGAAACAAAAAACTTAGGTGAAAAAATTGCGTCGCCTATTGTAGATACAAATATTCGCATCATTGCTTCTGCGGATACTGCTTCGCGCGCGGAGTCTATTTTGAACGAGCTTGAGAGCGCGTTCAATCAGTTTGATAAACCACAGGCAAATGAAATCAAGTGGAAACGCGAAACAAAGGGCGCAAGCCTAATGGAGGCAATTTATCGCTACACATTCAGAATGTTTAACGAAAAGGAAAGTTTTCCGCTAAACCTTAGGGAGATAGCGACGATGTTTCATTTTCCAGTTACTGCCACTTCGTCACCAGAGCTCAAGGAGGCAAAATCGGGAGTTGCGCCAGCGCCTGCAGATGCTCCGCAGGAAGGAATTGTCCTCGGTAAAAATATTTATCACAATAAAGAAACGGTTGTGCGTATCGG
>DNMN01000006.1:371-6735 GCA_003489395.1 Candidatus Yonathbacteria bacterium | reverse complement strand
AAGAAGTACAAGGCGCACGACGAGGCTGGCGCATACAAAGAGGGGGACAAAGTCGTTATTGAAGAGTGTCGCCCAATTTCAAAGGACAAATCTTTCAAGGTAATCGGAAAGCAATCTGCATAACAACAACTAACATGATTCAACCACAAACAATCGTAAAAATAGCAGACAACACCGGCGGAAAGATCGGACGCGTGTTCAAGGTGCTCGGAAGCTCAAAGAAGCGCTACGCGATGATTGGCGATTTGGTTGTTTTCTCTGTTCAGGTTGCGGAGCCTCGCAAGTCTGTAAAGAAGAAGGACGTTCTTACAGGTCTCGTCGTTCGCACACGCAATGCGTACCGCCGCAAGGATGGTTCGTACATTCGATTTGATGACAATGCGGTTATTGTTGTTGACAAGGCGAAGAAGGAGGCAAAGGGAAGTCGTATCTTTGGACCTATTCCTCGTGAGATTACTGAAATTGGCTACAACAAAATCGGTTCACTCGCGCCTGAAGTNNATGAAACTCAAAAAAGGAGACAATGTGATTATCACAACCGGAAAGGATAAAGGAAAGAAAGGAAAAATCCTTGAAGTTTTTCCATCTGCAAATCGCGTAGTGGTAGAGGGCGCAAATATTTCTAAACTTCACGAAAAGTCCCGCACAAAAGGAAAGGCTGGTCAGATTGTAGAGAAGCCTATGCCTATCAACGCGTCAAATGTGATGATTGTAGATCCAAAGTCTGGAGCTCGCACACGTGTTGGCATCAAGAAGATTGACGGCAAGAATGTTCGCGTCACAAAAAAGAGTGGCTCTGAACTCAAATAATTTTTAATAATATGAAATCTAAATTTACATCAGCATTTAAAACAGTTCGCGAGAAACAAGCAGGCGCCTATGATGCGATGAAGAAAGAGTTTGGCTACAAGGCTAAGCTTGCCACACCTCGTCTAGTAAAGGTTGTTGTTTCCGCAACAACTGGTCGCTCAAAGGACAAGAATAGGAATGAAATGGTGATGGGACGCATTGCAAAGATTACTGGGCAAAAGCCAGCGCTACGCTCTGCAAAAAAGTCCATCGCAGCCTTCAAGCTTCGTGAGGGAGACAAAATCGGTGTTGCAGTAACTCTCCGTGGCGCGCGCATGATGGGTTTTCTTGACAAGTTTTTCAATGTTGCAATTCCTCGTACTCGCGACTTCCGCGGTTATGACAGAAAGAGTATTGATGAAATGGGTAATGTTACACTCGGTGTGAAGGAACAAACAATTTTCCCTGAGTGTTCAGATGAAGACGTGAAGGATCTTTTCGGTTTGGCGGTTACTATTGTAACTACCGCAAAGAATAAAAAGGAGGCAACTGCGTTTTTTGATATTATTGGCGTCCCGTTCAAGAAGTAAGAAAAACCCCTTATTTTAGCGCATTACGTCGTTGTTTCATTTTGTCGTCTCGTCGCCGTACAATAAGTACGGCTTCGTCGAACGACAAAACTCACGCCTCGTACTGCATCTAAAATAAGGGGTTTTTGGCTAAATTTAAGCCCCGTTTAGGCGAAGCCTAAACGGGGCTTTGTGCTTGTATTTTTTTGCAGATATGGTATAATGTAAGGAATTGGGTACGCATGGGGTGTATTCAAGAGTTCTTTTTTATAGAGGGGTAATTATGAAGAATCAGATCTCTAAGGCTGCAAGGAAGCTTGCATGTTTTACAGGAAGTTCCAGCGCCTCAATGCTGGACGAGTTGGAGGAAATTGACCAAGAGCAGGTATCAATTGACGGCGCAGTTGTTGTAGTCCCGCATGCTTGCGGTGCCGACGGTAACGAGCACCGTTATGGAACACCGTACGTTTCCCCATGGGGAAATGTTACACTGGTACCTCAATAACCGTTCCAAGCTAGAACCAAAACAATAAAACCTAAAAGCTATTCCAAACAGGCGTCTCAAAAAGGCGCCTTTTTTGTTTGTATTGGAAGCAATTTTGTGAGATGATTACTAGACCTGTCGCCTAATAACTTTTCTGTTGCAGTTCCTTGTTTTTTGCTACGTCTTGTCCAAAATTATTCAAAATATCTAGATATTCCTCATAATTTTGGACTGCGTCTCGCTCAAAAACAAGAAACTTCACTACGAAAATTATTAGGCGGCAGGTCTATCTTTGTCATCGCGTGTGCGCTGACATGTTATTTATAGGGAGAAAGTCATGGTAATTGTGCAAAATGGGCATGAACAAATAGGTCGCAACCGCGGTGCACTATCCGCTTGCGAGCGAGAAATTCGACGTAAAAGAAGGAAGATTTAAGGTTTTTCAGGCAAAAAAAATCCAACCTGAGCCCCCTTCTATGAAAAAAGAGGCTGGGGTGTTAATACAGAAAAAGCCAACTTGCTATGAAACGGTTTCGTCAGCACATCACCGTGTTCAGAGCTGGCTCGAAGAAAAAACAAGCAAATATCCAGTGTTTTTCAGGCATCTGCGCGTTACATGATTTATTTTCCCAAAAGGCACCCAAAGGTGCCTTTTTTATTTGTTAGGGGTGGGCGGGCGAAGCCCGCCCACCCCTCACGTTGAATAAGTTCACATACATATGAGAATTCTCATCGGCCTAATATTAGGCAAAAATGAGGATTTTCAACAAGTTCAAAAACACAAAAGGGTTCATTTCCACGTATACTCATATTCTAAAAACAAGGAATATGAACGAAGAAGCAATCACGAGAGCAAAAGCATTAAGTCACTGGCATGTATATGGCATTGAGAGCGCGAAGGACGCATTCTCGGTTCCAGCATCAACAATCTACCGATGGAGGGCACTCATGAAGAAACATCACGGGCATCTTTCTGCGCTCAACAACAAGAGCAGGGCACCGAAAAGAACAAGAACGCGCATCATTCCAGCTGGTTTGAAAGACGAGATCATCCGCTTACGCACACGACACCCAAGGATGGGCAAGACGCAGATATTTCATACCATTAAACACCAAATCAAAACCTCGGAGTCCACCGTAGGCAGAGTGCTCAAGGATATGAGAGAACGATGGCAACTCCCACTCCGTGGCGAGAAGCCGTACAAGAAGAAAACCAGAGTACAGAAGGATAGAAGGCAGGAAAAGGTCGGCATTGAAGCAGACACAGTGGTGCGATATGTAAATGGCATCAAGTGGTATTTTGTGACCGCCATAGATCTCAAAACTAGGAAAGCGTACGTCTACGTGACCCACAAGCATTCTTCCATGCAGGCTAGCAATGTGATGAAGTCCATAGACATTGAAATACCGTGCGTGCAGACGGACAATGGGTCAGAGTTTCTCAAGAACTTCCACACCTACTGTGTTCTCCGTAAAATACCCCACTACTTCATCTACCCGAATACGCCAAAAATGAATGCCCATATTGAGCGATTCAACCGAACGCTTGAGGAAGAGTTCATTATGTGGAACAAACGCCTCATGGTGGACAGAAACAACCTGGAGAAAGTTAATGAAAAACTGCAGGAATATGTGACCTACTACAATACCGTGCGACCCCACACGTCTCTTGGATTTCTGTCCCCAGAGGAGTATTATGTAAAGAACCGAGAAAATTCTCATATGTAGTGAACTAATACACACGTTTGACATAATTTCCCCATGTGCTAGGATGCTCATACGGGTTTTTTGAGCAATCCGCGCACCTCCTTTTGAAGACAATTGCGCAAGCAAAGGTCTTCAAAAGAATTTGCGCGCGATATTGCTGAAAAACCGAGCGAAGCGAGAGTTTTTCGCAACCGAGCACCACTTTTACGTTTTTATAAAAACGTAAAAGTGGTGCTCGGTGGTGATTTATAATTTCGCTTTGCTCAAAATAAATCAACCATGGCAAAAACATCAGTAACCGCGCGCGCCAACAAGGTGCCTAAATTCAGCTCACGCATTGTGCGTCGTTGTTTTAACTGTAGCCGTCGTCGCGGTTATATGCGCGATTTTGACCTTTGCCGTATTTGTTTCCGCGAGCTTGCCAACGACGGCAAGATTCCTGGAGTTAAGAAGTCTTCTTGGTAATTTCTACTATTATGCACGACCCAATCGCAGACATGCTTATTCGCATTAAGAACGGAGGTAAAGCCGGCAAAGACCTTGTCGAGATGCCTTTTTCCAATGTGAAGGAAGCAATCGCAAAGGTTCTCTTTGCAGAGGGATACCTTACTTCTTATGCAAAGAAGGGCAAGAAGGTTCAGAAAACTCTTGAAGTTGGTATTGCATACGAAGGAAAGTCGCCACGTGTATCAGAAGTGGCTCGTATGTCAAAGCCTTCACGCCGTTTCTATCTCGGCGCGGATGAAATCAAACCTATCAAGAATGGTTTTGGTTTGATGGTTATGTCTACGCCAAAAGGCATTATGACAGGCGCTGAGGCAAAGAAAGGTCGCGTTGGAGGCGAGGCTCTCTTTAAAATCTGGTAATAATTCTACTAATACTTATATGTCACGAATTGGAAAAAAAGGCGTAACGATTCCGGAAGGAACAACAGTCACTCACACTGACACGGTGTTTACCGTGAAAGGTCCTTTGGGTGAGCTTTCGCGCGACTTCTCCGGTCCAGTGGATATTAAGGTGGAAGGAAGCACGATTTCGTTTACACCAAAAAACAGCTCAAAGGAAGCCCGCGCGCTATGGGGCACATACGCGTCACATCTCGTGAATATGGTTGCCGGCGTAAATACCGCTTTTGTAAAGAAGCTTATCATTGAGGGTGTGGGTTACAAAGTTGAGCCACAAGGCGCTACACTTGTTTTCAGTCTCGGTTTTTCGCACAAGGTTCCTATGGAGATTCCAAAGGATGTAAAAGTTTTGCAGGAGAAAAATGTTCTAACGATTTCTTCAATTAATAAAGAATCTGTTGGGCAGTTTGCCGCGCAAATCCGCGCAAAGAAGAAGCCAGAGCCTTACAAGGGCAAGGGTATTCGTTACAGCACAGAGGTCATCCGCCGTAAGCAGGGTAAGAAGTCCGCATAAACCGCAAAGCGGTCGTAACAAATAACATCATGACTATTAAATTAACAAAAAAAGGACAGCGCACACGTCGTCACAATCGCATCCGAGCAAAGGTGTCGGGTACTTCAGAGCGCCCACGTCTCGCTATTTTTAAGTCAAACAGTTATATTTATGGTCAGATTATTGATGACACAAAAGGCGTAACTTTGTCTGCTGTTTCAGATATGGGACTTAAAGGCAAGACGAAAACAGAGCGCGCAAAGCAGGCTGGAGAAGCTCTTGCAAAAAGCGCAAAGGCAAAAGGGCTTTCTGCTGTGGTCTTTGACCGCGGTGGATTTATTTTTACTGGACGTGTTCGCGCGTTTGCCGACGGCGCTCGTGAAGGCGGGCTAGTGTTCTAAATGTATTCTAACTTTTAATAATTTTATGACAGAAAACATTGTAAAAGAAGCGACAACAGAAACAAAGGCGCCAACAGCGCGCGCTTCTTCTGCTCGTCCGGCGCGTGGAGCGGCTCAAGGTCGCGTGGCATCAGGTTCTCCTCGTCGAGGTGGCGCAGGCGCAGGAGCTCGCAAGGGCGGTTCATCACGCGGAGGTCGCGGAGGAACTTTTGAACGCGTGAAGCCAGAGTTTGACAACAAGCTCATTCAGATTCGTCGCGTAACTCGCGTGGTTGCCGGTGGACGCCGTTTCGCATTTTCTGTTGCGCTCGTTGCAGGAAACCGCAAAGGTTCTGTGGGTGTAGGTATCGGCAAGGCATCCGACACAGCTCTCGCTATTGAAAAGGCGACAAAGAACGCAAAGAAGAATATGATTAAGGTTCTTCTCACGAGCGGTATGATGATTCCTCACGAAGTAGAGGCAAAGGAGTCTTCAGCAACAGTGATGATCCAGCCCGCAAAAGGTCGCGGTATGGTTGCAGGAAGTTCGGTGCGAAACGTGCTAGAGCTCGCAGGTATCAAGGATGTTCGCGCAAAGATTCTTTCTGGCTCAAAGAATAAATTGAACAACGCTCGCGCTACTATAAAGGCTCTAAAGCAACTTCGTTTGAAAGGAGTGAAAGCAGTCGCAGAATCAAAGTAATTTAAAATATTATTATGCAAGCACACGAAGTAAAAACAAGAACACCACGCGCCGTAAAGAAGGTTGTTGGACGTGGAGGAAAGCGTGGCAAGACATCTGGTCGCGGGACCAAGGGTCAAGACGCGCGCGCCGGACACCGCAAGCGTCCTCAGATGCGCGACACTATCAAGAAGCTTCCAAAGCTTCGCGGAGAAGGTGTGTCACGCAATCAGTTCAAGACTGAATTTACTCATTACGTTGTCCTTAATCTCGGAATTCTAAATCTAGAATTCAAAAATGGTGATCGTGTTACTCCAAAGGTTCTCCTTGAGCACGCTCTCGTAGAGAAAAAAGG
>DNMN01000006.1:0-359 GCA_003489395.1 Candidatus Yonathbacteria bacterium | reverse complement strand
ACATTGATGCGCAAACTAAAGATGATTGTAGAGGACTCTACGCTCCGTCGTCGCGTACTCTTTGTACTTGTTGCGCTTGTGTTGTTTCGTCTTCTTGCGAATATTCCTATCCCTGCTGCGGCTGGGCAAAACCTCGGCTCGCTCCTAGCGAATGACCAGGCCCTTGGATTTTTGAACCTCCTTACTGGTGGCGGTCTTTCTGCTGTTTCTATTGTGATGCTCGGTGTTGGGCCGTACATCACTGCGTCTATTATTATGCAACTTTTGACGATGATGTCGCCAAAAATAAAGCAGATGCAGAGCGAAGAAGGAGAGATTGGTCGTCGCAAAATGACACAGTACTCACGCCTCCTTACTAT